>UQLA01000006.1 GCA_900541745.1 uncultured Collinsella sp. | reverse complement strand
TCCAACGCAAGTTGGGGCCTTTTTTCATATAGGCACACAAGGTCAAAGGCGGCACCATGATCCTCCTGGTCGACAAGATCGAAAAAAGCTTCGGCGCGCGCGTCCTCTTTAGCGGCGCGTCCTTCCAGATCAACCCCGGCGAGCGCTTTGCGCTCGTGGGACCCAACGGCGCCGGCAAAACCACCATGCTCAAAATCATCATGGGCATCGACAGCCCCGACGCCGGCCAGGTCCAGTACGCCAAGGATTGCCAGGTGGGCTACCTCGAGCAGGAAACCAACCTGGAGCACAAGGACACCACCATCCTCGCCGAGGTCATGGCCGCCGCCAAAGAAATCCGCCGAATGGGCGAGCGCGCCAACGAGCTGCAGGCCCAGATCACCGAGCTCTCCGAGCAGGGCAAGGACGTCGACGCACTCCTTAACGAGTACGGCCAGGTCCAGGACCGCTTTGAGCACCTGGGCGGCTACGAGCTCGAGAGCAACGCCCGCAAGATCCTGTCCGGCCTGGGCTTTAAGGTCACCGACTTTGAGCGCCCGTGTTCCGAGTTCTCGGGCGGCTGGCAAATGCGCATCGCGCTCGCCAAGCTCTTCCTGCGCCATCCCGACCTGCTGCTTCTGGACGAGCCCACCAACCACCTGGACCTCGAAAGCGTCCAGTGGCTGCGCGGCTTTATCGCCAACTACGACGGCGCCGTCCTCATCGTCAGCCACGACCGCGCCTTCATGGACGCCTGCGTCGACCACGTCGCCGCCCTCGAAAACCGCCGCGTAACCACCTACACCGGCAACTACAGCAGCTACCTCAAGCAGCGCGAGGACAACCTGGAGCAGATGCGAGCAAAGCGCGCTGCCCAGGAGCGCGACATCGCCCATATGCAGGTCTTCGTCGACAAGTTCCGCTACAAGCCCACCAAGGCAGCCCAGGCCCAGGAGCGCATCCGCAAGATCGAGCAGATTAAAAAAGAGCTCGTCATCCTGCCCGAAGGCCACAAGCACATCGACTTTAAGTTCCCCGACCCGCCGCGCTCGGGCGACATGGTCGTGGGCCTGGAGGGCGTATCCAAGTCCTACGGCAACAAGCACATCTACAGCGATATCGACCTTAAGCTCTACCGCGGCGAGCATGTGGCGCTCGTCGGCCCCAACGGCGCCGGCAAGTCCACGCTCATGAAGATCATCGCCGGCCTGGAGCCGCCCACTACCGGCACGCGCGACCTGGGCACGAACGTGGGCGTGGCCTATTACGCCCAGCATGCGCTCGAAGGCATGACCGAGTCCAACACCGTCCTGCAAGAAATCGACACCGTCACGCCCAAGTGGACCGTGCCGCAGCAGCGCAGCCTGCTGGGCGCCTTCCTGTTTAGCGACAACGACGCAATCGAAAAGCAGGTCCGTGTCCTCTCCGGCGGCGAAAAGGCGCGCTTGGCCCTGGCCAAGATGCTCGTGGCGCCCGAGGCGCTCCTGTGCCTGGACGAGCCCACCAACCACCTGGACATTGACTCGGTGGATATGCTCGAGAGCGCCCTGCAAAACTTCCCCGGCACCATCGTGCTCATCAGCCATGACGAGCACCTGGTGCGCGCCGTGGCCAACCGCGTCATCGATATCCGCGACGGCAAGGTCACGGTCTACGACGGCGACTACGACTATTACCTCTACAAGCGCGAGGACCTCGCGGCCCGCGCCGCCGCCGAGGCGGCAGGGGAGAGTGCTCCCGCCGCGGCCAAGCCCACCAAAGCCAGTGCCGCCCAGGCCGACACCCCCGCTGCAGCGCCTAAGCCGGCCGAGGGCAAAAAGACCAAGGAGCAAAAGCGTGCCGAGGCCCAGGCCCGCGCTGCGCTCAACAAAAAGCTCAAGGGCGTGCGCAACCAGCTCAAGAAGATCGAGACGGAGCTCGACAAGAAGCGTGCCCGCTATGACGAGCTTATGGAATTGATGGCAAGCGAAGAACTTTATGCCGATCAGGACAAGTTCAACGCCGCGCTGGGGGAATATAACGGCCTTAAGCAAGAGCTGCCCAAGCTCGAGGACGAATGGCTGGAGCTTTCCACCCAGATCGAAGAGGAGACCGCGCGTGAACTCTCGTAAGGCTGCTGCCGTGGCGATGAGCATTATCGCCATCGCGTGCCGCATCTGCGGCATCTTTATGAGCGCGATGACCGTGCTGCTGTGCTTTAGCGGCCTCACCGCCAAGCTGCAGATCGTGGGCTTTGTCGTTGAGCTTTCGCGCGCGCTGCCGAGCGCCATCGCCGGCTACGGCGTCATCACGTCGCCCTTTGGCGGCGTGTTTCGCCTGGATTACGCTATCGTCGCCGTGATTCTATTTGTGGCCGACTACCTGCTTACGCGCGCCTCGCGCCGCGTCCGCTAGGGGATCGACATGTCCAGCAGCTACCTCATGAACCTGCTCGCCAGCGCCGTAGCCGTCATCGTTGGCATCGTGATCCACGAGAGCGCGCACGCCGCCGCAGCCTGGGCGCTCGGCGATAAGACGGCGCGTTCACGCGGCCGCGTTTCGCTCAACCCGCTCAACCACATCGACCCGTTTGGCACCGTCCTCCTGCCGCTGCTGATGCTTGCCGCCGGCGGCCCGGTGTTCGCCTTTGCCAAGCCCGTGCCCGTCTACCTCAACAACCTCAAGCACCCCAAGCGCGACGAGGTCCTAGTGAGCGCGGCCGGCCCTGCATCGAACATCGCGCTCGCGTGTCTCGCGGCCGCCCTCATGCACGTGGCATACGGCAATCTCTATGTCAGCATGTCCTTTGCCGTGGCGTCCCAAATCATGAACTTCGGTGCCACCTTTATCGTGGTCAACCTGTCGCTCGCGTTCTTTAACCTCATCCCGATCCCGCCGCTCGACGGCTCGTCGATCATCGTGCCGTTCCTCAAAGGTAAGGCGCTCGCCAACTACTATCGTCTGCAGCAATACGCCATGCCGATCCTTATCATCGTGCTGTACCTGCTGCCCATGTGGACCGGCATCGACGTGATCGGCCGGTATTTCGACGTTACCGTGTATCCGCTGGCCGAGTGGCTGCTCAACTTCGCAATCGCCGGCATCTAGGGTAAACTTACAGGTCGACCGCGTAAAACGGTCGCAGCATGCACCCAAACCGCGCCGCGAAGGCGCCGTCAAAGGAGGTCGAAGATGTCGTATCGCGTGTCGACGCAGGTCTACAGCGGACCGTTCGACCTGCTGCTGCAGCTGGTAACCCGCCAAAAAGTAGATATCGGCGCCATCTCGATCAGTGAGGTGGCCGAGCAGTACCTTGCCGAGGTCGAGCGCATCGAGGCGCTGGACCTAGATGTGGCGAGCGACTTTTTGCTGGTCGCGGCAACCCTTTTGGACATTAAGGCCGCCTCGCTGGTACCCCAGGAGACCCCCAGTAAATCCGTCGACGATGACGAGGACGACGAAGACCTTGAGGAACTCAGCGCACTCGACGGCGACGCCCTGCGCGAGGTCCTGATCCAGCGCCTGATCGCCTACAAGCAGTTTAAGGGTGCGGCGGCGGCCCTTGGCGCGCGCATGCAGGCCGAGAGCCGCATGCATCCGCGCGTTGCCGGCCCCGACCCTGAGTTCTTGGGCCTTATGCCCGACTACCTGGCCGGCATTACCCTGCGCGGCCTCGCCGTCATCTGCGCCGACCTGGACGGCAAGCGCCAAACCTTCCTGCTGGAGGCCGAGCACGTGGCTCCGCATCGCGTGCCGCTCGACCTGACGGTGGCCTCGGTCGACCGCTTTACCATGGCGCACCAAACCTGCACCTTCCGCGAGCTACTGGACGGCGACGCCACGACTGAGCAGCTCGTTGTCACCTTCCTGGCCATGCTCGAGCTCGCCAAGCGCGGCTCGCTTACGCTGAGCCAGGACAAGATTTTTGGAACCATTCAAATCAACCGCGTCGAGGGCGCCGAGGCATACGTGCCCGGCGAGGGCCCCGAGCTCACCGAATAGGAGCGGCAACCATGTCAACCCTTTCCACGCTAGAGCCAAACAGCCTCAAAGGCGCACTCGAGGCGCTGCTGCTGGTGTCGAGCGACCCCGTGAGCGCACCCGTGCTGGCAGGTGCGCTGGATATCGCCCCGGGCGAGTGCGCATCACTGTTGGCCGAGCTCAAAGTTGAGTACGAGGAGGCCAACCGTGGCTTTCAGTTGCGCGAGGTCGCCGGTGGCTGGCGCCTGTTTACACACCCTGCCTACCACGACGTTGTCGAGGCATATGTGCTGAGCTGGGACACGCAAAAACTATCGCAGGCGGCGCTCGAGACCCTGGCCGTGATCGCCTACCACCAGCCCGTTACGCGCGAGGTGGTTAAGGGCATCCGCGGCGTCAACTCCGACGGCGTCATCGCGTCGCTCGTGGACAAGGGCCTGGTGCGCGAGCTCGGCCGCGACCCCCAGCGCGGTCAGGCCATCATCTACGGCACGACCAACGCCTTTTTGGAGAAGTTCGGCCTACGCTCCACCCGCGACCTGCCCGATCTGGAGCAGTTTGCCCCCGATGAGCAGTCGCGCCAGTTTATCCGCGAGCGCCTGAGCGGCCGCAGTATTCAGTCCACGCTCGAGGAGCAGGCCGAGGACCTGGACGAAGAGCGCGAACTGATCGATTCCGATGTTGAGGACGACGCAGATGAGGAGATCCTGACCAGCGGTGTCAGCTCGGAGGATATGTATGACGAGGACTAACGAAGCAGAGATGACGCGCGCCGCAGGCGCCACAACGCCCACAGGTGACGCCCAGCCCGTCTACCCGCACACCATGCGCCTGCAGCGCTTTTTGGCGCGCGCGGGCGTGGCGAGCCGCCGCGGCTCGGAGGACCTGATGACCGCAGGCCGCGTGACCGTCAACGGCCAGGTCGCGACCGAACTGGGCACCAAGGTCGATGTGGACCGCGACCATATCGAGGTCGACGGCATGCCCGTCAAGCTCAACCAGGGTGCCGTGTACCTGATGCTCTACAAACCGACCGGCTACCTCACCACCATGAGCGATCCGCAGGAGCGCCCCTGCGTGGCCGAGCTGGTTCCGCGCGACCGATTTCCGGGCCTCTTTCCGGTGGGCCGCCTGGACCGCGACACAACGGGCCTCTTGCTCTTTACCACCGACGGCGACCTGTCCCAGGACCTGCTGCACCCCAGCAAGCACGTCTACAAGACCTACCAGGCGCTCGTGGACGGTCACCTGACCGATCGCGACTTGGAACCGCTGCGTCGCGGCATCGAGCTCGATGACGGCCTGTGCCAACCGGCGATCTGTCGCGTCATTAACGCGCGCGAGGCCGAGGCCGTGGCCCCGCAAGGCGTCAAGCCCGGCACCACTGCCGTGGAGGTCATCATTCGCGAGGGCCGTAAAAACCAGGTTAAGCGCATGCTGAGCAAGATCCACCACCCGGTGATCCGCCTGCATCGCTGTAACTTTGCCGGTCTGGAGCTCAAGGACGTGGTCAAGGGCTCGTGGCGCGAGCTCACCGACCGCGAGGTGCAGATCCTCAAGGCCGGCGGCATTCCGCCCAAGCAGGCCGCCTCCAAGCGCACCGCCGCGCCCGCGACCAACACCGCGAGCCGCACGCGCCACCACGGCAGCCATGGCTCCGCACCCAAGCGCAACACCTACCGCGAGCGCTACACGGGCTAGCCAGTCCGCCAGCAAGCAGCGCTCGCGTCCCATATCAGCACGTCAACCACCGAAAGGAAGCATTGCATGATCGTCGCCATCGACGGCCCTGCCGGTTCCGGCAAGTCCACCATCGCCAAGGAGATCGCCTGCCAGCTGGGCTTCAACAAGCTCGACACGGGCGCGATGTATCGCGCTGTCACCTTCGCCGCGCTCGACCGCGGCATCGATCTGGACGACGAGGCGGCCATCGACGCTCTCGCCGAGCAGATCGAGATTCGCTTTACCAACGGCACCGGCGAGGACACGCGCCTGACCATCGACGGCCAGGACGCATCGGCTGCCATCCGCACCCCGCAGGTGGACGCCAACGTCTCCAAGGTCTCGGCCTACCCGGGCGTACGCGCCGCCATGCTCATCCATCAGCGCCGTGCCGCCGAGGATCGCGATATCGTGGCCGAGGGTCGCGACATCGGCACCGTCGTGTTCCCCAACGCGCAGGTCAAGGTATTCCTGACCGCCGACCAGCGCGAGCGTGCCCGTCGCCGCGTGCTGCAGCGCCACCAAAACGACGCTCAGCCGCTTACTGCCGAGCAGCTCGAGGCTGAGGTCGATGAGACCCTCGACGCCCTCAAGCAGCGCGACAAGCTCGACAGTAGCCGTGAGGTCGCGCCGCTTGTGCCAGCCGAGGACGCCGTGCACGTCGACTCCACCGCCCACACCATCGATGAGGTCGTCTCGATTATCGAGGACCTCATCAACCAAAGGAGGTAGCCCATGCGCCTGTTTAAGCAGACGCCCGAGGATTACTACAACGCCCCCTACGCCGAGTTCCCGGCGCTCATCCGCGGCACCGTCTTCGTGGTCATGGCAATCCTTTGGGCTTTCTCCAAGCTCATGTGGCGCTGGAAGGTCGAGGACGCCGACCTGCTGTTTGAGCGCCAGGAAGGCCGCGGCAGCGTGGTCATCTGCAACCACACCTCGATGGCCGAGCTCCTGGCTGTAGAGACGGCGCTGTTCTTTGGCGGCCGCCGCATCCGCCCCATCTTTAAGTCCGAGTTTGCCAAGAGCAAGATCGTACGCTGGGCTTTTAGCCGTGTGGGCGGCATTCCCGTAGAGCGCGGCACAGCCGACATGAAGTGCCTGCGTGCCGCCCAGCATGCGCTGCAGCGCGGTGAGGACGTTCTAATCTTCCCCGAGGGCACGCGCATCCGCTCGCGCGAGATCAAGCCCGAGGTCCACGGCGGCTTTGCGCTCATCGCCCAGATGGGCAAGGCGCCCGTCAACCCGCTCGCCATCTGCGGCTGGTCTGATATTACGCCTGCGGGCAAAAAGCTCATGCGCCCCAAAAAGTGCTGGATCCGTGCCAGCAAGGCCATCTCGCTTTCCGACGCACCGGCCGAGCTCAAGCGCAAGGAACGCCTGGCTTGGTTTGAGTCCGAGGCCATGAACCGCGTCTACGCCATGCGCGACGATCTTTGCGCCGAGCACCCGGGCAGGTTTTAGCCATGGGCGAGGAAGTCATGAATACCGCCGCGGCCGCCGCTGAGGAGGTCGTCCCCACCATCGAAATCGCAGCGCATGCCGGCACCTGTTACGGCGTGCAGCGTGCACTCGATATGGCATTGGCGGCCGCGCCGCAGGCAGGGGAGAACGCACAGGTCCACACGCTGGGTCCGCTCATCCATAACCCCATCGTGGTACGCGAGCTTGCCGAGGCCGGCGTCGGTCTGGCAGACACCTTGGACGACGCCGTATCGGGCACCGTGATTATCCGCGCCCACGGTGTGGTGCCGCAGGTCATCGACGCCGCTCGCGAGCGCGGCCTTACCGTGGTCGACGCCACCTGCCCCTACGTGAAGAAGGTCCACGTGGCGGCCGAGCGCCTGGTGCGCGAGGGCTACCGCGTGATCGTCGTGGGCGAGCCGGGCCACCCCGAGGTCGAGGGCATTCTGGGCCACGCTGGTGATGACGCTCAAGTCGTGAGCTGCGCCGCCGATGCTGACGCGCTGCCGCTCAAGGGCAAGGTGGGCCTGGTTGTGCAGACCACCCAAACCGCGCAGAACCTGGCCGAGGTTGTGGCCTCCATCACCCCGCGTGTGCAGGAACTGCGCGTGATCAACACCATCTGCGCCGCCACGAGCGAACGGCAGCAGGCAGCCGCGTCGCTTGCCAACCGCTGTGATTGCATGGTCGTCGTGGGCGGCAAAAATTCGGGCAACACCCGTCGCCTGGCGCAAATCTGCGCCGACGTCTGCGAGCACACGCACCACATCGAGGAAGCTTCCGAGCTCGAGGCCGCATGGTTTGCCAGTGCGCGCCACATCGGCATCACCGCCGGAGCCTCCACCCCGCAAGAACACATCGAACGCGCCGTTGCGCGCATCAAGGAGCTTTGCCGCTAATCATGGACCAGACCGTACCCGCATACGCCGCCGAGGTGGCCGATTACGGGCGCAGCCGCGACCCCGAGCCGGGTGAGGGCGCGCTCGTAAAGAACGTGCGTCCCGAATCGCCCGCATGGGATGTGGGTATCGAGCCGGGCATGCGTGTGCTCACGGTCAACGGCGAGAAGCTGACCGATATGATCGTGTGGCTCTGGGAGGCCGATGACGATACCGTCGAGCTGGAGGTTTTCGACCCACGCGACGGCACCGTCACCCCCGTTGAGCTCGATCGCTTTCCCGGCGAGGACTGGGGCCTGGAGTTCGATGGCCCCATCTTCGATGGCATGCGCACCTGCGTAAACGCCTGCGTGTTCTGCTTTATGACGATGCTGCCCAAGGGCGGTCGCTCCACGCTCTACATTCGCGACGACGACTATCGCCTGAGCTTTTTGCAGGGTAACTTTGTCACGCTCACGAACCTTTCCGACGAGGACGTGCAAAACGTTATCAATCGCAACATGAGTCCGATGAACGTGTCGGTCCACGCCGTGAGCCCCGATGTCCGCCGCCGCATGATGGGCCGCAACGCCCAGCGCGGCATGGACGTGCTTGAGGCCATCATGGCCGCCGGCATCGAGATTCACGCGCAGATCGTGCTGTGCCCCGGCATGAACGACGGCGAGGAGCTGGAAAAGACCCTACGCTTTTGTGAGGAGCACGAGCAGATCACCAGCCTGGGCATTGTGCCGCTCGGTTTTACCAAGCACCAGAACCGCTTTAGCTGGTCCTACAGCGACAAGCCCGAGCTCGCGCGCGAAACCATTGCCATGATCCGACCCTTCCAGGATCGCGCGTACGAGCGCTTTGGCCGCCACACGTTCCAGATGAGCGACGAGTTCTATCTGGACGCCGGCATCGAGCCGCCCGAGGCAGACTTTTACGACGGTTACCCGCAGTACTACGACGGCATCGGCATGATCCGCTCGTATCTGGACGAGACAGACGACGTGCTTGCCGCCGACGCCGAGCGCCTTGCCCGCGTTCGCAAGGCTATGACCGACCGCGACCAGCGCCTGTTATGTCTTTCGGGCGCCAGCGCACGCGATACCGTCGCCCGCTTCGTGGAGTCTCCACAGGGCCTTTCCGGCACCGTCACGGCCATCAAGAACCGCTACTTTGGCGGCAACGTGGACGTGACCGGCCTCATCGTCGCGAGCGATATCCTTGAGCAGCTGCCGCAAGACCTGTCGGGGGTTATGCTCTTTGTGCCTAAGCTCATGTTCAACGCTGACGGCATGACGCTTGACGAGTATCATCGTGACGATTTACTCGCAAGCCTTACCAGTCGCGGCGCCGAGGTTCATGTGGTGTCGACCATGCCGCATGAGCTGCTCGATACCCTGGAGCACATCCTTGGCATTGTGCCTGCCGACTTTACTAATTCCACTGACCCTATCCATTAAAGGAGAGCAGATGAAACCTATCGTCGCCGTCGTCGGACGCCCCAACGTGGGCAAGTCCACGCTCGTTAACCGCCTAGCCCAGACCTCGGACGCCATCGTCCACGAGTCCCGCGGCGTTACGCGCGACCGCTCGTATCACACGGCCGACTGGAACGGCCGTGAGTTCACCATCGTCGACACGGGCGGCATCGAACCGCTCAAGAGCGATGACGTCTTTGCCACGTCCATCCGCGACCAGGCCCTCGCCGCCGCCGAGGAAGCCGCCGTCATCCTGTTTGTGGTCGACGGCCGCACCGGCGTCACCGAGGAGGACGAATCGGTCGCTCGCATGCTCAAGCGCTGCGACAAGCCGGTCTTTCTGCTGGTGAATAAGCTCGACAACCCCGATCGCGAGAACGACAGCATCTGGGAGTTCTATTCGCTTGGCATCGGTGAGCCCACGCCGCTCTCGGCCCTGCATGGCCACGGCACGGGCGACCTGCTCGACGACATCGTGGCCCTGCTCCCCGAGGAAGAGGACGAGGTCGCCGACGAGTTCCCCGATGCGCTGAACGTCGCCATCATCGGCCGCCCCAACGCCGGTAAGTCCTCGCTGTTCAACCGCATCCTGGGCGCCGACCGCTCCATCGTGTCCAACATCGCCGGCACCACGCGCGATGCCATCGACACCGTCGTCGAGCGCAACGGCAAGCACTACCGCATGGTCGACACCGCGGGCATTCGCAAGAAGAGCACCGTGTACGAGAACATCGAGTACTACTCCATGGTCCGCGGCCTGCGCGCCATCGACCGCGCCGACGTGGCGCTGCTCGTCGTCGACGCCTCCGTGGGCGTCACCGAGCAGGACCAGAAGGTCATGGGCTTGGCCATCGAGCGCGGCTGCGCCATCGTGGTGCTGCTCAACAAGTGGGACCTTCTCGACGACGACCGCAAGCGCGAGGCCTGCATGGAGACCGTCGACCGCCGTCTGGGCGTCATGGCTCCCTGGGCCCAGTACCTGCGCATCTCGGCCCTGACCGGCCGCAGCGTCGAGAAGATCTGGTCGATGGTCGACGCCGCTGAGAAGACGCGCTCGCAAAAGATCAGCACCTCGCGCCTCAACACGTTCCTCACCGACCTGCGCGAGTTCGGTCATACCGTGGTGGACGGCAAGCGCCGCCTGCGCATGCACTACGTGACCCAGACGGGCGTCAACCCGCCGACGTTCACGTTCTTCGTCAACCACAGCGACCTGGTCAACGACACCTACCAGCGCTACGTGGAGAACCGTATGCGCTCGACCTTCGATTTTTCCGGCACGCCCATTCGACTCTTCTTTAGGAAGAAGGAGCAAAAGGATGCATAATCCGATTCTGCTGACCGCCATCTGCGCCGTGGTCTCGTTCTTTATCGGAGCGATTCCGTTTGGCTTAATCCTGGGCCGCGTGTTCAACCACACCGATATTCGCAAGGCGGGCTCTGGCAACATCGGCACCACCAACGCCCTGCGCGTGGCTGGCCCCAAGGTGGCCGCACTCACGCTGCTGCTCGACTGTCTTAAGGGCGCTATCTGCGTTCTTATCGCCCGTCCGCTTATCGCGGGCGTGGGCTATGGCTTCCCTGTGAGCATCATGGCGCCTGGAGCCCCCGGCGATTGGATGCTCGGCGTCATTTGCCTGGCAGCCGTGTGGGGCCACATCTTCTCGCCCTACCTCAATTTCCATGGTGGCAAGGGTATCGCCGTGGGCTTGGGCGTCATCCTCGCCTGGTACTGGCCCATTGGGCTTTCGCTGCTGGGCATGTTTATCGTGGCCGTCGCCATCACCAAGTTTGTGTCGGTGGGCTCGCTCGCCGCTGCCATCGGACTTCCCATCGCTGCCTGCGCGGTCTTTCCGTACAGCAGCCTGGGCCTCAAGTTTTGCATGGCGCTAATCGGCATCACCGTGGTGTGGGCCCATCGCGCGAACATCAAAAAGCTCATGATCGGTAAGGAGTCCAAGCTCTCGTTTACCAAGCGCGTCACCGAGCCCGACGATAAGTAGGAGAGAGTCATGAATGTTGCGCTGATTGGCTCCGGCTCCTGGGGAACCGCCGTCGCCGGCCTTGCCGCTGCGCGAGCCGAGCGCGTGACCATGTGGGCCCATAGCGAGCAGACGGCCGCCGGCATTAACGGCGAGCATCGCAACCCCCGCTATCTGGTGGACTACGTGCTGCCGGAAAACGTTGTCGCCACGACCGAGCTCGCCCAGGCGCTCGACGGCGCCGAAGCCATCATCTTTGCCGTGCCTTCGACGCACCTGCGCGACGTCTGCCACCAGGCGGCGCCGTTCATCGCGGACGAGACGCCGGTTCTGTGCCTCACCAAGGGCATCGAGCCCGAGTCCGGCCTGCTCATGAGTGAGGTCATCGCCAGCGAGATCGGCAACGAAGCGCGCGTGGCGGCGCTCTCGGGCCCCAACCATGCCGAGGAAATCTGCCGCGGCGGGCTTTCGGCTGCCGTCATCGCCAGTGAAGACCAGCAAGTGGGGGAGACCTTTAAGGAACTGCTGCTTTCCACGGCCTTCCGCATCTACCTGTCGCAGGACATGACCGGCGTCGAGGTATGCGGCGCCATGAAAAACGTCATCGCTATCGTGTGCGGCATCTCTGCCGGTACCGGCGCGGGCGACAACACGCTTGCTCTTATCATGACGCGCGGCCTGGCAGAGATCAGCCGCCTGGTGCACGCCCGCGGCGGTCAGGCCATGACTTGCATGGGACTTGCCGGCATGGGCGACCTTATCGCCACCTGCACCTCCGAGCATTCGCGCAACCGCACCTTTGGCTTCGAGTTTGCCCACGGCGTGTCGCTCGACGAGTACCAGGCCCGCACGCATATGGTGGTCGAGGGTGCCGTCGCGGCCCGCAGTGTCAGCGAACTCGCCCGTTCACTGGGCGTAGACATTCCGCTCACCTTTGCCGTGGAGCAAACGCTCTACAACGGTGTTACTTTGGATAGGGCGCTCGAGATTCTCATCGACCGCGTCCCCTCTCAAGAGTTCTACGGACTCGCCGACTAGCGCAGAAAGGCTACTACCATGGGTTCCATCAAAATCGCTCCGTCCATCCTCTCGGCCGACATGGCCAACCTGAAGGGTGAGCTCGATAAGATTGCCGGCGCCGACTACGTGCACTTCGACGTCATGGACGGTCACTTTACCGGCAACCTGACCTTTGGCGTTGACATCCTTAGGGCCGTCAAGCGCTCCACCGATGTTCCGGTCGATGCGCACCTGATGGTGTCGAACCCCGACGAGACGGTCGATTGGTACGCCGACGCCGGTGCCGACATGATCACCGTGCACTACGAGGCTTCCACGCACCTGCACCGCACGCTCACCCATCTGCAGCAGCGCGGCGTCAAGGCCGGCGTGGTGCTCAACCCCGCCACCCCCGTGTGCGTACTCGAGAGCATCATCGACGTCGTCAATATGGTGCTGCTGATGAGCGTGAACCCTGGCTTTGGAGGCCAGAGCTTTATCCCCGGTACCATCGCCAAACTTCACGAGCTTACGGCCATGTGCGAGCGCCACGGCGTGTCGCCCCTGATCGAGGTCGATGGCGGTATCTCTTCCAAGAACATCGCCGAGGTCGTCAAGGCCGGCGCCAACGTGCTCGTAGCCGGCTCCGCCGTATTTAAGTCCGAAGATCCCGCCGCCGAGGTTGCACTGCTGCAGAAGTTGGGCAACGAGGCCGCACAGGAGGCATAAACCCTTATGACCGCAGGTCAAAACCGCATACCCGTGAATCTTGACTATGCCGCCTCGACGCCCATGCGCGCCGAGGCGCTCCTTGCGCAGCGCGCGTACGACGACAGCGAGCTTGCCGGCGTCAACCCCAACTCACTGCATTCGCTCGGCCGCAAGGCCGCTGCGCGTCTGGAGGTTGCTCGCCGCGAGATCGCCCGTAGCTTTGGCGCGCGCGTCCGCCCGTCTGAGATCGTCCTGACCAACGGCGGTACCGAGGCCAACCAGCTGGCGCTGCTCGGTCTTGCCGAGGGCGCTCGTCAGCGCGATCGCAAGCGAGACCGCGTGATCGTGTCGGCGATCGAGCACGATTCGATTCTGGATAACCTGCCGCTGCTGCGCGCCGCCGGCTTTACCGTCGACCTGGTGCAGCCCTGTCGTACGGGCTACATCGAGCCTGCCGCGCTGAGCGACTTGCTAGGCGACGACGTGGCGCTCGTGAGCATTATGGTCGCCAACAACGAGACCGGCGTGGTGCAGCCCATCCGCGAGCTGGCCGCCGCCGCACATGCTGCCGGCGCCCTGTTTCATACCGATGCCATCCAGGGCTACTTGCATATTCCGCTCGATGTCACCGAGCTGGGCGTCGATGCTATGACCGTTGCCGCGCACAAGATCGGCGGCCCTGTGGCATCCGGCGCGCTCTACCTTAAGAACCGCACGCCGCTGCGTCCGCGCATCTTTGGCGGTGGACAGGAAGCCGGCCGTCGCGCCGGTACGCAGGATCTGCGCACGCAGCTGGCTTTTGCCGCAGCCGCTTCCGTGTTGCTGCCGAATGTGGGCCAGGAGCGTGCGACGCTGCAGGCCCTTTCCGACAAGCTCTACGCCACGCTTACGGCCCATCCTCGCATTCACGCCACGATGGGCGACTACGCGCAGGCCGATCGTCTGCCGGGTATGGTTTCAATCTACGTCGACGGCATGGACTCCGAGGAGCTCATCATCAAGCTCGACGCCGCCGGCTTTGAGGTTTCGGCCGGATCGGCTTGCTCGAGCGGTAGCATGGACCCGAGCCACGTGCTCAGCGCCATGGGCATTGGTCGCGAGCAGGCGCTGGGCGCACTGCGCATCTCATTCGATGATCGCGTGAACTCTGCCGACCTGGACGACTTTGCCCAGACACTGCTTTCGATCGTAGGTGCCGCATGATCGTCTCCGAGCTTGAACGTGCGCTGCTGGCGCGCTACCCCAAGGCGGACGCCGAGGGCTGGGATCATGTTGGGCTATCTGTGGGAGATCCCGCTGCCGAGATCCGCGGTGTTGCCTGCGCGCTCGACGCGACCGAGGCCAACGTGCGCCGCGCTCTCGAGGCCGGCGCTAACGTGCTGCTGACGCATCATCCCATCTATATCAAGGCGCCCGAGGCCTTTTGTCCGGCCGATTCCGCGCGTCCCCAGTGCAGCGCTGCACTATACGAGGCAGCTCGTTGTGGCGTGAGCGTCATCTCGCTTCACACCAACCTGGACCGCTCGCACGAAGCGCGCGTACGCCTGAGTGAGTTGCTGGACGCTGAGCCCATGAGCTCGCTGGAGCATATGGACGAGCCCGAGCTCACCGGTCTGGGCGCACTTGCGACCCTCCACGACGCCTGCAACCTGCGCGATTTCGCCAACCGTGCCGCAGCGTCCTATGGCAGCGACCCGCGCGTATGGGGCGAAGCCGAGCGCCCGTGCCGCACCGTCGCCATTCTGGGCGGCTCCCTCGGCGATTTTGGTGAGCTTGCCATCGCCGCGGGCGCCGACGTTGTCGTGACGGGCGAAGCGGGCTACCACGTGGCACAGGACCTTGCCCTGCGTGGACTGAGCGTGATTCTGCTCGGCCACGACCGCTCCGAGGAGCCGTTCGTGGATATCTTGATGAACTCTGCAGTTGACGCCGGGGTCGACCCCCGTCATGCGATTAAAATACTGAACCCTTGCCAATGGTGGACTGTGACAAAAGGAGAGAACTTATGAGCGCCGGCGCTACGCTACTCAAGCTGCAACAGATCGATTTGGAGCTCGCCCGCAAAGAGAGCGAACTTGCCAATATGCCGGAGCTCAAGGAGCTCGCTTCCAAGCGCAAGACCTATGTGAAGCTCAAGTCCGAGATGACTAAGCTCTACGCCCAGCGCAAGGATCTGGACATTGAGCTCGACGATCTCAACACCACCGAGATTCAGACCAACAACGCCATTGAGGCTGCTAAGAAGCGCCACGTCGACGGCTCCGACTACCGTGAGATTCAGGACCTGGAGAATGAACTCGCCACCCTGGCCAAGCGTCTGGACAAGATTGAGCACACCCGCAAGGACGTCGTTGTCGCCCATAAGGAGGCGCTCGACCGCGAGGCCCGCGCGCAGGCAATCATCGCCAAGTTCGAGGAGGGCGTGAAGGCCGATACCAAGGCCGCACGAGCCAAAGCCGCCGACCTGCAGGCCCAGATTGATGCCGCCACCAAGGAGCGCACTGCGCTGGCTGCCACGCTGCCCGCCGACGTGCTCACCGATTACGAGCGCCTGCTCAAGCAGTTCCGCGGCCTGGCCGTCGAGACCATCAAGGGCAACATCCCCACGGTCTGCCATACCGCGCTGCAGGCATCGTCCATGAGCGACCTCAACCACGACGGTAGTGAGATTACGCACTGCCCGTATTGCCACCGCCTTCTCGTGCTCCCCAGCAAGGAAGCTTAAAATGATGACGGCGGCACCCAACAATTCAATGCAACTTGAGGGAAAAACGATCCTGCTGGGCATTACCGGCGGGATCGCCGCCTATAAGTCGTGCAATATCGTGCGCCTGCTGCAAAAGCGCGGCGCGCGCGTCAAGGTCGTTATGAGCGAGCATGCCACCGAGTTTGTGGGCCCGCTCACCTTCCGTGCGCTCACCAACGAGCCCGTTGCCGTGGGTCTATTCGACGATCCCTCCGACCCCATCCACCACATTTCGCTGGCGCAGGAGCCCGATCTGGTGGTCGTGGCGCCCGCGACGGCCAATATCATCGCCAAGATGGCCAACGGCATCGCCGATGACCTCATTTCCACCACGCTGCTTGCGACGCCGCGACCCATCGTGATCGCGCCCGCTATGAACAACGGCATGTGGAAGGCACCGGCGACGCAGACCAACATGACCACTTTGCGCGACCGTGGCGTCCATGTGGTGGGACCCGGCAGCGGCTACCTTGCCTGCGGCGACGTGGACACGGGACGCATGAGCGAGCCCGGGGACATTGTCGAAGCCATCTGCGAGGTGCTCAATCCCGTGCCGCAAGACCTGGCGGGCAAGCGCATCGTGATCACCGCCGGCCCCACGCATGAGCCAATCGATCCGGTGCGTTTTATCGGCAATCGGTCGTCGGGCACGATGGGCATCGCCCTGGCGGGGGAGGCTGCTCGCCGCGGTGCCGAGGTCACGCTTGTGCTGGGACCGACGTCGCTCGATGTTCCCTGCGGCGTGGAGTGCGTGCGCGTGCAGACCGCCGCAGAGATGCTGCAGGCGGCGTTAAACGCCTTTCAGACGGCCGATGCGGCCATTTGCGCGGCCGCTGTCGCAGACTACACTCCCGTATCCCCTGCGGACCACAAGCTCAAAAAGGCTAAAGAACGCCTCGATTGCATCGAGCTCGTCGAGACCGTTGATATTTTGGCTGAGCTCTCGCGCCAGAAGGGCGAGCGCCATGTGATCGGATTTGCAGCCGAGACCGATAACGTCGTGGAGTACGCCGAGCATAAATTGACCCGTAAGGGCTGCGATGCGATCATCGCCAACGATGTCTCGCGCGCCGATTCGGGCTTTGGAACTGACACCAATAAGGCCTGGATTGTAAGAACAGCAGGGACGCAGGAACTTCCTGTGCTAACAAAACCCCAGCTCGCAGATACAATTTTGGACTTGCTCAAAAATAATTAAAAAAGTTCTTGCACAAGTCCAAAGTTTCGGGTTAATATACTCCCTGTTGCGAGCGAGAGCAGAGCAACAAACAAAAGCTTCGGGACGTGGCGCAGCTTGGTAGCGCACTTGACTGGGGGTCAAGGGGTCGCTGGTTCGAATCCAGTCGTCCCGACCAGAAGTTTGCAGGTCAGGCACCTAGTGCCTGACCTTTTTTTATTAAGAATCAACGGGGTAAGCAACAAAGAATCAACAGCTTTCTTGATCGATACCTTCGCTCAACAAAAACCTGTACGTCAGCCTCCAAATACGACAATTTTCGACATGTTTGGAGGCTGACGTACATAAATACGGTACATTCACGTTGCGACAGCGCCCTCCACATGTCTGGACTCTCTATGCTTACGCTGGATAGACATCGCCAGAACGGGTATAGTATCGAAAGTTTTGTCGTTTACCAGCGGGGGAGTCCTGTGGGCATTAAGAAGAAGATCAAAAAGGAGCTTATCGGCACTTCCGATTACCCGTCGAATAAGATCTTTACGATCTCCAATTTCATCACCTTTACGCGCCTGATCCTCACGCTCGTCTTCCTGTACCTGTTTGTGACGGACAACAACCGTATCGTCGCCATTGTCATCTATGCCATCGCGGCCTCCACCGACTGGATGGACGGTCAGATTGCCCGCATGACCAAAACGGTCTCGTGGCTCGGCAAGGTTATGGACCCCATCTGCGACCGCGCGCTGCTGTTTACCGGCGTGTTGGGCCTGGTGGTCCGCGGCGAGTTGCCCATCTGGGTCTGCGTGCTCATTATCGGCCGCGATATCTACCTGGGCATCGGCTCGCTCATCGTGCGCCATTATCACCCTCGCCCCATCGACGTCGTCTTTCCCGGCAAGATTGCCACGGCACTGCTCATGACCGGCTTCTCGCTCATGCTGTTGGGCTTTCCCGTCGTGGACGGCTGGCATCTGCTTCCCGCCACGCTCACGGCATTCCCGGGCCTCAACGGCAGCTCGGTGCCCCTCGGCATCTTCTTTGTGTACGGCGGCGTGATGTTCTCTATGCTCACCGCTGTCATCTATTCCATTAAGGGAGGGGTGGCCATTAAACAGGCCATCGCGCATCCCGAGGACGAGGACACCGACTTTCTCAACCCCGAAATCGAAGACTGATTCATTGGGGTATGATTACGTACGGTTCATTCTTTGCGGCGTGGCCGCGTTAGATAGGGGTTGTCATGGACAACAAGGTTAACAATATGCCTCAGAACGATAAGACCGCGGACGCTACCTGCGTTTTCCGCGTTCCTTCGAGCGATGTCACTGTTCCCGACCTTATGGCCAACGTGCGCATCACCGCTCCGGTTCTGTCCATCGTCAAGGGTCCGCAGACCGGAGCTGCCTTTGAGCTCGAGGACGACGTGACCACCATCGGCCGCGATCCCGCGAACGGCATCTTCCTCAACGACATGACTGTCTCGCGCAGCCACGCACGCATTATTCGTGAGGGCCTGGGTGCCCGTATTGAGGATCTGGGCTCGCTCAACGGCACCTGGGTCGACGGCGCCATCGTCAACGGTGCTCCGCTGCACGACGGCTCTTCCGTTCAGATCGGTACGTTCACGCTCATCTACCACGAGAGCACGCCGGAGCGCATCGAAACCGGTGAGTAGGTAATGGCCGAACGCAACTATCTGAGTATCGGCCAAGTCGTCAACCTTCTTCGAGGCGCATACCCCGATCTATCGAACTCAAAAATTAGATTTCTAGAAGATGAGGGGCTCATCACCCCTCATCGTACGCCTAAGGGGTATCGCCAGTACTCCAAGGAAGACGTTGACCGTCTCGAGGTCATCCTGCATCTGCAGAAGACCCGCTACATGCCGCTCAACGTCATTAAGCAGCGCTTGGAAAACGCAACGGATCTGTCCACGTTGGCTTACGAGGTGGGTCTTCTGTCCGATGTTCCGCTTAAGACGGAGCCCAAGGAGACCAAGCAAAAGCTGCATCCCATCGAGACTATTCCCGATATGCTCGGCGTCGAGATCTCGTTTATCCGCTCCCTTGCCGAGAACGATCTTATCCGCATCATCAAGAGCCCGCAGAACCGAGAGCTCGTGGATGGCCGAGATTTCCCGATTATCCGTTACTGCTCGGAGCTGTCGCGCTTCCACATTGAGCCGCGCAACCTGCGTCAGTACGTATCGTCGGCAAACCGCGAGTCTTCGATGTTTGAGCAGGTTCTCGTGAGCATGCTCGGCATGGATACCTCCGATGACGAGCGCGACGCCAAGCTCGAGCGCGCTTTTAAGAAGCTGCACGACCTCACCGAGGGTGTGCACACCGCACTCCTTAAGAACCGTGTCTTTGAGTCGCTCAACGCCGTGGTCGAGGACGCTGACATCGATGCCCTCGATGAGGAGATCGCGCGTTCCGAATCCACCAAGGCTAAAAGCGATGGGGCAAGCGTCCCCGCGGTTGCCGCGCACGACGAGTCGCTCGTGCAGCCATCCAAGGTCGTCGTCCCCTCGCATAGCTCGTCTGCTAACACGAGTAAATAATCGCCGTCCACCCGGCAATCCATGAAAGGTCACAAAGTGTACGACTTCGAATCTCATATCGTCGACATCCCCGACTATCCCGAACCCGGAGTCGTATTTAAGGACATCACGCCGCTCTTTGGCAATCCCGAGGCTCTGAAGGCCATGGTCGATGCGCTCGCCGAGCATTTTGCTGGCATGGGCATTACCAAGGTCGTCGGCCCCGAGGCTCGTGGCTTTATGGTGGGCGTGCCCGTGGCCGTCGCCCTGGGTGCCGGCTTTGTTCCCGCACGTAAGCCGGGTAAACTGCCGCGTAAAACGGTGAGCGCAAGCTACGAGCTCGAGTACGGAACGGATTCTATCGAGATCCAGGCCGATGCTATCAGCTCTAAAGATACCGTGTTGATTCTGGACGACTTGGTCGCGACGGGCGGAACCGTCGAGGCAACAGGTAAACTGGTGCGAGATATGGGCGCAAAGCTTGTGGGCTACGGTTGTATCCTTGAGCTTGCGTTTCTCAACCCGCGCAAGAAGCTCACGCCTTCTAACGAGGACGTTGAGCTCTTTAGCCTGGTAACGGTGGACTAGCCGCTACCCTTAGATACCGGAAAGGAAGCTACATGCGCACAGCAAACACGCACAGAAACATGGCACGCTGCGCTGCTACGGCAACCCTCGCTTGTGTTTTGGGCCTGGGCCTCGTGGCTCCGGCCTACGCCGATACCGCATCCGACCTTGCCGCTGCCCGTACCAAGCTCGAGCAGATTGGCACCCAAACCCAGCAAATTCATGAAGAACTCTCCGCACAGACGCAGGAGCTTGATCAGACTGCAGGCGAGATCACGCAAAAGCAGCAAGAGATTGCCGAGGGCCAGGCAAAGCTTTCGAGCTACGTTGCCGGTGAGTACAAGACCGGCGGTCTGAGTCTCCTTCAGGTTTTGACGGGCGTCGACGATCTTGGCGACATGCTCAACCGCCTGTTCTACTACGGCAAGGTTTCTGACAAGCAGGCCCAGACCATTCAGGAGGTCAAGGACCTTAAGCAGCAGCTCACCGATAAGCAGACCGAGCAGGAGAAGAACGTCGCCGCGACGCAGAAGAAGGTCGACGAGCTCAATGCCCAGCAGGCTGAGGCCCAGAGTGTCGTGAACTCCCTGGATTCACAGCTGCAGGCCGAGCTTGCTGCCGAGGCCGAGGCCAACGCCGCGCTGCAGGCCGGTATCAACGCCAGCACCGCCGAAAAGGCCACGGTGAGCAACGACACCGCCGGTACGACCGAGAACACTCCCGCGCCCACTCCTGCTCCCACGCCGCAGCCTTCGACGCCCGCTCCGGCTCCCACGCCGCAGCCCTCGACGCCCGCTCCGGCTCCGACGCCTTCCGCACCGAGCCAGTCCGTTGACGGTGGTACCGTTGTTTCGCGCGCCTACAGCAAGCTCGGTTGTGCTTATTCTTGGGGCGGCATTGGACCGAACAGCTTTGACTGCTCCGGCTTTGTAAGCTACTGCCTCACCGGCCGTTATTGCCGCCTTGGCACCACGGGCACCTTCATGGGCTGGACCCGCGTGTCCGATCCCCAGCCTGGTGATGTCGTGGTTAACTCCTACCATACCGGCATCTATATCGGTAATGGTCAGATGATCCATGCTTCCGACTACAAAACGGGCGTCATCATCAGCTCCGTCGCAGCCGGTATGAACAACAACTACATCTTCGTACGCTACTAATTTATTACTACAGCGAACGAACGTGGGCCTCGCGATCTTGAATCACGAGGCCCATTCTTTTTGCCCCTACCGTTTGTCATAAGATCAGTACGGCTATCTAGTATTCAAAACTAGATAGCCGTCCAATCAATCAAAAAGATGGCTATAATTGTTGGGGAACAATTAGAAAGGACCCTCAATGAGCTGGGCACTTATCTCCGATTCGAGCTGCAATCTTCGCGATTGGCAACCAACCGCACCTCATACCACCTTTGCATTTGCACCCCTTAAGATCCGAGTGGGGGAGCGTGAATTTGTTGATGACCTCTCGCTCGATGTTCACGAGCTCAATTGCGCCGTGCAGGCGGAGTCGAGCGCTTCTTCGAGCGCCTGTCCAAGCGTAGGGGAGTGGGCTGAACTCTTCAGGCTTGCCGACAAGACGATCTGCATGCCCATCTCGGAGGGCGTATCGGGAAGCTACAATGCCGCGGCCACCGCACGTGACATGGTGCTTGCCGAGGAGCCCAACCGCCAGATTCATTTGGTCAACTCACGAGCCGCAGGTGGCAAAATGGATCTGATCTTCCTGCTGTTCGACCGCTATCTTGCAAGCAACCCGGAAACCTCCTTTGAGGATGCCTGTGCCTACTTCGATAGCTTGGAGCAGAACAGCAAGATCCTCTTTAGTTTGTGCAATTACGAAAACCTTGCGAAGGCCGGACGTATCCCTAAGGCGGCCGGAGTTATTGCCAACAAGCTCAATATCCGCATTTTGGGCACGGCGAGCGAAGCGGGCAAAATTGAACTCGTTGGGCACACGCGTGGCGAAAAGAAGATGCTCACCAAGATTGTCGACACCATGGAGGCCGAGGGCTTTACTGGCGGCGAGGTCGTTATCGACCACGTCGAGAATGAGACGGGCGCCCAGGCACTAGCCAGCCGCATTGTGGAGCATTGGCCCGGCTCCAAGACGATTATCATGCCCTGCAACGGGCTAGATTCCTATTACGCCGAGATGCACGGTCTCATTATCGGCTACGGCATGGGCGTAGCTTCGGGCCGATAATGTCCAACTAGACAAACGCACGGGCGGGATAAGGGGCCGATGGCTCTTTATCCCGCCCGTCTAATACCTCGGTTAGCTATTAAACCCATTAAACTTGAGGTAACTCATCAGGTACGCCTTCGAAACGAAGGACGAAACCGCGCTGCGTACGAGCAACGACTCGCGCGTAACCTGATGTGCGGTATCGGGCACGGGAGTCTGCTCGACGGAAAACGCCGAACGAATCGATGCCTCAAGTTGATCGACTACATAATCGAAAGCCGTCGGAGCGTCATAGCTCAAGCGCTGAATATTAAAGAGCGCCTGAACCGCAGCGATGGGCAGCACCTGCTTAAAGATACAGATTGCGATGAGACGCGCAATCTGCTCACGGCCATACTGCTTTTTAACCGGAGCAGGAACGAGGCCGACCTTCACGTAGTTATTGATCATCGATGGCGTGATAACGGGCTGCTCTACGCAAATCGAAAGCGGCTCCATCCACAGTTCGATGTACTCAATAACCTGATCACGATAGAGCGTTACGTTAGGCAGCTGGTCATAGCGTGGCAGGCTCAACGCGTTGAGTTTACTCACCATTTCGGACTGAATAAATGCATCCGGCAGCACCGTCGGCTGAATATCCTCCGGCTTAATGCTGACCGATGTATCGGACATCGGGATAACATGTTTGGCGTGGTTCATAAGAGGCCTCCGTTCATTTTCTATATTGTATTCTAGATAATCTAGTTTTGCATACCATCTAGCCGCTAAGTAAAAGTGGTTGGACAGCACATTGAAGCACCGTCCAACCACTTTGTTTAAAGATAGCAACCTTACATAAGATATATTATCGTACTTATCCGCGTAGGAAAGCGTATGCGCTGGTAGCCGCTATGGCTCCGTCCGAAACGGCGGTCACAACCTGGCGTAAACGCTTGGAGCGGATATCACCGGCTGCGAATAAGCCGAGCGTACGGGTGGCCATGGAATCATCGGTGACAATGCCGCCGTCGGGAGCCAGATCGACTAGGTGCTCAACGAGCTCGGTATGTGGCTGCGTCCCCGTAAAGACAAAAATGCCAAACGAGCCCGGATCAAAAGACTCGGAATACGTTTCACCGGTTGCGTTGTCCTTAAACGTGATTGTCGTGGGCATCGCTTCACCAGAAAGCTCAACAATACTAGTTTGGTACCTAACTGAAATATTGTCCTTAGCAAGCACCTTATTCACAACGCCCTCGGGTGCACGGAACTGATCGCGACGCAGCACGATAGTCACGCTGCTGGCAATGTCGGACAGGAACAGCGCCTCCTCGCATGCCGAATTGCCGCCTCCGACAACAAAGACCTGCTTGCCACGGAAGAATATGCCGTCACACGTCGCGCAGTACGAAACGCCACGACCGCGATACGTGTCCTCGCCAACAAAACCCGCAGGACGCGGCGTGGCGCCCATGCACGCAATAACGCTCTTGGCTGCTGTATCGCCCATATCATGATGGATGGTAAATTGTGCCGCATCGGCATCGTAATCGACGCCTGTCACCATACTCCATTCAACCTGAGCCCCCAGGCCTTCAGCATGCTGTTGAAACCGCTCACCAAGTTCGGCACCGCTCAGTAGCGGAATGCCAGGATAATTCTCGATCTCGTTGGACGTGGCGATCTGTCCGCCAGACATGCCCTGCTCAAGGACAGTCGTCGTCAGGTTGGCACGCGCCGCATAAATGGCGGCAGCATAGCCCGCGGGGCCGCCGCCGATAATCGCAACATCGATTGTCTGATCGGTAGTCATGAAGAGTCCTCTCGTCGAAACGTTGTCGTTCTTTGCGCTCATACCCAAATTTACGTGAACGTGACACTCATGCACTACAATGATAAATCCGTGTTACAACGTCGAAGGGGAGTTATCGATGGATCAGACGCAGACGAGCGACGATGCTCCCCTGCTCACGAACAGCGCTCCCCAATCGGAGCAAACCACGCTCTTGGCTCAGCAAAAACCCCTCGTGACCATCGTGCACGCCTCGGTCGGCTCGGGCCACAAGGCCGCCGCAAATGCGATTGCGCAGGCATTCGACCTCATCCGCGGCACCAATGGCATCCCCGAGGATGTTGAGATTGAAGTGCTCGATATCCTTGATTTTGGACGCATTAAATTCGACGGCAATAAGACCGCGGCTTCTTTTACGGGAGCCACGCGCCCCATTTACGACCTGACCTGGCGATATACGCTTACGGGGCATCTTCTCTGGGGTGGCGGCACGGCATGGTCGCGAATTATGTTCCCCGCCTTCAACGAATATATTCGTAGTCGAAGGCCCATAGCCGTGGTCGCAACGCACATCACGGCAGCCAATGTTGCCGTTGGCGCCCGCGTAATTACGGGTATCGATTATCCGGTCATCTGCGTACCGACCGACTACGAAGTCGAGGGCTGGTGGCCCCACAAGGACACCGATCTATTCTGTGTTGCCAACGAATTCATGGCTGAAACGCTGCGTCCGCGCAAGGTGCCCGAGGCAAAGATTCGCATTACCGGCATCCCTATTCGCGCCGGATTCGACACGAATTACGATCGCGAGGAAGAGCTAACCAAGTTCAACCTCCCCACCGACAAGACCGTCGTGCTGGTAATGGCCGGCGCCAGCTTGCCCCAGCCTTACGTCCGCTTTCGCGCGGCGATGGACCACACACTCCCCTTCCTGCGCAGCTTCGAAGACATGCACTTTGTCTTTTTGCCCGGCAAAGACGTGGAGTATGCCACCCGGCTGAAGACGCTCTTCGATGCCATGAAGCTCGAGAACGTCACGGTGTTGGACTATGTCGACGACATGGCGGCCCTCATGCACGGCTGCGACTTGGCAATCCTCAAATCGGGCGGACTCACGGTCACCGAGTGCCTATGCGCACATCTGCCGATGATCCTGCTGGGCAAGTCCTATGGCCAGGAAAAGGCCAACACCACTATGCTCACCGGCATGGGCGCCAGCATGCACGTCACCACGGCACGAGAGCTCATCGTAACGTTGCGCCACCTGCACGACCATCCCGAATCACTCAAAGCCCTGCTCATCAACGGCGAAGTACTACGCCGCCCCCGCGCAGCCGAAGACATCGCCATCGCCAGCATGGAACTCGTAGGCAAACCCCAAAAGCGCAAACGAGCCTTCTGCCGCTTCTACTGGGGCGATAAGCCAGCGCACATCCGCTAGCGTCATAACGTCCGCTGTGGCGCAGGCCGCCCACACATATCATTCCATGCTCAAACATTCTCGCTTCGCTTCGCTCGCTGCGAAACTGCGCGTGGAACGATATGTGTGGGCGGCCTGCGCCACAGCTACATGTACATACCAGCAGATATACCGGTTACCCGAGTAAAGCAGAGAAGATGAACTCAAATACAAGTAATCCAAGCAACTCGATGCGACAAAGGGGTTGTCTCTTTGTCGCATCGAGTTACTAGTTGGATACAGCTTTTAGATACAGCAAACGGTTTTGATTGGGAACCATGGATGGTTACGAGCACGTAGGCATAGCTCGCCCCTGGGAGGCCCCTATATATCGTCCCGCGCGCAGTTTCGCAGCGAAGCGAGAATGTTTGAGCACGGGATGATATATAGGGGCCTCCCAGGGGCGAGCGGCCAATACGACACTCCGTTCAACGAAGCAAAAGACTAAGCGACGCCGCTGGAGCCGAAGCCTCCGTTGCCTCGGTCGGTTTCGTCTAGTTCTTCTACTTCTACGAGGTTGACCGTGGGGACTTCTTGGATGACGAGTTGGGCGATGCGGTCGCCTTTGTTGATTTGGATGTTGTTCGTGGGGTCTAGATTGATGAGGATGACTTTGAGCTCTCCTCGGTAGTGGGCGTCGATGAGACCGGGCGTGTTGACTATAGACAGGCCCTGCTTAATGGCCAGGCCGCTGCGGGGCTGGACGAAGCCGGCATAGCCGTCGGGCAGGGCGATAGCTAGGCCCGTGGAGACCAGACGACGCTCAAAGGGCTTCAGAATGCAATCCTCGTTGGAACGCAGGTCCATGCCAGCATCCGTAGGATGGGCATATTTGGGAAGTTCGACGGTTGAGTCGAGACGTTTAATGTTAACGGTAATGTTGGACATGAAATCACCTTAGCTTGTCGAGCTCTTGCAGAAACTCATCGACGTCTTTGAAATCGCGATAGACCGAGGCAAAGCGGATGTAGGCCACTTTATCGATCTTGGCCAACCGCTTAAGAACCATATCGCCCAGCTCATGGGACGTAACAGCCGTGAGCGTACGGGAGCGAAGCTCAACCTCAATATCGTCAATGATCTCGTTGAGCTTTTTAGTGTCGATATCTCGTTTGATCGTGGCGCGCATCAAACCGACCAGCAGCTTATTGCGATCGAACCGTTGCTTGGATCCGTCTGACTTAATGACCTCGATAGGGTCTTCACAACGCTCAAATGTCGTAAAGCGATAATTGCATGAGCAGCATTCGCGACGGCGCTTGATGGTGTTATTTGATTCCTGCATGCGGGAATCAACGACGCGGGTATGTGCCTTGCCGCATTTGGGACAGCGCATGGTACCTCCTCTAAAACGATTACAAGGGTACCATGCGACGGTACTTAAATCTTAGGAACGTGCGGGAACTTTAAGATGCGCACCGGCATCGAGCGAGCCATGCTCCAGGTGATTGACGTTGCGGATCATATCAGAGGTCTCCTGCGTGGAAAGACCCTCAATCGGATGCTCCTGGGCTAGCGACCACAAGGAATCGCCAGACTGAACACGGACGGTCTCGTAGGTAACGTTGGATACCGACTCGGCATATGCGGCGTGACGAGCGCTGAAGATCGAGGTGGCAAGTACAAAGAAGAGCGTGAGCGCAACGGCCAGGGCGACAATCGTCGAAGCCTTTAGGGCAACGGGGGCCGAAGTCGTGGCGACGCACTGGTTGCGGACGGGCTTGCCAGGCAGTGTTTGGAAACCAGATCGGCCGCCTTTAACAACCGTGAAAGCCGGCGCCGCAGGCGTCTCGAGCTTAAGGGCGAGGTTTCCCTGGACCATATCCGTTGCGTTCATCATGTTCTCCTCTCGCGTGTTTTGCTGAGAACAGTTTTATCAAGCCGCGCGGACAAAAATGTCTAGCGCGAGAACGAATGTTCGGTTATTATTATCTTCGAACAGTTGTTCCTGTCAAGCAATAATCGAACATTTGTTTGACATTGGCAGAGAGGATCCCCTGATGGCTCGCAAAATTACCAAGCGTCAGCAGCAGATTTACGACTTCATCAAGGAATATCAGCAGGAGAAGGGCTATCCGCCCAGTGTGCGCGAGATGGCATCGGCCGTAGGCCTCTCCTCCCCCAGCACGGTGCATGCTCATCTCTCTGCCCTGGAGGCTCGAGGGCTGCTCAAGCGCGATGCCACCAAGCCTCGCGCCCTAGAGCTTTTTGATGAGGACGGATCCTCCGTCTCGATTTCCAAATCCGATGAACCCACAGCGCCCCGCGGAACGGTCTCACTGCCGCTCGTCGGTCGCGTCGCGGCTGGGATTCCCATTCTGGCCGAGCAAAATATCGAGGACACCTTTACCATCCCAACCGAAATCGCCACAGACCAGGGCTCCTTTATCCTTGAAGTGCACGGCAACTCAATGATCAATGTCGGCATCTACAACGGCGACTACATTATCGTTCGCGAGCAAAAGAGCGCCATGAACGGCGAAATCGTCGTGGCCATGATCGATGGCTCGGCGACCGTCAAGACGTTCTACAAGGAGCAGGGGCGCGTGCGCCTGCAGCCCGAGAACGACACCATGGAGCCCATCTATGCGACGAACCCCGTTATTTTGGGTAAGGTTGTCGGATTAATGCGCCGGTTCTCGTAATGCAAAAACGCATCACCATATTTGATACCATCCGCGGGTTTACGATGCTATCGATGGCAGGTTTTCACGCCTGCTACGATTTGGCCTACCTATATGGATGGGATATGCCATGGTTTACCGAAACGGTTTTCCAGGATATCTGGCGCACTAGTATCAGCTGGGTATTTTTGTTTATCGCCGGTTGGATGTGCACGCTCTCGCGCAATAACGTTAAGCGCGCCCTCAAATACGCGGCCGCAGCCTTGATCGTATGGATTGCAACTACACTGGTATCAGTCGACGATTCGGTAAACTTTGGCATCATTTATTGGATGGCGGCGTGCACCGCGGTGGTTGCACTCACCCGTCCGCTACTCCAAAAATTAGCGGGCTCGTGGGGCATCGCAGTATGCCTTGTTCTTTTTACCCTAACCTGGGGCATTCCAAAGGCGGTCTACCCACTCCCCTACCTGGCATGGCTTGGATTCCCGGGCCCGGATTTTGTTTCGGGAGACTACTATCCGCTCATTCCATTTGTCTTTATGTACCTTACCGGCTTCTTTACTGCCCAGGCAGCACAAGCATCAAGCCACGAAGCGCCGGCATGGGCATACGCCAATCCCATCCCGGCGCTCGCAGTCCTCGGTCGGCATGCCTTACCGTTCTACCTACTCCATCAGCCTGTCATTCTAGGCGTGCTAGAGCTCGTTTACTCCGTACGATAGCGCTCAAGACGCGGCGCGATACGGGCCGGCATCTTTGCCACAATGCGAACGCCGTCCTCTAGATATTCCTCATGCAGAAGGGTTCCCTGCTCATGCACCAGCGTAATGAGGGCGCCCTCGCGATACGGGATATCAGCGGAGAGCAACACATCGGTGGCAGCTGCCTCACGAGCAATACGGTCGACGAGATTGTCGAGCCCCTCGCCCGTCTGGGCCGAGAACAGCACGGCCTCGGGATAGCGACGATGGAAACTCAAGCGATCGACGCTATCGAGTAGGTCGATTTTATTAAACACCGTAAGCGTCAAACGCTCGCCGGCACCGATCTCGTCAAGAACGCGATCGACTGCCTCGAGCTGGCGCTCGTAGTCCTCGTCAGAGGCATCCACAACTTTAAGGATCAGGTCGGCACCAAGGACCTCAGACAGCGTGGACTTAAAGGCATCAACGAGGCCATGCGGTAGCTTTTGAATAAAGCCAACGGTATCGGTAATGGTCATGCCACGACCACCGGGCAAGCGATACGAGCGCGTCGTCGGATCGAGCGTGGCAAACAATTTGTCCTGTGAAAGCACCGTAGACCCGGTCAGGCGATTGAGCAACGTCGACTTACCGGCATTGGTATAACCGGCTAAGGCAACGCGAAACGCAGGCGACTCGATACGACTCTTTGACTGGATATCGCGGCGCTGTTCAACCTGCTTAAGCTCGCGACGAAGCGCGGCAATCTTGTTGCGAATCAAACGTCGGTCAACCTCGAGCTGGCTTTCGCCCTGGCCAAAGCGCGAACCAATGCCACCGCGTGTCTGCTCTTTAGCAAGATGGCTCCACATACCGCGCAAGCGAGGCAACAGATACTGCAATTGGGCTAGCTGCACCTGCAAGCGGCCCTCACGAGTCTGAGCGTGCAGGCCAAAGATATCGAGAATCAACGCCGTACGGTCGATAATCTTAACCGGTTCGCCCACGGCTTTCTCAAGATACGACTGCTGAGAAGGCGTTAAATCATCGTCGAAGATAACAACATCAGCATCCATTCGATGCACGAGCCCGCAAAGCTCCTCAACCTTACCGGAGCCGATAAACGATTTTGGATACGGTTTAACCAGACGCTGTGACAAACGCGCCACGCACTGGGCACCAGCCGTATGGGCCAGTCGCTCAAGCTCGTCAAGCGAGCGATCGAGCGGCCAGGCGTTATCGCGCCACTCAGCTCCAACAAGAACGGCACGTTCGGGCGCAGGAGCCGTTGGAACGAGGGGAAACTGAGCCATTAGACCGCCTCGATACGGTGAAGGATATCCTCAACGACCTCATCGATCGCAAATTCGTCCATATCGAACCACACGATACGGTCATCGCGTTTAAACCACGAAAGCTGACGCTTGGCGTAGCGACGCGAGCGCATCTTGATGAGTTCGCGAGCCTCATCCATAGACATCACGCCTTCAAAGGCATCGATAATCTCTTTATAGCCAATCGCTTGCATCGAAGTCAGGGCATCTCCCAGCCCCTGGTCCATAAGACCGCGAACCTCATCAACAAGACCCTGTTCAAACATCAGATCGACGCGAAGGTTAATACGCTCGTAAAGCGCCTCGCGATTACGCATCAATCCAAACCACAGAGCGTGATAATGCTCGCGCGGAACACTAAACTGCGACTTTTGCTGCGCATAGGACACACCATCATCGTGCATTTCGAGCGCGCGAATCACGCGACGAACATTATGGGGGTGGATGACCGCAGCGGACTCGGGATCACGCTCGGCAAGCAGCGCGTGCAGCGCTTCCTCGCCTATGCGCTCGGCAAGCTCCTGATACCCAGCGCGGCGATCGTCCTCAAGCTCGCCCGAGGGAAAATCCATCTCATCCAGAGCGGCCTTGAGATACAAGCCTGTACCCCCGCAAAACACCGGTAGGCGGCCCTCGCCCAGCAAGCGCTCAACATGTACACGAGCGTCTGCCTGATACAGCGCTGCAGAATATGCAACGCCCGGTTCAACAATATCGACCAGGCGTAGAGGCGCCATGCATTCCTCGGGTGCCATTTTGGCAGTGCCGATATCCATACCTCGATAGATTTGCATCGCGTCACACGACAGCACTTCGGACGAAAGACGAGTCGCCAAACGATCTGCGACATCACTTTTGCCAACCGCGGTCGGACCGACAATCGCAACGGCGGAAAGGCCTGCCCCGGGAGAAATCATTAGCGCGGCTCGCCCACAACGGATCCGGACAGATACCAGGTCCTGGCAACATCGACGTCAACATCGACAATCTTGCCAATCAACTGATCGATACTGTAGCCCTCGGGAATCGGTGCATGAACGGTCTGATTCTTAGGACTCTTGCCCAGCAGCACCGCGTCATTCTTTTTGCTCGTACCCTCAATAAGCGCCGGCACAACGGTGTGGAGCTCACCTTGGTTATATTCGTGCGCAGTGGTCTCAATAACCTTCACCAAACGGTTGAAGCGCTCAAGAATCACCTCATGCGGCGTGGGATCATCAATCTCGGCTGCCGGAGTACCGGCGCGCTTGGAATAGATAAACGTATAGGCCTGAGCATAACGGACCGTCTCGGCAAGCGAGAGCGTCTGCTCAAAGTCTTCCTCGGTCTCGCCGGAGAAGCCAACGATGATATCGGTCGAAAGCGCGATATCGGGCATGCGATTGCGGATGCGATCGACAAGCCCCAGATAGTCTTCGCGCGTATAGCGACGATTCATCTCTTTAAGGATGCGCGTCGAGCCCGATTGAACTGCCAGGTGCAGCTGCGGCATGACGGCAGGCGTCTCGGCCATAGCGTCGATAGTCTCGGGCAGCAGGTCTTTGGGGTGTGAGGAAGTAAAGAAGATGCGCTCCACACCCGTATCACCCACGGCACGCAACAGGTCGGCAAAGCGCGGCTTGCCAAACAGATCGCGACCATAGGAGTTGACGTTTTGACCCAATAGCGTGATCTCGCGCACGCCCTGGCGTACGAGACCGGTGACCTCGTCGACAATCTCCTCGAAAGGGCGGCTCTTTTCGCGACCGCGTACATACGGCACGATGCAATAGGTGCAGAAGTTATTACAGCCCGTCATAATGGGGACCCAGGCGTGATACTGGGTCTCACGATGCCACGGCATGCTCATAGCATCCGTGTCCTCGTGTTCATTGGTGCGAATATGACGCTTGCCGTCCAAGAACGCCTCGGCAATGAGCTCGGCAACATGCGCGATGGAATGCGTGCCAAAGATAACATTGACGTTATCGACATTCGTGAGCAGGTCCTCGCCGTCGCGCTGCGCGATACAGCCGCCCACGGCGACCACACGCTTGCCCGAGGGCGAAGGCGGGAGGCTCTTACAAGAGTTGCACTGACCGTACAGACGGGTGTCAGCGGCCTCACGAACGCAGCACGTCATGAACACGACAATGTCAGCATGCTCTGGATCGAGCGCCATGAGACAGCCATACGAGTCGAGCAGGCCACTCACACGCTCGGAGTCGTGCTGATTCATCTGGCAGCCAAAGGTGCGGATAAAGTAGGTTTTACCGGCAAGAATATCGCGTACGGAACCCTGGTCCATGTGTATAAGTCCTAACGATGGGGAGCAAAACGAGGCAAGCAAAAGCTATGCCACAGGCTTAACGTCGTCCATCACAACGTTATCCATAGCAGCTCGGTTAATCTGATGAACGTAAATAGAAAGACGGATGGCCGTGCGCGACTCCCCGTTGATGAGGATGTCGGAGAACACCGGCGCGCAGGAAATATCAAACCCGGTCGGAATCAAAAATCCGCGTGCAATGGCCACAGCCTTAATGGCCTGGTTGACGGCACCCGCGCCGACGCACTGAATATTGACGGGAACGCCATCTTTGACCATGCCGGCAATGGCGCCGGCAACGGACGCGGGCGATGATTTGCTTGATACCTTCAGGCAATCCATGAAGAAACTCCTGCGTTTAAAAGTACGTTTTAACTGCAATAACTGTATCGTACCGAACGGACTCGGTAAAGATGCTATTCCTCTTTGGCAAGATCGAACGTCACAGTGATGCGATCACGCGAAACACGAATCTTGGGGTCGCCGCAAAGGTTGAGATAGTACCGCGATGCAAGATCGTTAAAGTCGCGCTCGACGGCTCGCGAGAACTGCGCCATGTCATCCTTGGCGATACGCAGCCCGCGACGATCTTTGGCGAGATCAACCGGAGCAGACGCATGTGAGGACGAATCGCGCTCGCGAAGCAGGCGTGCGGTCACACCGCGAACGGGCTTAATCTGGCCCGCCAAGATACGATGCGCCGTACGCTCGGACATCTCAAGGCCCAGACCCGAACAGATACGGAGAAAGTCTTCCGCATCCGAAGCAAGACCCAGGCGATCGACCACGGGAAGCTCGGTTTCGTCATCGATAAACAAAAGACGAGAAGCATCGAGACGGCTGGACGCCTGCGCATGCAACGTCGCGGCAATCTCGGACGGAGACCCCAGATAGACATCACAGGCGCGCAGCTCCTCGAGGGCAAACTCACAGGCGGCGCGAATGATGTTGTGAGGGCCACGGGCGCAGACATAGTGACCGTCCTCGTCCTTCACGGCCTGAGGCCAGCTGGACTGATCGGCGCGCTCGCCAAGGCGGTCGGTAGCGACGCTCACCTTAAAGACCGAGCCAAGATCAACATCCGACGCGACAACACGCGCCTCGTCGGTGTTCTGCTTAATCGAGAACAAAGCCATGCCTCGACCGTGAACGCCCCAACGATCCATCTTCATGCTCTCGAGCTTGGAGGTAACGCGGGCATCGAAGATGCGTTCTTGCATATCCTGCGGCACGCCCGACCCGTTATCCAGAAAGACGAGCGTACGGACGCCATCTTCCTTGGTCGTGGCGAGATAGACCTTGTCGGCGCCGGCATCGCGAGCGTTGCGCAGCATTTCGATGACAATATCCTCGACATGCTGAATGTCGTGTTTTGCCTGGCGCCGCTCGGCCTCCGAAACGCGGAGGCGGACATACCCCTCGCCAAGGTTCTCCTCGACGCGAAGGTTGCCCTCCCCCGACATCGACGCGATAAATGAGATGAGCTCGTTCGCGTCGTTCATGTTATTTAGCGATATCGACAGCGCGGCTCTCACGAATCACGACGACGCGCACCTGACCGGGATACTCCATCTCTTCCTCGATCTGATGGGCGATGTCATGAGCCAAGACCGTGGACTGAGCATCGGAGATCTTGTCCGGCTGAACCATGACGTGGACCTCGCGACCAGCCTGCATGGCATAGGTACGCTCGACGCCGTCATGGGAATTGGCGATCTCCTCGAGCTTCTCAAGGCGCTTGATGTAGTTCTCGGCCGATTCGCGACGGGCACCGGGGCGAGAGGCAGAAACGGCATCGGCAGCCTGGACCAGAACATCGAGCACCGTGTTGGGGTCGACGTCGGCGTGGTGAGCCTCGATAGCGTGAACGATAACGGGCTTCTCGCCATAGCGACGGGCGAGCTCGGCGCCGATAACGGCATGCGGACCCTCGACGTCATGGTCGATAGCCTTGCCAAGATCGTGCAGCAGACCAGCACGCTTGGCGGTCACAACGTCCAGGCCAAGCTCGGAAGCCATCACGCCGCACAGGTCGGAAACCTCGAGGGAGTGCTGGAGCACGTTCTGACCAAACGAGGTGCGGTAGCGCAGAGCACCAAGGGTCTTAACGATCTCGGGGTGCAGATCGTGGATACCGGTATCGAAGGCAGCCTGTTCGCCAGCCTCGCGCACGCGCTGCTGAACCAAGTCGGCGGCCTTGTGATACATCTCCTCGATACGGGCAGGGTGAATGCGGCCGTCAGCAATAAGGTTCTCGAGGGCGACGCGCGCGGTCTCGCGACGGACGGGATCGAAGCTCGAAAGCACGACGGTCTCGGGCGTATCGTCAATCACGAGGTTAACGCCGGAAACCTGCTCGAAGGTGCGGATGTTGCGACCCTCGCGGCCGATGATGCGGCCCTTCAGGTCGTCAGACGGAATATGCACGGAGGTAACGGTGACCTCGGCGGTGTGATCGGCGGCACAGCGCTGAATCGCCAGAGACAAGATCTCCTGGGCGGTCTTATGGCACTCGGCGCGAACCTGCTGCTCGGACTCACGGATAATCGTAGCGGCCTCGTGGGTAACCTCGCCACGAACCTTGTCGAGGAGCTCCTTGTGAGCATCCTCGCGGGTCAGGTCGGCGATGCGCTCGAGCTCCGAGGTCTGCTTGGCGCAGAGTTCCTCAAGCTCGCGGGAGCGCTTCTCGACCTGGCCAGCCTGGCTGGACAGCTGATGCTCACGCTTGTCGAGGGCATCGTTGCGGCGATCGAGAGACTCCTCGCGCTGCATCACGCGGTTCTCGAGCGTACGAATCTCACTCTTACGCTGCTTGTCCTCGGCCTCGGCAGCCTGCTTATTCTTGATAATCTCTTCCTTGGCCTCAAGCAGAGCCTCTTTTTTGAGGGTCTCGGCCTGACGCTTTGCATCACCGATTAGGGACTCAGCCTGTGCGTGAGCCGACTGGATCTTTTCGTCGGCCTCGTGAAGACTACCCTGCTTGGCGGTGCGCATGTAGGCAATGGCGGCGATGGCACCCAAAACAATGCCAACGAGCGCTGCGATGATAGGCATGCTCACTCCTTTTTATGGATTCGTTACACAACAAAGCGAACCGTCCTTACGAACGGCTCGCGACATTTGAGTAATATGGGCGCAGCTTATGCGGGTCGGATACAGATAAACATATAAACAAACTCATCAAAGATGAGCACATATCACAAAGCAAATGACAGTGTTTATCGTACGTTGAACCGTAACAACTGTCAAATAAATGGACTCGGTACGGCGACTAAAACGCGGTGAACGGCGGGTACGCAAAACGCATGCGTCTAGCATGTGTCTAAACTACACACTCCTCACGTTCGGCATCGAGACGCGCCTTAACCGCATCGGCGGCGATGCGGTACGAAAAGCCCTTGCCCATCAAAAACCGGACGAGCTTTTCGAATCCACGTGTCTCGGGAACACGACGCTTCGCGAGTAGAGCCGATGCGCGAGCCAAGTCGTCATCCGCGGCAAAATAATTCTCGGGATAGCCGGGGATATCATCGAGTACGACATGGCGGCGCTTGAGCTCGGTCTCAATCTTGCGCTGTCCCCAGCCACGTCGTTTGCGTTCCTCGATAAAGTACGAGCAAAAGCGGTTCTCATCTAAAAAGCGATACTCAGTGGCACGCTGGACGGCAAAATCAATTGCAGGCTGGCGAAATCCGTAACGAGCCAGCTTGTCACGGACCTCACCCGTGGCATGGTCGCGGCGCGACAGCATCTCAGTCACCATGGTAAGCGCGCATTTACGCTCAATGAGCTGTACCGCTTCGCGAAACTCATCCCAATCGCAGGGAAGATCGGGGCGATTTTTAAGAAACAGGCGCGCAACACGAACAGGAATCCAGATGGATCGTTCAAAACCACCCTCGAGCTCGCAGTCGATATGTGCACAAGACTTTTTTGATGCATACCCACTCGAGAACGAGGAGGTCACCTTCTTATCGGGAAAGACGACCGTGGCCTCGGTCACCGTATACGACATGAGGGCATCCGCTACTCGTCGTCATCATCGAGCATCGCGGAACCATCGATGGCGTAAAGCTCATCGAACTCCCCAGTTTCGGGCTGATCGGTCAGCTCAACCTCGGACGGAGCATCGTCATCAAACTCAAGGCCGCAGGCGAGGCGAACCTTATGCTCGATCTCGTCAGCACAATCGGGGTGTTCGCGCAGGAAGGCCTTGGCGGCCTCACGACCATTACCGAGCTTGTCCTCACCGTAAGCAAACCAAGAGCCCATCTTTTTGCAGATACCGCACTCGACGGCCATGTCCAGAATCGAGCCCTCCTTAGAGATGCCCGTGCCGTACATGATATCGAACTCGGCCGAGCGGAACGGTGCGGCCACTTTGTTCTTAACGACCTTGGCACGCACACGATTGCCGATGACCTCGTCCTTGAGCTTAATGCTGTCGATGCGGCGAATATCGATGCGCACCGACGAGAAGAACTTGAGGGCGCGGCCGCCCGTCGTAGTCTCGGGGTTGCCGAACATGACGCCGATCTTCTCGCGCAGCTGGTTAATGAAGATGCAGGTCGTTTTAGATTTGGCGAGCGAGCCGGCGAGCTTACGGAGCGCCTGGCTCATCAGACGGGCTTGAAGGCCGACCGTAGTATCGCCGATCTCGCCCTCGATCTCGGCACGCGGGGTCAAAGCGGCGACAGAGTCGACGACGATGGCGTCGATGGCGCCAGAGCGCACGAGCATGTCGACGATCTCGAGCGCCTGCTCACCCGTATCGGGCTGGGAAATGAGGACCTCATCGATGTCCACGCCGATACGCGCGGCATACGTGGGATCAAGCGCGTGCTCGGCATCAATAAATGCCACGACACCACCCATAGCCTGGGCCTCTGCCAAAATCTCGAGTGAAAGCGTTGTCTTACCGGAGGACTCGGGACCGTAAATCTCGACGATACGGCCGCGTGGCACGCCGCCGATGCCCAAAGCGGCATCGAGGGCCAGGGCGCCCGTGGGAATGGCCTCGACCTCGAGCTCGGGACCACCGTCGCCGTACCTCATGATGGAACCCTGGCCGAATTTCTTCTCGATCTCGGCCTTGGTGGTGGCGATCATCTCATCGCGCTCTTTACCCGTCGTGCGAGCATGAACGGTACGTACGGGACCTGAATTCTTGGCCATGAATAGCCCTCCTCTTAACAACCTGCATCGATAATAAACGAACGGCTGTTCGTGGTCAACCGTTCAGATAAATCATATGCAGCCGACCTTTCCAAAACCCAACCAAACGCCGACCAAACACTGACCAAAAACTTGACCGCAGGCGAACCAAGCAAGGCAAGACAAACATGAATACGCCAACTACCTGCACGAAGAGAAAATTCGCCAGAGGCCCCTATCTCCACAATTAAGGGGCCCGGAGGCCCCTTAAAACACGTCTATTCCATAGAATCGAGCACGTAGACAATGCGACCCAGTGCCTCAGCGACCGCATGGGCACGGACGCATGAACGATCGCCCTCATAGTGGCAACGAATGGAGTCCACGACCGGCGCTCCCCCATCGGCCGAGCGATACGCCCAGCCAATATAAAAGGTTCCAGCCGGATCGTCCTCGGTGCCTCCACCAGGGCCGGCATAGCCCGTCGCGCTCACGGCAATATCGCTCTGGTACAGCTCCAGCGAACCGGCAGCCATCTCGCGCGCCGTCTGATACGACACCGCGGTATAGCGGTCGAGCGTCTCCTGCTCAACGCCGAGCACGCGATGCTTAATCTCGTCGCAGTACGTCACCGCACCGCCGCGCAGCACCGCCGAGGCACCGGGGATATCGGCGATCGTCGAGGCGATCATGCCGGCTGTCAGAGATTCAGCCGTCGAAACCGTCACACCACGAACGCCTGCACGCTCGACAATATCGCGTGCGAGCTCTTCATTGTGCGCGGCAATCTGCTCAAATGATTCCGTCATGCTTACCAGGACCTAGACCGAAAAGACGATCTTGCGGCAGTTCCAGAAGTACTGAGCGCCCGAGATAACGGTCAGGATAACGGCCACGGCGTACAGGAAGCGCGAGACGCCATAGATACCGAGCGTCAGCGCCACCGGGGCCAGGTTAAGGCCAGACAATGCAAAGACGCACAGATAGCCGCAGATGGAAACCATCGTAGTCGCGGTCTTGTACTTGCCGAGCTTATCGGCGGCAACGACCACACCGGCCGCACTCGCGACCATGCGCAGGGCGCTCACCAGCAGTTCGCGGAATAGGATGATGAACACGGACCACACAGTCACCGCACCAAAGTCCAAGAACAGCAGCAGGGCCGAGAACACGAGCAACTTATCGGCGATGGGATCCAAGAACTTACCGAAGTCGGTGATCTCGTTGCGCGAACGAGCCAGGTAGCCATCAACCTTATCGGTGCACGACAGGATGACGTACAGTATAAAGGCGGCGGCGGCGAGCGGGCCGTCGAAGGTGCTCCAATCCGTACCGGCAACGCTTATGTGAGACAGCGCCGACACGATCATGAACACCGGAATGAAGACGATGCGCACGCACGTCACGATGTTGGCGGGCGTCCAAACACTCGTCAGTTCCTTATTGCTCTCGTTAGCCACGACGCTCTCCTACTCAACAACATGACCGATAAGCTCGTAGCAGAAGCTATCGGTAAACTCGACCGTCAGAATATCGCCCACAGATGCCTCGCTGGCATCCAGATGCACCGCGCCATCGGAATCGGGCGCCTGGAACCAGGCATGTCCGATGAGCTCGGCACCGTCATCGGTCTCCTCGATACCGTCGACGATCACCTGGGCGCGCTCGCCCACATGTGCGGCTGTTGCAGCAAAACCGAGCGACTCGGCCAGGTCCATAGCCTCCTGGGCGCGCTCGAGCTTAACCTCTTCGTCAACCTGGCCCTCCATCTTGGCGGCCAGGCTGCCCTCCTCACGCGAGTAGGCAAAGACGCTCGTGTAGTCAAAGCCGACGGTGTCCATAAAGTCGATAAGATCGCGGAACTCGTCGTCGGTCTCGGTCGGGAACCCTACCATGGCCGTGGAGCGGATCACGATACCGGGAATGCGCTCGCGCAGGTCGCGGAACAGGTCTTCGAGCTCCTGGCGCGAACCGGAGCGGCGCATGGCCTTGAGGATGCGCGCGTCGCAGTGCTGCACAGGGATATCGATATAGGGCAGCACCTCGGGCGTATCGCGAATGGTTTCGATAAGCTCGTCGGTCATGCCCTCGGGCTGCAGGTAGAGTACGCGGACCCACACGTTATGAGGACGCACCGCCTCAGCAACGGCCTGCAGCAGCTGCGCCAGATTGCGCGGCGCGCCCTCGGCGAGGTCCTCGTCGGCAAAGTCGGTACCCCAGATGCCCGTGTCCTGACCGATCAGAACAATCTCGCGCACGCCACCGGCGACCAGGTCGCGCACCTCGGAGATAATGCTCTCGGCATTGCGCGAGTGATAACGACCGCGGATATACGGGATCATGCAGAAGCTACAGAAGCGGTTGCAGCCATCGGAGATCTTGACGTAGGCGACAGCGCCCTCGACAGTGCGCTTGACCTGCGGAATATAGGCGGCAATCTCGCGCTCAACACCCAGCACATCATCGATGACCGCCACGATGCCGTCTTCCTCGTCGGCCTTCACAAAGGCCGCGACCTCGGGCAGCTCGTCGGGCAGGTCGTCGCCGTAACGAGACGGCACGCAACCGCACATGACGATGGGGCAGGAACGAACGCCGTCCTGCACCTCATTGGCAAGCTCGAGCGTGGTCTCGATGCTCTCGGACGTTGCAGAGGCAAGGAACGAGCACGTATTGACGATGGCGATATCGGCATCCTGTGGATCGAATGCCTCCTCGTAGCCTGCGGCGGACAGCAGAGAACGCATACGGTCGGTATCGACCTCGTTCTTGGCGCACCCGAGGGTGATATAGAGCACGGAGCCCAACGGAGTATCCATGTTGGAGAGCGGTCCTTTCGAATGAATTAACGGTAGTTGGTGAACTGCAGCGGCTGACCGTAGTCCTGGTCGCGCAGGAACTGAATCACGGTCTGCAGCGCATCCTTGGAAGCAGAGGAAACACGCAGTTTGTCGGCCTCAATCGTCACCTTGACCTTGAGCTTCTGATCCTTGATGTCCTTATTGATCTTCTTGGCGGTCGTCTGGTCGATACCCTCGACGATGTGACCGAGCACGCGCACGGTACCGCCCGATGCAGCCTGAGGCGCATCCCAGGACACGGCCTTAAGATCGACGCCGCGCTTGATGAGCTTGGAGCTCAGGACATCGATGATCTGCTTGGAGACAAAGTCGGCCGGGGCGCCGATCGTAAAGAGCTTGTCGCCCTTCGAAAGCTCGATGGTGGCGCCGGAGTCCTTCAGGTCATAGCGCTGGGAAATCTCGCGCGTGGTCTGCTGGAAGGCATTGTCGACCTCCTGCATATTGACCTCGGACACGACGTCGAAGCTGGAATCTTTAGCCATGGGTAATCCTTTCGCTTACGAGCGGCTTAGTAGCTGTCGTACGAATAATCGGTAGAATCGGTCGTCGTTTGACCGTCGGTGGCGGTATCGGTGCCGTCCGTGGACTGGGCGTCGGTGCCATCGGTGCCGTCAGTGCTCTCGCCGTCCTTGGACTCGGTCGTCTCCTTCTTGGGAACGGTGATCGTCACGCGTGCCACGCCCGACGTCTTAGTGTCGTAGCGGACCTTTTCGCCGTTCTTGGTAACGGTGACATCGGAAGGCTTTGACGTGGTGATCTCGATCGAGGACTCGGGCGTGTATTCCTGCTCAAAGGGGCCGGTCGCCTGGGCGCCATAGACCGACTTGCCATCAACCTTGACCTCAATCCAAGCAGTCTTGCCCTTGGCAACGGAGATCTTAACCTTTGTGACCTCGTTCTCCTCCTTCTTGGCCGTCGTCTTGGCGGCGTCCGAATCGGTGGACTCGTCCGTCGTCTCATCGGTATCTTCGTCCTCATCGACGGATTCGGTCTTCTTGGAAGACTTCTTTGTCGTTGTCTTGGTGGCAACGGGTGTCTCGGGCGTCGACTCGGGCGCCGAGGAGCCGCAGCCACGCAGGAGCACCACGATGAGCACGATCAGAAGCAGCGCCACGGCGCCGATACCGGCGTAAACGATACGAGGATCGAGACCGTTGTTCTGGGGAGCGCGCCCACCGCCGCGTCCACGATTGGAACCACCGCGACCGGTGCCTTGGGGCAAACGACCGCGGTTATTGTCGGAACGTCCGCGATAACTGCCCTGGCGCTGCATATTGCGCTGGCCCGAGCGGGGGGCGAGCTCGCCGCGACCCTGGTAGTTGCGCTGACCCGAGCGAGGCGCTGAGGAGCGCTGGCTATAAGGCTGTGACTGAGATCGAAGGCGAGGCGTCACCTGCGTAGTATCGGCGTCTGCATAGCCGCCGCGCGGACGACCGGAAGAAACGCCGCGGTACCCGCGATCGGAATAACCACCATCCCCGTAGCCGGCACGAGGGTCTCGTGCGACACCGCGGGCAGCGGGGAGTGCGCGCTCCTCGGGCGCCGGCGTGCTGCGAAAACGATCGCGCTGGGAACGAATCTCCTCGCTCGAGCCCGTTTCGGTAACATAGCCAGCCTGCTGAGGGCGCTGGCCATAACGCGTCGAACGCCCGCCCTGAACCATCAGGAAGCGGCCGTTGTCGACCGAGGAACGCGAATTGACGTAGCCGGCGGCGTCCTGAAAACGACCGCCCTGCTGCGACGTCTCGCGCTCATATGCCATCAAATCGTCAAAATAAGCGTTGACGACCTCCCGCGGATTGAGGCCCAAAAAGCGCGCATAGCTCGAAATCATGCCCTGCGCATAGCCGCGCGGAGGCATCGATGCAAAATTGCCATTCTCGAAAAACTCGATGATCTGCGGCCTGATTTTGATGGTGTTGGCGACCTGCTGAATGGAAAGGCCCATTCGGCGACGCTGCTCGAGCAGCATGTCACCAAAGCGTGCAGCCATCAGAATCCTCCAAACTCACGATCTTCACGTGCCATCTCGGCGTCGACGGATTCCAGCGCGGCAAGGCCTTCTTCATCCAGTAGGACCTCGCGCGGCTTGGAACCGTCGGGCGGTCCGACGACACCCTTTTCTTCCAGCATGTCCATAATACGCCCGGCGCGCGCATAGCCAACCTTCAGGCGGCGTTGCAGGCCAGATGTGGAGCCCAGCTGCGATTCCACCACAATATGGGCGGCTTCCCAGATAAGCGGATCGTCGTCCTGAGGCTCGGCAACGCCGGTGCGCACGATGCCGCCGCCACCTGCCATGGACATGGAGGCAGGTGCCACAGCCGACAGGATCTCCTCGTGGTAGTCGGGCTCGCTTTGCGACTTGACGAACTCGACAATCTCGTTGATCTCGTCATCCGAAACAAAGCAACCCTGGATACGGCGAGGCTTGCCCCAGTCGACCTTTGAGAACAGCATGTCACCCAAGCCGGTGAGCTTTTCGGCACCCATCTGGTCGATGATGACGCGGGAGTCGATGCCCGTTGCAACGTTGAAGGCGATACGATTGGTAATGTTTGCCTTGATGAGACCCGTCACCACGTTAGAGCTCGGACGCTGAGTCGCCACGATAAGGTGGATACCGGCGGCACGGCCCAGCTGGGCGATACGCACAATCGACGCCTCGACGTCCTTGCCGGCAACCATCATCAGGTCCGAAAGCTCGTCGATGATGATGACCAGGTAGGGCATCTTTTGCGGCGGGTTATCGTAATGCTCAAACTCGCCGGCGGCCTGCTTTTCGTTATAGGTCGAGATCTTGCGCACGTTCAGGCGCTCGAAGACCTTCAGGCGGCGCTCCATCTCGGACACCGCCCACTGCAAGGCACTCGCGGCCTGCTTGGGCTCGGTCACTACGGGCACGTAAAGATGCGGAAGGCCGTTATAACCTGCGAGCTCGACGCGCTTGGGGTCGACCATGATCAAGCGAACGTCCTCGGGGAGCGCGCGCATGAGCAGGGTCGTGATGATGGAGTTGATCATGACCGACTTACCGGAACCCGTGGTACCGGCGATCAGCAGGTGGGGCATCTTGGCGAGGTCAGCGACGACCGGCGTGCCCTCTGCGTCGCGGCCGATGGCAAGCTCGAGCGGACCGCCCTTAACATAGGGCAGCACGTCGCCCAAGTTGACGTTCTGACGCTTGCGATTGGGAATCTCGATACCCACGAGCGAGGTGCCGGGAATCGGCGCAAAGATACGCACGGACTGAGCAGCAAGCGACAGCGCGATGTCGTCCTCAAGGCTCGAAATCTTGCTCACGCGCTCGCCCTCGCCGGGCTGCAACTTAAAGGTCGTCACCGTGGGACCGGCAATCCAGCCGACAACGCGAGCGCTACGGCCAAACTCAAGCAGCGTGGACTGCAACGACTCGGCGGTCTGTTCCAGCTCCTTGTCCGAAGACGCGGCAGAAGCGGACTGGGGGTTTGCATGCAGGATTTCGAGCGGCGGAAGCTTAAAGCCGTCCTCTTCTTCGCCCTCGGTATCAGCGGAAGCACCGCCCGCTCCCCCATCGCTGGCGGCAGTCGTTTCGGCAGCAGTCGCAACAGACGCATCGGCAACCTTGGGATGCTTGAGGAAATCAGGAATTTGAGGGGCGGCCGAGACGGGATTCACGGCGAACGGCGGCTCGGACTCGTCGACCTTGTCCGGATCGTCCTCCATCGAAAGCTGACCGGTCACCTGGCCGCGTCTGGCATGGCGGCGCGGCAGCAAGGTCGTCTTGGCGGTCTCGATCGGAGACTCGTCGTCCTCGTCATCACTCTCAGTAAGCTCAATCTCGCTCTCGGACCAAGACGGGTCGGGCTCACTCGTATTGAGTTTGGGAGCCGTCTTGCCCTTCTTGGCATGACGGCGCGGCAGCAGCGTCGTCTTGGCGCGCTCGGCCTCCACGGCATCGGACACGTCGACAAACGGATCCTCGTCCTCGTCTTCATCGTCCAAAACCGGGTCCGCATCGTTGCCCATGACCGTGGTCACGGCAGCATCAGAGCCCTTTTGACGAAGAATGCTCAGGTGCGGACGGGCAACGCCGGGCACCGACAGGGCTTCGTCGTCACCCCACGGACTCGCGTTGACGTCGGCACGACGGCGCTCGGCAAAATCGGCCGCACGGTCGCGGGCAGAGCGTAAAACGCCGCCCACCGAAAAGCCGATGATGACAAAGCCAACGACGGCCAGACCCAACAGGACCACCATCGCGATAGGCTTACCCAGGGCATTCTGCAGCGCACTCGCAATAAACGCACCGATGTAACCACCCGAGGCGGACAGGTTATGCGGCGTGAACATAAGGTCGCACGAGTCGCTCGTCCCCGGTACCATCAGCGAAAGAATGGAGACGACGGCGATAAAGACCACGGCGCCACCCGCAACAGAGCGCACGTTGAGCGGCGAGTCCTCGCCTAAAAAGAGCGTGGCGGCAAAGAGCAAAATGACGATCGGCAGCACGTAGGCGCCCAGGCCAAAGCCCAGGTGGTAGAAACCGGCAACCGCAGCCGTAACGGGTGCGGTCGCCGGCGAAATCACGGCAATGAAGGACGCAATCGCCAAAACGGCAATGACCACGCCGGCGATATCGCGGTTGGCCGAAGGCTCGACCAGGGGCTCGAAATCGTCGAACTCGGCCTCGTGGCCCTTATTGGCACGAAGATGGGAACCGGCACCCTTAGCAGATGCCGGTTGGTTGTTGGCTTTATTGCCTTTGGCGTTTTGTGCAGATCCGCGCGCCAAACTAAACCTCCATGACGACCGGGATGATCATCGGACGAGTGCGCGTACGGCTCCAGATAAAGTTAGAGAGCGAGTCGCGCACGGCCTTGCGAATAGCATCGGAACCGCTGCTCGTAAAGCTGAACTTGCCCTTCTCGATCGTCTTCATGATGGACGCCGAGGCGTCATCGGAGAACTGGTCGTCGATGGCAAAGGAGACGCCGCGGCCCGAGAACTCGATGGCCTCGATCTTCTTGTGCTTGAGCGAAACGATAGCGACAGCCGTGACCATACCGTCGTTGGCAAGCTTCTGACGATCGCGCAGAACGATAGGGTCGGTATCGCCGATACGCAGGCCGTCGACGTAGACGACGCCGGACTCGACGGGCGTACCGCGTTTGACGATACCGCCACGCATCTCGAGCGTATCTCCGTTGTCGAGGATAAAGATATGATCATCCTTGATGCCCATCTTACGGGCAAGCTGGGCATGGGCGCGCAGATGCACGGCCTCGCCGTGGACCGGCATAAAGTACGTAGGCTTGGCCATGGCCATCAGGAGCTTGAGCTCCTCCTGGCTACCGTGACCCGAAACGTGAACGAGGGCGCGGTTCTTATCCCACACGTCGCAGCCAAGCTTGGCGAGGCTGTTGACGACCTGCTGAACGGCCTTCTCGTTACCGGGGACCGGCGTTGCAGAGAGGATGACGGTATCGCCCTCGTGGATGGAGAGCGTCTTGTGCTCGCCGTTAGCCATGCGCGAAAGGGCCGACAGAGGCTCGCCCTGCGAACCGGTGCACATGACGACGATCTTGTCGTCGGGCAGGTTGTCAATATCGAAGGCATCGATGATATCGGCGTCATCGATGTTGAGATAACCGAGCTCGCGCGCCACGCGGGTGTTGGTGAGCATGGAACGACCGGTCACGACAACCTTGCGGCCGCACTTGCGGGCGGCGTCGCAGATCTGCTGCAGACGATGGATGTGGCTCGAGAACGACGCGACGAACACGCGGCCCGGAGCATTCTTGATGGCATGCAGCAGATTGGGGCCAACCTCGGCCTCGGACTTGGTAAAACCGGGGACCGTGGCGTTGGTGGAGTCGGACAGCAGCAGGTCGATGCCCTGCTTGGCAAAGCGGCTGATAGCGGCATAGTCGGGCGTGACACCGTCGATGGGCGTCTGGTCGAGCTTAAAGTCGCCGGTGTGCATAACGGTGCCCTGGTTGGTGCGGATGAACACGCCCAGAGCGCCGGGGATGGAGTGCGTCATCGAGAAGAAGTCGAGCGAGATGCCACCGAGATTGACGTGGCTGCCGCCCTTGACCTCACGGAACTTGGGTGCACGAATGCGGAACTCGGAGAGCTTGCCCTCGATAAAGCCGAGCGTCAGCTTGCTCGAGAAGATGGGCACCTTGTTGTTGAGATCCTGCAGCAGATACGGAAGCGAACCGGTGTGGTCCTCGTGGCCGTGAGTGACGACGATGCCGCGGAGCTTTTCCTCGTTCTCCAGAACATAGGTGTAATCCGGGAGTACCAGATCGATACCGGGCTGCGAGTCGTCGGGGAACATGAGGCCAGCGTCGACGAGCACCATGTCGTCGCCGCACTCGAAGACCGTCATGTTCTTGCCGATGCCATCTAGGCCGCCGAGCGGGATGATCTTCAAGGGAGATGATTTTTTAGCTGCCATAGGTGAGTGTTGTTTCCTTTCTTCGAAACGGGTCTGGAACAACCGGCGGGGCGCTTCTGGCAAACCGACCGCCGGGAACGTACAAACATGCATCACTGAGTCGATGCAATAACCACAGTATGATACCCATTTGCACAACAACAGACCACCCATGCATCAAAGCCCCATCTGAACCGGTCTATCCCGCCGGTCTGGGCTCAGCGGCCCCGGCACGGGCTAAGTTTCCTGCTCTACAGTCCTGCTCACGACGGAGGCCACATTAAGTGGCCTCCTGTTCGTGCGGAACTCGCGATAAACTTAGCCCGTGCCGGGGTCGCTGAGCCCAGACCTGCCAATAAGGGACAGGTTTATTTTGGTCGGATTTATTTAGGGAAATGCTGCTGCGTCTATCTACAGATCTGGAATCTGACTACTGAATAGACTATCTAACTAAAGAGCAAGCGGCACTAACCAGCCCTTTTGCTTGCGCCCGGGAGGGCCGCATATGAAGTTTATCGCGAGTTCCGCACGCAAAGGAAAGCACTTAATGTGCTTTCCGTCTTGCGCAGGACTGTAGAGCAGGAAACTTCATATGCGACCCTCCCGGGCGCAAGAAAAAGGGCGACCCCTGTCTGGAGTCGCCCTTATTGAGCTGCTTATGTGCGGCTGTTACTCGGCGTCGTGGTGACGGCGGGGCTTGCGGCCTCCGTTGTCGCCAGGACGGCGCGGACGGTCGCTGCGCTCGGAGCGCTCGCGACGCGGACGCTCACGACGCTGGAAGTGCTCGCCGTCGCCCTCGGAGGCACCCTCGGCGCGAGCCGGGGCCTCGGGCTTGTCGAGACGATCGAGCGAGATCTTGCCGCGATCGTCGACCTCGATAACGACGACCTTGACCTCGTCGCCCACGTTGAGGACATCCTCGACCTTCTCCACGCGGCCCTTGGCGACGCGGGAGATGTGCAGCAGGCCGTCCTTACCGGGCAGCAGGTTCACGAAGGCGCCGAACGGCTGGATGGAGACCACGCGACCGGTGTACTCCTCGCCCGGCTCGGGAACCTTGATGATAAGCTTGATGCGCTCGACAGCCTGATCGACAGACTCGCCGGTGCCGCCGACAAAGACGGTGCCGTCCTCCTGGATGTCGACCGAAGCGCCGGTCTCGTCCTGGATGCCGCGGATGACCTTGCCGCCGGAACCGATGACGTCGCGGATCTTATCGGTCGGAACCTGGATGGAGACGATACGCGGGGCGGTGCTGCGCGTGGTATGACGCGGCTCGGGGATCACATCGAGCATCTTCTGCAGGATGAAGGCGCGACCCTCCTTGGCCTGCTGCAGGGCGCGGGCCAGGATGTCGAAGGTGAGGCCGGTGGCCTTGTTGTCCATCTGCAGAGCGGTGATGCCCTCGGTGGTGCCGGTGACCTTAAAGTCCATGTCGCCCAGGAAGTCCTCGAGACCCTGGATATCGGACAGGACCACGGTCTTGCCCTCCTCCTGGATCAGGCCCATGGCGATACCGGAGACCGGGCGCTTAATGGGCACGCCACCGTCCATAAGGGCGAGCGTGGAGCCGCAGGTCGAAGCCATCGAAGAGGAGCCGTTGGACTCCATGACCTCGGAGACCACGCGGATGGCGTAGGGGAACTCGTTCTCGTCGGGAAGCACCGGGAGCAGAGCGCGCTCGGCCAGGTTGCCGTGACCGATCTCGCGGCGCTTGGGGCTGCCCATGCGGCCGGTCTCGCCGGTGCAGAACGGCGGGAAGTTGTAGTGGTGCATGTAGCGCTTGCCCTCGGTGGGCTCGATGGTATCCAGACGCTGGCCCTCGTTGAGCATACCGAGCGACAGGACGGAGAGCACCTGGGTCTGACCACGCTGGAACAGGCCGGAGCCGTGAACGAGCGGCAGGTAGTTGTCCTTCACCATGATGGGACGGATCTCGTCGGCGGCACGGCCGTCGACGCGCTCGCCGGTCTCGACGACCATGGTGCGCATGGCCTTCTTCTCGAGCTTCTTGAGCGCCACGGGGATCTCGCGCTCCCAGGCGGCCTGCTCCTCGTCGGTGAACTCGGCGCGGATGGACTCCTTCAGAGCCTCGACCTTACCGATGCGGGAAAGCTTGTCGGCGTCGCGCAGGGCAGCGGCCATCTCGTCGTAGTGGGCGAAGATGCGCTCCTGGACCTCCTCGACGGGCTGGTCGAGCGGGTACTCCTTCTTGACGATAGCGCCGTTGACCTGCTCCCACTCGGCAACGAACTCGTCTTGGGCCTGGCAGAAGGCAGCGAGGGCCTCCTGACCAAACTTCATAGCGGCGAGCATGTCGTCCTCGGAGATCTCCTCGGCGCCGGCCTCGACCATCGAGATGAAGTCGGCAGAGCCGCCCAGCTCCAGGTCCAGGTCGGAGTTCTCGCGCTCCTCATAGGTGGGGTTGACGATAAACTCGCCGGTCTCCACGTTGCGGCCGATGCGCACACAGGCAAGCGGACCCTCGAAGGGCACGCCGCCGAGCGTCATAGCCAAAGAGGCGCCCATGACGTTGATGACGTCGAAGGGGTTAACCTGGTCGGCGACGAGCGAGGTGGCGACGATGTGCACCTCATTGCGGAAGCCGTCCGGGAAGCTCGGGCGGATCGGGCGGTCGATCATACGAGCCGTGAGCGTGGCCTTCTCGCTGGGACGGCCCTCGCGCTTGAGGTAGCCACCCGGGATACGGCCGGCAGCGTACATCTTCTCGTTGAAGTCGACGGTCAGCGGGAAGAAGTCGTAATTCTTGCGCTCCTTGGAGACGACCACGGTATCGAGCATCGTGGTGTCACCCTGCTTGACCAGACAAGCGCCGGTGGCCTGCTTGGCAAGCTCGCCGGACTCGAAGGTGTAGGTCTTGCCGTACAGCTCAAAGGTCTTGGATACGAGTGTCATTGTTCTCCTTTACCCCACAGGCCCCTTGCCTGCGGGCTTCTCATGTGACGCGGGCCCCCTGCCCCCGCCACGCTTCAGAGCGTGATTGTTCACGCCCTTACACAAAAAGAGCGCCCCGCTGCGCAGGACGCTCTTAGCATGTACAAATCCTTACTGGATGTTGCGCATGCTAAAGCTACCATAGGTTAGCATAGTGCTCCATAGTGCAGTTATTCATTTCCGCAGGTTTCCATAGACCTGCATATTTCAGCACTTATGGACTGAGTTAGGACGCGAGCTGTCAGCCTGGCAAAGAAATGCGCTCCTTCATTTAAGGTGAAGGGGCGCATTGGCTTCAAGCATTTTTATTAGTACCTGCTGCCTGGGCTGTGGAGACTTACGGCGAACACCTCCATCTATGCCCCGCCCTGCGGTTTCGCGGTTGTCTCGGACGCGCCGTGGCTCACGCGTTCGGCATGATCGCCTGCTTGCCGTCCTCGTCGAGGAACGGGACCAGGCACACGCCGCCACGAGCCGTGGTCAGCAGCAGGTACTCCCGGTTCTGGCGGTCGCACACGATCTGCTGGTGCACGTTGTCTGGCAGGTCGTAGATGGGGCCGTCCGTACGAGGCTTGGCGGTCTCGGCGGGCGTGTCGTACACGGTGGCGACGTCCACCTCTTGGGTCGTGGCCCCACCCGTGCAGCCCTCCAGCATGCCGGCGAAGCACACGGCCACGGTCAGCCCGAGCACGACCACGAGGAGTGCCGCCAGACCGTCGCGCCCAGGTCCTTCCATATTCCTCATGGCTAGACACGCACCAGGTAGTCGTCGGCCTCTGGCTTGCCGGTGGCCTTGCCCACGGCGACGTAGCGGACCTTACCGCTGTAGCCGGTGTAGCGTGCCCACACGTAGCCGTCGGCGATCTTGTACCAGTCGTCGACGGTCAACGTCTCGCCCGCCGAGTAGTGCGCCACCTCGGTGCCCGATAAGCCGGGCGCGTCGCGCACGCGCAGGTACTCCACGGTGCAGCGGTAGCGGCCGCCGAAGCCCTGGCCGAAGTGCTCCCCGCTCGGCTGCGTAGCCGTACCCGTCGGGGCGTCTCCCGGCTCCGTGCCGGCCTCCATGGCGTCATACCACTGCTGGGCGCGGGCCATGTAGCGGTTGTGGTAGGTCGTGCCCTCGCGGAGCGGCCCGGGGCACTGCGTGGCCGCGAAGTGCGAGTGCGGGAACACGTTCACACCCCATTCCGGGCGCCCCAGGCCGTAGAACTTGTGGATGGCGGCCAACAGGTGCGCGCCGCTCTCCAGGCACGCGTCCGTGATCGAGTCGCCCTGGTTGGCGTGCTCGATGCCGATGCTCTCGCAGTTGGCGTCCCAGTCGCGGGCATGCCACGCGGTGTCGGAGTCGTTGACCAGCTGGCCGATGCGGCCGCCGGACTCGACCTGATAGTGCGCGGACGCCTCGCTGGACTGCCAGACGTTGTAGCACTGCTCCACGGTTAGGTCGCCGGCGTTGTAGTGCACGACGGTGAACTTGAGCTTGTGGCCGCTGCGTCCCTTGGTGAAGTGGCGGGTCAGAAGCATGTTCACGTCCGCCTGCAGCTTGTCGAAGTCCATCTCTAATCCTTCTTGATATCGCCCAATGCGAGAAGTGCATCGAGCCATTTATCGGTCACGCCCACGGTCTTGAAGGCCGCATAGGCCACCTGCACGCCGCCGACACAGGCGAAGATGGACGTAACCCATGCCGACGCATCGGTCGGCATACCCCCAGCCATAGCCGTCAATGCGCCACACAGAGCTGATACTGCAATGGCAATCCAGCGTGCCACATTGCCGGTCATGGCCTTTGATTTGATGGCCTGCACGATGTACGGCACGACCAGCACCGTGCACACCGTCAAGCCAGCCTGAATCTCATTCATTCGATTGCTCCTATCTGCCTGATTCCTTGTTGTAGATCAGGTCGACCCGATCGCAGATGTGGTCGACTTTCTCTGCCATTCCCTGACTGCGCGCTTGGCTGTGCGCCAAGTCGTTGTGCAGGACCTCATTGGATGTGACGACCGACTCCATGAGGGTTTTCATGGCCTCCATAAGTGAGTTCGAGCGCTCCATCTGGGCGGCGATGCGGCCCTCCATCTCCGACCGCTCACGGTCGCGCTGGGCACGCTCCTTGACTTCATCTTGCTTGCGCTCCTCGCGCTTCAGGTCAATCTCGCCCTTACGCTCGTTCTGACGCTTGTACTCTTCGAGAAATTGTTTACCGAAGTAAAAGGCAATGAGCGCCAGAAGCACGCCGCCGAGCCACCCCGGGCCATAGGGCGCAAAGAGCTTTAGCACTTCCATCCACTCACCTCCCCTCTATGCTTGCTGCTTAAAGCGAGTATCGAGGTGCCGTCCCCCGCGCTTTAAAGGCAAAAATCCCAGACGAAACGCGGCTGACTACCTGCGAATCGTCTGGGATTTCTAAGAGATTGGAATGTCAAACCTACCCGAAAAGCATGGCTACGCGGGGCCTGACATCCGTGCCGTTCACGTCTTTCGTCATCGGTGCACCGGTGGAGTCCACATAGCAGGCCTTAGTCGTCGAGCCTCCGGCAACGGTGCGCAGCCACCACGGATTCTTTCCGCCGGTTAGAGCACCACCCGACTTGAACAGGTCGAATTGGACATCCGCTCCGACCGAGTAGCCCTTCGTGCCGAAAACGTCGCACCCGAACACCTCTTTTTCGGAAAGTGACCATATTTTTCCAAGGCTCGTCCACGAGTTGTCAGTCGAATCGCTGGAGCTGCCAGAGCGCTTTTCAAGATAAGCCTGCCTATCGATGATGTATCGCGTGAAGTCGCTCGGCAGGTCTATACCACCGAGCCCGGCCTCCCATTCATGCAGGTCTGAGTCTGTGTACGGCCACCTGCCGGAATTAGAGCTGTTGTTCGTGTTGGAGGAGTTCCACGGCAGGTACGAGCCACTGGTGACGTAAGTGTATCTAGAGTTGACAATCAGCGGCTGCGCCGAGACGAGGGCTATATGGCTCGCGATCTCAGTTTTGCCTACCCCCTTGTACGGATTGATGTGCGCCACGACGAGGCTAATGCTGCTGTCTGAAGTCGCATAGGTCGGCTTAACCTGGACGTTGAAATAGTCGCCAACCATGATATTCGAGAAGTCCTCGCTTGCGACAAGCTCATGCAGTACCGAATAGACCGTGCCGCCGGATGCCGAGATTTTGTCAGCCAGCACGACAGAGAGGTCTTGACCGCCAGCCCGGACTGACGCGCCGCCGGTACTGCCCGGGTCACCCTTGGGGCCTTGCGGTCCCTGCGGACCCTGCGGGCCAGTCTCGCCCTTGGGGCCTTGCTCGCCCCTCTCGCCCTGCGGCCCCTTCAATCCGGCAAGCTGCGCCTCGGTGAAGTCGTCATAAGTGAAAGGATCGCCCTTGGGACCTTGCGGGCCGACGTCGCCCTGCGGACCTCGGGGACCGGGCTCTCCCTGAGCGCCCGCAGGTCCGGTGTCGCCTTGCGGACCCTGAAGACCCTGTAGGCCTTGAGGGCCTTGCGGACCCCTCGGACCTGTAGGGCCGGTCTCACCCGGGTCACCCTTGTCGCCCTTCTCGCCCTGAATGCCCTTGGGACCTTGTGGGCCGACGTTGCCCTTGGGACCTTGCTCGCCCTGCGGGCCAGTCTCGCCCTTGGGGCCTTGCGGCCCCTTCAGACCTTCGATTTGCGCCTCGGTGAAGTCGTTATAGGTGAAGGGGTCGCCCTTGGGACCCTTTGGGCCCTGCGGGCCTTGCGGGCCCTGTGGGCCGGTCTCACCCGGGTCACCCTTGTCGCCCTTGGGACCATTCTTCAAGTTATTGATCTGGTCTTCTGTGAAATCCGAGTAGGTGAACGGATCGCCCTTATCGCCCTTGGGACCTTGGATGCCCTGCTTGCCTTGGGGGCCGATATCACCTTGGGGACCTTTGGGGCCTTGGGGGCCAATATCGCCTTGGGGACCTTTGGGGCCGACATCGCCTTGGAGGCCTTTGGGGCCTTGGGGGCCTTTGATGCCCTGCGGCCCCTGTTCGCCCTTCTCGCCCCGGTCGCCCTTTGCGCCAGCGTCGCCCTTCGCGCCCTTCGGTATCCCGAGCGTGAGGGCTTGACCGCTCTCGCCCTTGACGATTGAGACAGTCGCCTCGCTGCCGGGGCCGAGGGTCTTCACATTGACATTCGTGATGACCGACGCGTTGACCTTGGTGGCAGCGCTCCTAAAGTCTTGCTCGCGCTTCTTTTCCGCTGCATCGAATTTGGCTTGCTGCTCATCTAGGGACGCAAGCATCTCCTGCAGTGCCTTGACTGCATCGCCTTCGTCTGTGCCGGGGTTCAAATTGATGATTGGCTTGTCGACCGCTGCGCGGAACGTGCGGGAGCAGACCACATCGGAACCCTGGCAGATCTGGATGCACATAATTGCGTATTCGGAGTTGAGCACGCTACCGGGAGCCGAGCACGACCATGCCGCCGTGTCATAGCCGCCCACTTTTGTCATCGTCTTGACCCAGCCGGAGGTCTGTCCAGCGGACTTATAGGCCAGCTTGACAACGAGACCGTCCGTGTTGGTCACCGGCTTGCCGTTGTCGGTAAGTTTGACCACCAATGTACGACCGTTGACGTCGCCGCGAGACAGGATGATTGGGGCGATGTAATCGTTGGCAGTGTCAATCTCGATCACGATGCGCCTGAAGCTATCGAGAGCCATGTCGACCACCTTTCTTGCTACCTACTAACCAGAAAGATGGTCGACCTCTCGTCCCCCTCTTGTGGCCGTTATGACTGGTCGCCGTTTTGGAGGCTCTTCAACTTATTCAGCGCATTCTCGAAGGCCGTAATAGGGTCAGCTACCGGCTGCTCATCGCTGCCATTCTCGTCAGCCGCAGCCGTCTGCGGGTTGACTATATCCGCGAGCGCGTCAAACACGGCGACCGTGGCCTTCGTGCGCTCGTCGACATACTCCGGTTTCGCCACGGTGAAGTACTGGTTCTGCTGATTCGGCTCGCTCACGTCGGCGGCCTTCACGAGCCTGCGCTCACCGTCGTCCATGACGGCGATGAAGATCATACCGTTCTTCTCGGCCTCCTCGAGGCGCACGGGGTCGTAGTCCCCGAGCTGCCCTTCGACATTGCCAAGTGGATCGTGAATAAGATAATCGACGATATGAGACATTTCTTAATCCTTCCAATCATGTCAATACGCGGCTGACCGACGTGATCAGCCCGTTTACCACGCCTAGCGTGAAGTCGCCGTACGTCCAGCTGATGCTGTCGCCGTTGTCGCGTATGGACGACACCAGCGGCTGCGTGATCGTCCCGGTGCGACAATTAGTGGTCGTGACGCTCGTTTCAGATGTCGCCGCCGTCGAGATGTTCGGCGACGAGATGCGGACGCTACCCTGTGCCTGCATCTGGATACCGTAGTAGGTCTTCTTGTCGCCGATGTCGTACGTCGACGCCGTGAAGTCGATGTAGCCGACCTTGCTGGCGGGCAGCGAGCCCGGGTCGACGGTCGGCCCGCTCGACGTCGGCCTGTACCCGGCCATCTGCCCGGTGGAGTTGAGCATCGTGTAGTAGTTGCTGCTGCCGCAGCGGAACGTGCCCGTGGCCGTGACGTTGTTCGCGGTCATGTAGTTGGTCGTCAAGACGCCGGTCTTGAGGTTCCAGCTGTTGCGGCCTTTTGCGTCTGCAATTGTTCCAGCGGACATGTAGCTCGCGTTGATGTAGAGCTTTCCGCTCTCCATGTAGACGCCCTGCGTAGCGCCGTTGTTGGTCAAGCGGTTGAAGATCTCCTGCTGCCCGAGCTGCTCGTCGTAGGCGCTCAGGATGCCGTCGGCATAGTCGCTGGCATTCTTCTGCTCGATCGCGTGCCGTGCCGCCGTCGCTGCGGCGGCATATTCCTTGACGGCCGTCGAGTATGTGCTGTAGGCGGTGTCGTACTCGAGCATCGCCGTCTTGAGCTCATCGGCGGTCTTGCACTTGAGCACATCATTGACGCGGTTGCAGTACTCGCCGTACGTGCCACCCTCGGCAGTCGAGCCGAATGCCGCCGTGTATTTCGGCGTAAGGACATTCAGGACATACTGCGAATTAAGCGCGCTGTTCGCCTTTAGCGTCCTGTACTGGTCGCTTAACTCCTCGCGCTCCTTGTCGACGTCCTGCATGGCCTTTTTCACAGCCGCCTTCTCGGCCTCGGTGACGATACCGTCGCTCGTCGCGTTCTTGATCGTGCTGTCGAGGTCCCCGAGCGAGCTCTGGACATCGTGCGAGGCCTGGCACGCCTTGTTGTACGCGCCCTCGAGCACCGGCGTGGAGTAGCGCACGGAACCGTCGCCCATGGTGATGCGCTCCATCGACCAGATGTAGTAGCCGTCGCTCCATTCCGGCAGCTGCTCGGACCATCCGAGCTCGGGGTTCGATGCGTTAGTCGGCGGGACCGTGTCGCTCATGTTCTTGGCGTACAGCTTGACGACCGACTTGATGGCTGTATCGGTTGTCGCGATGTCCTTGCCGCCGAGTTGGGCGCCAGCAGCAAGCCTAAAATCTCCAGTGTCGAGATTCCAATAATTAGTGCCGGTCTTGTCCTGCAGCACGCCGGCACGGATGAGATTGGCATCGATTGTTCCCGCTACGAGCGCATCGGCAACAAGCCCATGGCCGTTGCCCAGCGTGCGGAAGTTCCATGTGCCGTCCGCATTCTTTCCGTCGGCGATTCGGAAGTAGCCTCCGCCGATCTGGATGCACATGGTCGGGTTGTCGTCCTCGCGCCTGTCATAGACGTACAGCCCTTTGCCTGGCTTGATATAGGTATAGCCGCCAGTCTGGTTCATGACGTTGTTCAGGCCGTCGATAACGCCGTTGAGATAGGAGCTGCCGAGCGTGGCGGCATCGTCCCAGCTGCCGGCGCTGCCCGTCAGACGGTCGATGGTCTGCTGCACGCGATCGGAGCGCTTCGTGATGCCCTCGATGATGTTGCCGACCTTCACGCTGGACGGAGAGCCGTCACCGAGCAGGTCTTCCACGATCTCAAGCACTCGACCGGTCAGGCGTAGCGGCTTGGGGAATGTGGTATCGACCATCTGGAGGTTGTCGCCGAGATCGCACGCATTGGCATCGAATCCGGCGCGACCGAGGGCCTCGACCGTGCCCTCGTAGCTCACAACGGGTTTTGACCTCTCTGCGAGAGCGGCCTTGCCCTCGGCGAGAAGCGTCGCCTTGTCCTCGCAGTCTCCGTCCTCGAAGATACCCTCGGCATGGACCAGGGTGCCGTCAGGGCCGTAGACGCCCCACGTCTGGAGCAGAGAATCGTCCTGGACATACTCCTTGCCGCCGTTGATCTCGGCAAATGTGATCTTGCGGGAGTAACCGCCCGTCGCGTTTCCGTCTTCATCGGTCGTCTGCACGCCCTTGCCGTAACAGTAGAGTCGAGTCACCACGTCATCTGCGGACAACACGCGGTCGATGCCGGACAGCCCGCTACCGTAATCGAGGCGCAATGCAGTGTTCGCGCGACCGATGCGCTTGACTAGGCAGACGGAGCGCTTGGCAATCGAGTTGCCGTCCAAGGAGAGCTCGATGAGCGGCTTCACCTCCATTTTGTAGGCGTCCGCAATGTCCTCAATGGATTTTAGCGATGACTGGTGGTAGACGCTGTAGGTACCGCTGCCCTCGTCGCAGGGGCCGACAGACCAGCGAGTGCCATCCAGCGCTTTTGCCAGCGCCTGCGACGGGGAATCGCCGGAGCCACGGCGGAGCGTGGGCATAAAATGGCGAGAAAGCTCTTGCATGGAACCGTAGCAGTTGACCTTGCAGACGGGGACATTGGAAGCCCTCGATTCGCGCGAGGACATGACGATCCACTCGCACGTGCGGCGCAGCGAGTCCGTGAACACGATTCGGTCGTATTTGTCTATACCGTTGTCCAGAAGAATCAGCTCGACCTTGTCAACACCGCACTGGTCGACATTGCGTGTGCGCGTCGCCTGCAAAGGTGTCAACTCTCCGACATATGCACCGAAGCGGTTGAAGTGGATGAATCTCTTTGACATCTAGTGATCTCCTATGGGATGAGCCACAACGGCTCGTAGGATGTCGTGATACTGCTTGCACCGACCACTGTGATGGTTGAGTCCCCTGCTGGCAGGTCGAAGAAATCGGATGTGAGAGTCGGACAGGTCAGTACGTCGTTTATATACACGCCGCGCTTTCTGGTCGGAGACATCTCGATTACCGCTTCGATGCCGGAACCGAAAACCTTTTCCGCTTCGACCTCAATGAAGACCCCATCGTCACGCGATATCTTCAGCTTCGACTCGGCCTTGAGGATGGCAGTGAACCTGGGGAAAACCCTGCAATTACCGCTCACGGTCAACTCGGTACCGCTCACGGTGGTCTCGGCACCGTAGAGCATGGGCATGGCGCTCATTACAAGGTCGATTTCGTAGTAGGCGAACACGCCGCCATGCCAGACCTCACTCGGGTTGGACGATTCGAGCCTGCCGACGAAATCACCGGGAAGCGCATTCCATGTGATTCGGGCATCGCGACCAACCATCGAGCCGAGTGCGAGCTTCGACTCAACGGCCTCCTGCCACGTACCGAGAGTGCGAAGGTGGAGCGTCACGGTGCGCCTGCCTGCGTAAGCCAGTCCACCCCCATCAGTTAGCGACAGGTCGCGCGATCCGTGGGTTCCCGTAATGGACGTATATGCCGTATTGAACGTGAGCGCCTCGACCTCCGGGGCGGCTGTGAGATACCAGCCGATTCCTCCGAGATTGACGCCGTTGACGGTGACCGTGCCGTCATCGACGAACATGTCGTTGCGGGAGAAGATTCCAAGTCTCGAATCAGCCATTTAGACCTCCATCGCATCACGCTTGCCGAGCTCTGAATCGATTGACGGCGCGAGTAGCATCGCGAGCGTCTTGAGGTCGACATCGAGCTTGAGCGCACCGATTCTGCTGAGCGCGGTGATGATTGCATAGATAATGTCCTCGACGGATAGCCCGCCAGCACCACCAGAAGCTGCCTGAGCGCCGTTTGCCCCAGAGGCGGGCGACATGCCAGCCGCCACGTCAACCGCCGCGGACGCACCGCTAACGCGCTCGACCAGAGAGCTGGTCATCTTGTCGGCGTCAGCTAGCAGTGCGGGGGTGTTGCGCTTGATGCCGACACCGATGCCCAGCGGGATGTACTTGCCGACCATGTCGCGGAACACGCGCGAAGGCGAATGGATGCCGAGGGCATTCTTGGCCTTGCTGACAAGACCGGACAGCGCCCCCTTGATATTGTTGTACAGGCCACCGATTGCACCCGAGATGCCATTCCAAAGACCGGAGATGATCTGGCTACCGGCATTGACCAGCCATGTGCCGGCGCCGGAGACCGCTGCCATAGCGGCGTTGTAGATGCCCTGCAGGATTCCACTGAGCGCACCGACCGCGCCGCTGGCGATCTGCTGGCAGCTCGACCATGCCTGGGCCCAGTTGCCGGAAATGATGCCCTGCACCAGCCCGACGACGCCCTGCACGATCTGTCCGATCGAGGTGATCACCTGATTGACGGAGGACACGATTCCCGAGATAAACGGGGCCATCGCGGCAAACGTCGGCTGAAGGGTGCCGACAATCCACTGGACAACTCCAGCAATGACCGTACCGGCAACGGAAAGAAAACCGTTCAGCGCCGCGCCGACGACCTCGAGCGCATCCCCAATCAGGTCCATCGCGGACTCGAATGCAAAACCGAGCTGGTCGAGCCAAGGACTGCACTGCGTGAGCAGGTCGGAGACGCCCTGAATGACCGAAGTGATGATGGGCAGCAGCAGGGACTCGATTCCGGCAACCAGCTGGCCGACAAATGCGAGCACGCTGCCGATTAGCGTGATCACGCCGTCCAGGATGCTGGTCAGCGGCGGCAGAAGGACTGTGATGATATTGGTCAGCGGCTCGATGAGTTGCGCGATGCAATCGAGCAGGGGCTGCAGGACTTCAGCTGCAATGGGGGCGAGTTGCGCAACCACATTGCCGATGGTCGTAAAAATCTGGCTCAAACACTCGACCAGCACCGGGAAAATCTCGGATGCCGCACTGGTGCATTTGTCGAAGATGTCCTGCAGGACAGGGGCTAGGGTGGTAAAGGCACCGAGAAGCGACGAGCCGACCGTGCCGGCCACCTGACCGAGGGTCTGTTGCAGCTTCGGACTGATCATGACCAAGCCGGTGAGGAGCGACAGCACGATACCGACGGGACCTCCGAGCAGTTTAAGCACGTTGCCGAGAAGCGCGGACTCACCCACGAGGCCTTTTAGGGCCGGGCCGACCATGGGAATGTTGACGAGAAGCTCGCCGATGGTGCCGAGAAGCCCGGTGCCTCCCATGGCGGCGACTAGGGAGCCGACAATGGGGATTGCCGCCATGATGCCACTGGAAAAGCCCGAGAAGCTGTCACCGTTGAGCACGGACGTGATCTTCTCGAAAGCGCCCACGATCATCGGTGCGATGGTGTTGGAGACCAGGTCTCCCCACTGCTCGAAAACGGGTGTCAGCTTGGTTGTGACGGCATCCACAAGCGGAATAGCGGCATTAAAGATGTCGCGCAGGCCGTTCAGGACGGGGGTCATCGCCTTCTCGCCGAGACGGCTCAAAGCTGCCTTGACGTTAGCCATCGCGCCCTTGAAGGTGCCGCCAGCGGACTGCGCCGCGCCGCCAAGGTTCTCCTGCATGGCGGCTGCGAAGTTCTCGAAGTCAACCTTGCCGGAGGACACCATCTTCTGGGCCTCCTCGGCGGTGATGCCGTAGTGTTTGGCGAGGAATTGGAGGATGGGGATGCCGGAGTCGAGGATCTGGTTGACCTGCTCGCCCTGGAGCTTGTTGGATGCGGCGACCTTGGAGAAGATGGAACCCATCTCCGTGAAGTCTCGACCCGAAATTTGCGCGGAATCGCCCACCGTCTTGAGGACGCTCGTCAGCTGGTCGCCCTGCTTGACGCCGGACGCCACGAGCTGGGATGCCGTGGTCGCCGCGTCTCCCAGGCCGTAAGCGGTGCCTTTGACCGAAGCCAGAGCGTTGTTCATGATCTCGTCGATGCTGCCGGCATCGTGGCCGAGGCCCTTCAGCTTCGCGCGCGCATCCTCGATACTGAGGGCGCGGTTGAATCCTCCAGTAACGGCTATCTTGCCGAGCGCCACTGTCACGCCGGCACCGACACCTACGATTGCGGTGGATACGTCCTTGAAAGCGCTGGCGGCTGCGGAACCGATACTGCCGAGCGCGGATATGCCGGCGGAGACGGCGCTTTTCGCGCCCTCGATACCGGTCTTGGCGAAATCCGGCAGTTTATCGAATGCGGACTTCGCTGCCGTCTCCACATTGGAGAACCACGTGTGCGCGGTCGAGCAGACGTTCTTAATCGGCTGCGGAAGCCTGGACGCGATATTGCCGACGACCGTCTGCACCTTGCTTCCGGCGCGCGACAGGCCGTCCGAGATTGCGTTTCCGATCTCGGCTGCGGCGATCTGCATCTTGTTCTTGGCGCTGCTGGCGAAGTCGGCGATTGATGCCTTTACCCTGGCGAGACCGGCTGTCGCCTTGGCGGCGATCGGCCCCCAAATGTCAATGCCGGATGCGGCGCGGACAAGGGAACCCAGGGCGCCGGCCATGCCGGTTGCGGAGCTCTTGCCTGCGTCCAGCGACTTTGCGCCGGCAAGGAAGTTCTTGGCAGCGCTGGCAAAAGCGTTGGACGATTGGTTTGTATACTGAGCCAAATCCTGTTGCGCCTTAGCGGCGAACTGATTGGCGATGTTCAGCTTCTCGGTCGCGGCCTTCACGTCGGCGGCGCTCTGCTCGGACTTTCGGCGTGCGGATGCCAGACGCTCCTCTGCGGCGACCGCCTGCGTGGAGCCCTCGCCGTACTTTGCGATGGCATCCTGCAGCCTCATCTCGGCCACGCGGACGCGCCCGGCATCGTCCGCCTGCTTCATGCGAGCTTTGCTCAGCTCGTTAGTCGCGGCTTTGACATCATCGGTGAAGACCTTGAGGGCACCGTCGGCGAGGCCCTTGGATGATGCGGCGAAGGATTCCTTCAGCTGCTTTCCGAGCTGTCGGCCGCTTACGCCGCCGGCGTTTTTGAATGCGTTTTTAAATGAATTGCTGGCTTCGTCTCCGGTCGACTTTACCTCTTTGTTGACCTTGGAGCGGAAGCCCGTCATCACGGGGAAAATCGAAATATGTGCGGAACCGAACTCAGATGACATGCGCGATCTCCCCCGATCTCGTTACTCGTAAAGCGAAGCGAACAGCGGAGCCATGTTCTCTGCCGCCTTCTGCGCTTCATCGCCAGAGGCCTTGAAGGAGGCAGCGCGGAGCTGCTCTTCCTCGGTCGGGATGGGAGACGGGAACTCGTTCTTGGTCAAAGCCGCCACGATGAACATGTCGGCAAAACTGGTCGGATACTTGAGACCTGCCACGTGCGCACCTGTTGAGGTCGCCGGGTCTCCCGAGAGCGCCCTGAACAGCGCAATCGCATCCGCATAGCGGAGCCTGCTTCCGAGGTCGGCCTGCAGGCTCCATCCCCTTGCCGCGAAATCAGCCCTCGCGGCGTCCTCGTGCTCCTTCAGCTCGGCGATGAAGCCGGCTATTCCCCCAGGGTCGCTCCCTGGGTCTTGGCCAGCTTCTCGCCGAAGACTTCGAGGATCTTGACCATCGTCTGGAGCGGCTCGGCCTTGAAGCGCTCGACGGCATCCGTGCCGCCCTTGCCGCCCTCGATGAGCGTGCAAAGGTGCTCGAGGGCATCGTTATCCGTACCGCTCTGGATTGCAGCCACCTCGGCGTAGCTCGGGCACATGGGCAGGCGGTAGATGTTGCCGGCGGACGTGCGGACGAACAGCGTGTTGTCGCCGATCACATACATGACTTTGTTCGCATCGGCGATGCGCTCGAACTCGGCCTGCTCCTTCTCCTCGGTCCAGTTCTCAAAATCCTCGATGGTCGGCTCGAACTCTTTCTCTTCAGCCATCTCGACTTTCCCTTCTCTCGAATGGCCTCTTACGACATGGACATTGTTCGGCCGGGGTCCCCCGATAAAAAAAGGGCACCGCGCCGAAGCGCAATGCCCAACAAGAGAAGGGAAAGCTGTATTTCGCTTAGGAGTTCTTGCCGGTTGCGGCAGAAGAGGCGGCCGCCGTGGCATCGGCGGGCGTGCAATGCGCCTCGATGAATGCCTTGCCCTCGTACAGGTCGTCGCGCACCCACTTGACGGTGACGGCTCGACCGAAGACGGAACCGCGCTCGGCCTGACCCGGCTCATTGGCAGTCACCTGGATTACGCCGGCGCGACGGTCGACGTTGCCGTTCTTATAGGTGATCTCCTCGTACGCCATCCACTTGGTGTCTGGCGTGAAGGTATCGACCGCGATGACGCCGTCGGCGTCGGGCTTCTCGCCGAAGCAGAACTCTCGTGCGAGGTCGGTGTCCTCGGCGATGGTGAAGGCCGTGGAGATGGTCGTCTCGCCGTTGAGCATGTAACCCTGCTGCCAGAACTCGATGGCGTCGCCAGACTCGGTGGAATCCTGCGGAGCGCCGTCGCTGGTGATGAGGCCGAGGCATGCGGTGCCGCGCGCATAGACCTCCGGGAGCTTCGGAGTGGCGTTCTTCTTGCCGATCATGGTGCGGGTGATGACGTTGCCCTCGGCGTACGGGACGATGCAGATTGCACCGGTTACGGGCACGCCTACGTTTGCGAGGTCGTTACCCTGCTTGTCTTTAGCCATTGCAGGCTCCTTTCCAGGGCAAAGCCCTAACCTTAATCCTCAATTGCACCGACGACCGAATACTCGACCGTCATGTAGCATTTGCTCGAATCGTGCTGGTCCGTCACGCGATACGGGCCGTTGCAACCGTCATCGATGACGGCTGCGATGGGAGACCCCTTCTCATAGGCGATGGTCGGGGACGTGAGCGCGGCGAAGGCACGTCTGGCAAGCTCTCCGGCAAGTAGTGTGCTCTGCCGGTTCCCCGCATAGATGGAGATGCCGACCGAGCGGTCGAAGGTGGTGAGACCGGTCTTCTGACCTCCATCGTCGCGCACCACGCAATAGGGCGTGCCGCCGTCGAAGTTTGACGGCTCGCGATTGTCGACCTCGATTTTCGAGCCGAGGACGGCACGGAGATACCCGCAAAGGAACATCTCCAGATCGGGAGGGACCACCATCTGCATCTACTTCACCGCTTTCAGGGCGCGGGCGAGATAGCCGCCCTTGCACTCAAGGAGAATCGTCTTCCAGTCGTGGCCGACCACGCGATAGGAGTTGCGGTGCGCCGACTTATGGACCTCGATGCAAAAACCGTTGCGATATGCACCGGTGTCGACGGGCGCTGTCGCGCGGATGTTCGCAAGCGCCTGCTGCGCCTTGGACAGGCACATGTTCTCGACGCCAGCACTGTGGAGGATGTCATCGAAGAACTTGTCGTTGAACTTGACCTTTGTCTGACCTGCTGCCGGCATCAGCCTTCCACCTCCTGAAGGCCGACCTCGAGGGTCGGTTGCCAGCCTGTGAACGGGTTGGCATCAGTTGACGGGATAACATCCACCGTGTAGACGTGCGCACCGTCCTCGATGCGGTCGCCGCGCCTGATATCGACCGTTGGGTCAGCGACCGTGAGCGTGACGGCGGTTACCGCCTGCTCGCGTGCGCCGTCGGGCGTCATGACCGAGGATGCCGTGGCGATGAAGCCGTTGAACACAAGCTCATCGACCTCGCCATCCCAATCCGGTACGGTGCGCGCCGGATTGTATGGATCTTCCACAAGGGATGCGCGCAGACGCTTGAGCGGTCGACCGAATTCACCGAAATCAGAACCGCTCACGGGAGCCTCGCAATCCTATACCTGTCGAGAATCTCGCGCTCGTCCTGCATGAGCTGGACGGACGTAGCACCGGAACCGCTGAATGCGTAGCTCACGGACGCGCCGTTGACGCTCTGGGAGCGCACGGTGCCCGCGGGTGCGCTGGCGGCTCGTCGGGAGACCTGGAGCGCGACCGTGATGAGGTCGGGCACGTCATCCGGGTTGAATCCGGCGGTGACAGTGTACTCGATGCCGCTCAGGCACGGCTCAACGGGCACCGCCAGCTCGATAAGGCCGTCAGCGTTCCACTGCGCACCGTCCAGAAGGTCGGTGTCATCGGCCAGTGCGAGCTTCGTGACCTCGGTAACGTTGAGCGCGGGGATGCGGATGATCTTGCCGCCAGCGGAGCCGACCTTGCCGGACAGCACCATCGACGGCGCGATATGCCATCCGCAGTAGCCGCGGATGGCGCTCACGGCGGCGGCGTTGAACATGGGGGCACCAAGCCCGCTGTAGTCGGTATGGTCGCCGAGGAAAGATTCGGTCATGATGCCCCCTTTCAATCAGTCAGCCGAGGCTATTTCGCGGCCTTGGCGGTCTTGGCGGTCTTGGCGGTCTCGGTATCGGCCACGGGCTCGTCGGACTGGACCGCGATGCCGGAATCGTCGGACTGCGCGACGACCTTGGTCTCGTCCGTGGACACCTTGACGAAGGCGTACGGGTACTTGACCTGGAGCGTGCAGCGCTCCTTCAGGCGGAAGGCGGTGATGCCGGAGCCGAAGTTCTCCTTATGGGAGTCGCTGGTCTTCAGCGTGCGTGCGCCGCGGGAGAGAACCTTGCCGGTCTTGAAGGCGCCGACCACGCAGTTGCCCTTCGCCTGGGTCGGGGTGACCACGGTCGGCAGGCCCCACGGGGTCTGCTGGATGACGAGGGTGCCGGTGCCGTTGTAGGGCGGCAGGAAGAAGCCGCCGCCGTAGTACTGGCCGTTCTTGTCGCGCTTCAGGCGCAGGGTCTTATAGTCCTCGGGGTTAATGACAAGGCCGTCAGCCGTGCGGTTGACGTTCTTCTTGATCATGGTGATTGCCGTAAAGATGCGGTCCTCGAGCGGTTCGGTGCTGGTGCCGGCGATGACGGAGTCGGACGGGATTCGCGCGACAAGGCCCTTGATGTTGTCGCTGGTGCCGTCGCCGTTCCAGATCTCGTTCTCCTTGACCAGGTCGAACTCGTACTGGTTGTGGTCATTGATCTCGGAGACGACATAGGGCAGGTCGTCGATCATGTCATCGGTGATCTCCCACAGGTCCGTGATGGAGTGGAGGGTGTCGTTCTCCCAGGTGGGGTCGGGGAAGTGGGTGTGTGCGGCGGCTGCGCCCTCGGCGGTCTCGCCGGGCTTGCCCTCGAGCTTGCCGTAGACCGGGTACTTCAGCACCTGACCGCCCATGGTACCGGTGCCGAACAGGTTGACGATGAGCAGGTCCTGGCGCGTGGCGAAGGCGGGATCGTCGATCTCGGTAAGGTACGGGGCGTTGGAGCCAGCGGCGCCGCCGGTGAGGTTCACGTCGGCAGCGGCCTTGGTGCCGAACTCGGAGGTCTCGAAGTTGATGGTCTTGGCCTTGGCGACCGTGAGGCCCTTTGCCTTCAGCTCGTTGGCGAAATGCTCGCCGATGCTCTTCGCGGTCACGGCGTTCTCCTCCTTCTTCTGCTCGAGGTTCTTGCCCTCGGCGGCGTTGTCGAGGATCTCGGCTCCGTCCTTGAGCAGTGCGGCGCGCTCCTCGAGCTTCTTGGCCTCGGAGACGTGCTGCTTCAGCTGCTCGAACTCCTCATCGGTGAGGTTCTCCTCGCCCTTGGCGAGAATGTCCTGTGCCGCCTTCTTCTCGGCGGCGATACGCTCCTTAATGCGCATGTTTGTCCTCCTAATCGGTGACTGCTCCGCCGAGGTATTCGGCGATTTCTGCTATCTCAGACTTGCGCTCGGCAAGTGCATGAGCCTTTTCATCGGTCTCATCGGATTCATCGGAATCGTCATCGGAGCCGACATTCTTGAGCACATCCTGCAGGCAGTCGATGGCCTGCTGGATGAGGGACTCGTTGTCCTTGGAGATGGCTCGACCGCTCTTGACGTCGGTGACCTCAGCCTGCTGGTTGCAGGCAATGGGCACCACGGAGACCTCGAAGAGCTTGATCTTCTCGATGCGGCGGTGCGACCACTGGTCGCCCTCGTCCTTGACCCAAGCGGTCTTCTGCGCGAGGAAGCCGACCGACATCTGGTGCACGAGGCCGCGCTTGAGCAGGTCGTACGCCTTCTTGCCCTCGGCGGTATCGAGGTCGAACTTAAATTTGACGTTCAGGCCCTTCTCGTCCTCGCACGCGGAAAGGGACTCGCCGATGCAGTTGAGCGGCGAATCGTAGTTGTGGCCCCAATAGAGCGGGATTCCAGCGCCGCCGTCGGGGTAGTCGGCTGAAAGCGTCTCGGCGTATGCGCCCTTAGTGATCTCGTCGTCGATAAGGTCGCGCTCCCACGTGGAGGCGTACCCCTCGAACACGCCCTCCTCCTCGAGGACGGCCTTGACCTCGAAGTTGAGGAAATCGAGCTTGCTCATCTTGTTACCTCCCGTTCGGGCTCGCGCCCGTCTGGGCGTTCTGGGTATTGCCGCCGTCCTGCGGGGACGGCTGTCCGCCTTGGGTGACGTTGAGCGGGACGATCACCTCGTCGCCGTCATCCTTGGCGGGAAGGTTGAGCTTGCGTCGGCCCTCGTTCAGGGACATGAACGGACGACCGGTCGCCGTGCTCAACGCCTTGTATTGTTCGCTGGGGGTACCCCGCAGCTGCGCATCCATGTTCGCGAGGATGAAGACGTCCTCCTCGCCGACCGCCTTGGGGATGACATGATTCAGCTGCTGTTCGAGCTGGACGACATACGGGGCCAGCTCGACATTCCACAGCTGGTCCTTGTAGGCCTCCACGCTCGACTTGTTGCCGGTGCGGATGCCGACGTTCTCCGGCGAGATGTGGTATGCGTTGCACACGGCGATGCCGATACGGTCGCGTGCATCGAGGTCTGCCATGTCGACGGGCTTGAAAGCGTCGAGCGTGACGATTTCCATACCGTCCTCGAGCAGGGGCCAGCCGCCGTCCTTGCCACCGCCCTTGCGGTAGGCGCGCATGCCCTGGATGAAGTCATTGCGCGCCTGCTCGCTCGCCCACTCCATACCGGCGGGTCGCTTGATGTAGGCGGGGATGCGTCCGCCGTTCTGGGCGATGAAGCGGCGGTAGCTCGCCAGCTCGCGCGCCTCTGTGAGCAGCGGCCCCAAGGCGCCGGACATGGGCTTGGGATTGCCGACCGCGCCGGGGTAGCCGAGCGACAGCAGGACGTTCTTGTTCGGCAGCTCGTAGTTGACCTGACCGTTTGGGAGCGTGATCTGGACTCCCATCGGCTCCGCGAGCGCGTTGTACCGCACGGAGTACGTGCCGTATGGGATGCGGCGCAAGCGGTAGTCGTAGTCCTTGTCCATCGTGAGCAGCATCAGCCACTGGTCGTTGAGCATCATGTCGACCACCAGCGAGTGGATGAGACGGTAACGGGTCTCGTTCGCAACGTAGCTCGGGTCAGCGATGAGCTTACCGATTTCCGAATTGGGTGCCTCCTCGCGGTCGCCGTTGGGCTTCACGCGGTAGGCGTGGAACGGGAGCGCCGCGATCTTGCTTGCAACGAAATCGACCACCATGCGGACGTTGTACTCGGCGGCCCACAGGTCGCGGCGGTCGTAATCGCCGAATGCGATGTCCTCGAGCAAGCCGGGGGGAATCATCGGCGCGTACGGAACAGCGTGCTGCGCGGTGGTCTCGGGCTGCCCGGCGGCGTTCTCGGCAGTCTCGGATTTGCCCGTGAAGCCATCGTAAGCCGCCCTGATGCGGTCGGAAAAGCGCATGTGTCAGCTCCTAGATAATCGTCAGCGGATAGGGCGAAGGCTTGGCCTTGGGCTTCGGTCGCTCGCAGTTGCGCAGCGCCCAGAGCGCCTCGCTCGCGGCGATCACCGCCGAGATCTGACCCTGCGATGCCCTGCGCGTCCAGACATCGACCTCGCCGAGCTTTCGAGTGACAGCGCACTTGAGCTGCTGCGTGAGAACCGGCTGGTCGGTGTGGCGGATGGTCCCGTCGAGCACCGCATCCTTGAAGCTTCCTGCTACGGAGCCGAGCTTGCTGCCCTCGATGGCATGGACCGTCCATCCTTCTTCCTCAAGCATGTCGCGGAAGTCCCCCGCAGGGCATCCCTTCGACTGCAGGGCGACCTCGTCGATGCCCCATGCCTCCTGCACGGACTTGAGGTATTTCGGCACCCACAGGTTACCGTCGCGCCGCGCGATGACCTCGACGTGGTCCATGCCGTCGCCCCTCGCGCCCGCCACGGCGACGTAGGTGGTCTTGCGGTCGTCGCTGGTGTCGATGGCGAGCACGACGCGCTCGTCCTCGGGGATTCGGCTGTCGTTATCGGTGAGCGACTCCCACGTCTCGACGTCAACGTAGGGGGTGACGTCAGCCGTGACCCATTGGCACAGGACCTCGGTGCGGAAGGACGCCTCGGTCATGCCGTCGATGTCGGACTTGAGTGACTTGAGCGTCATGCCGCCGTAACCGCACGAGGGGTTCGCCTGCAGGAGGTCCTCGTCGCTGTCCAGTTCGCAGCCGTCACGGCCCGACCACTCGAAGATGCCTATCGCGTTATCGTGCTTGTCGGCCCACTCGAACGGATCCATGCCGCGCTTCTCGACCAGCTTCTCCCAGCTGGCGACCACCTTGAGTGCGGCCTTGCGCTGCGCGGCGAGGACGACCGACTTCGCATCGCCGGCGTTGGAGATTCCCCAGAGCTGACCGCTCCAAAAGGATTTAGTGGTCTGCGAGGTTGCATTCCACGCGACCCAGTTCTCCTGCTCGCGCAGCTCGTCCATGAGGACGCGGGCGGCAGGCTTGCCGCGGGCGTTCTTGGCGGCGCGGATCTCGTAGTGGGCCAGCGACGCCGCCTGGATGTACTCCTTGCCGTTGGTGTCCGAGACCTTGTTGGTCGCCTCCTGCAGATCGGCTATCGCGACTTCCGATTCCGCCTCGCTCGGCGGATCCGGGTTGCACCAAAGGCGAACCTGCGACCACGGCTCTCGCGCGATGTCGAGGTTCTGGGCGGTGCCGACGATCTTGAACTTAACGGGAGGCACGCGCTCGGGGTGGCGCTGCGAGTCGACGAACAACCACCAGCTGGAAAGCACGCTGGCGAGCATCGTCTTGCCGTTCTGTCGGGCGACGAGGACGATGACCTTCTTGAAGCGGTAGCTGCCGTCCTCATTCAGCTCGAGCGCGTGGATGAGCAGCCACTTCTGCCACGGTCGCAGCTCCACGTGGAGCACCTCGCGGGCGTAGTCGATGACCTCGAAACCAAGCGAGGTCTCGGGCGTGAGCTCGCGCAGGGGCTTGGTCCAGATTCGCGGCTCGGCGTACCCCTTCTCTTCAGCTTTGACGTGGAGCAAGCCCATCAGCCGTTCACGACCTTGAACCCGGATGTGAATGCCGCCAGCGAGCTCGACTTCTTCTTCTGCGGCTCGGCCTTGATGGACTTGTCGCAGCTCGGGTTGAGCTTCAGCGCGTCCAGGACCTTCAGGTACTGGCTCACGGTGGTCGTGTCGGGCTTGTCGGCGGCATTTATCCAGTCGTGTTGCTCTAGCTTGTCGAGCTTCTTTGCCAAAGACCGTCCCAGACGAACTGTAGCAACGAATTTCGGGGCGATATTGCCGTATGGGTCTCTCAACCAATCTGCGTGCAAAACGGCATCTTCAAACGTCTCTGAGAAGCCTTTAAGTTCATCCAACTTCATCCAAAATCACCTCGTCCGCCGGCTTTTTCGGGGCATCTTCCCCAAACATCAATCAAAAACACCCCTCTACCCGCTGGTATTCCAAATCAGAATATCGGGGAGAGAGGAAGGAGGCGCACGCGGATGGTAGTCCGCCAAACCCGCAGGCAGATCGCTTGCCGCCCCTCCCCCCTCAGTCCGCTGTCCACTTGCGGCTCAGCACTCCCAGGCTCACGGGCGGCTCGCCGTTGCCTCGCCTGGAGTTGCACGCGAAATGCGCGGGCTCGAAGTTCGCCGGGTCTTCCTGCAGGTCGGGCCGCTTGCTCACGGGCACGCGGTGGTCCAATGTCAGCGAGTCGGCGGTCGTGCCCGGGTCGGCCGAGTAGTCGATGGGCTGACCGCAGAGCCAGCACACCGGGCGCTCGGCCTGGCACCTGGCGAAGAACTCCGCCTTGAGCCTGTGGAACCTGCGCGTCTGCACGCGGCCCGCGCTGTTTCCTCCCATTGCCTGTGTCCCTTCTCCCGTTACTTCTCTGTGCCCATGGTCGCGGTGCCGTCCCCCGAATCGAGGCCGATGCACTCGACGCGGACGTAGATGCCACGCGGGTCCGACCATCCCTTGCCCAAGTCGTGCTGGCAGATGAGCGAGTCGTCACGGATGACCCCGCATCTGGTCAGGCAGTCCTCGAGCGTCTTCAGCAGGTTGCTGGTGTCCGGCTTCGTGAGGTGCGGCTCGCCCTGCCGGTGGCTGCCGGTCACGTGGAAGCACCACCTGACGGTCAGTTTCAGCGCGCCGTCCAAGGGCTTATCGGGCACGCCGGCGGCGATGATGCGGGCGATGATCCTGTCCTCGGCCTCCTTCAGCTCGTCGGACTTGCGGATGCTCGGCTTGCCCTTGCGCATGAACGGGATGAGGTCGTTGTGCGTGACGGTGGGCACGGCCATGGCGAGAAACGCCGACCACTCCCCCGCCATCAGCAGAGCCCCCCGATTTGCGCGAGCACGGCGAGGCAGCCGACGAATGTCCATGGGTCGAATTTCATACGAACCCCTCTCGTTTGATTCAGTTGTCGAAAAAATTGAAAAGCGGCGAAACGCGGAATTCCCATTTACACCGCGGGGGTTGGGTGTGGACCGTAGGCCACAGCGCACGAGTGCGGGCGCGGCTTTAGCCCGCACGCACGTGTCCACACTTAACCCTTGGGGTGTAGGGTGTGAAACTCTACTACGTAGTAGTAGTGTCACACCCCCTTTTTCACACCCGTGCGAAACTGAAAAAATACAGTGTCACACCCGTGGGTTAAAAATTTTGAAAGCTACTCGGAAAGGTCGATTTCTCCGTCGAATTCAAGTGCCTGGTTATCTTTGTCATAGATCAGGTTCGTGCCGTCTTTGATTCTGAAGGGACTCCATTTCGATACATTGCAGGTCCAAGATTTGAGCTGTGAACTGCTCACTGGATTCCCTCGGAATTCTCCGATTCGCTCCAAGATTGCATTTCTTGTCGGCTCAACCCCATCCTCGGCGCACTGCTCCATGGCTTCACGGATCAGTTCGACCTTGACCTGTTGTGCGCTCTTGTCGTTCTTGGCTTTAACATCCCTTCCCTTGGAACGGCTCGCCCTCGGGTCGTACTCGCCCTCGCATTTCAGGTCAGCCAAGGCACCGGTCTCATCGGGCAGGTGAACGGGATACTCGAACCACAGGTTCTTGGGCTTGAAGCTGCGGAACTCGCGCAGCGTGCCCTCGATGCGCCACGCGGCCCACCCACGCGATGACCCCTGTAGGCTCTCGTGGATGGATTCAAGTTCGCGGCGCAATTCGATGGGCGCGCCGTTCGCAGACTCGTTCGCCCACTTCTGCAAATCGTCGGCCGAGTCGATACCGACGAACTTCTCATCCGATCGCCATTCCGGCAAGAACTTGTCGAAGGCGGCCCAGATCGCGTGCTGCCTGCGCCAGTCGTAGTGCGCCTTGGTGCATTCGTCCGTCAGCTCCAGCGCGGTCATGTCCAGCAGCGCGTCCGGGTCTCGCGCGAAAACGCCCGAGCCCGAAGCGCGGTCCATGGAGCGCTTCTGCCCCTGCAGGCCCTTGGAATGGTGGTGGCAGTAGATGACGGCGCACCCGACCTGCTGGGCGACCTTGTCGAACTGGTTGCAGAACGCCGCCATCTGGTCGGCGCTGTTCTCGTCTCCCGTGATGACCTTGTAGATGGGGTCGATCACCACGGCGATTGGGCGCGTCTTGAGCGCACGGCGGATGAGCGAGGGCGCCAGCCTGTCCATCGGCACGGAGCGCCCTCGCAGGTTCCAGATGTCGATGTTCCCCACGTTCTCGGGCGCGTAGCCGAGCGCCCCGTACACGTCCTTGAATCGGTGCAGGCAGCTCGCGGAATCCAGCTCGAGGTTGACGTAGAGCACCCTCCCCTGCGCGCACCCCCAGCCGAACCACGGCCTGCCCTCGGCGATCGACACGCAAAGCTCGATGAGCGCGAACGACTTGCCCGCCTTGGACGGCCCCGCGAGCAACATCTTGTGGCCCTGGCGCAGCACCCCGTCGATGAGCGGCGGCGCGAGCTCGGGCATATCGTCCCACTCGGATGCCAAGTTCTCGGGATCGGGCAGGTCGTCGGTGGTCTCCTGCATCCAGTCCCACCACTCGGCCCACGATGCCCTGCCGCACGGCCCGCTCACGAGGCGCTGCCGCTCGCCCGAGCGCATGGCGCCGGGCATCCTCGACAGGCGGCTCGGGTTCTTGTTCTGGGTGTCGGGGTCGAGTCCGTTCTTGCGGCAAACGTCGTACAGGCGCATGACGCGGTCGCGGTACTCGTTGTAGTCGCGGGCGTCGACCTTCACCACGGCGTGCAGGCTCTTCTTGCCGGAATCGACGATTGCGGCGCACGGCAGCTGGAGCTCCCGCACGAGCGCCAGCTGCTTCTCCTTGGGCAGCGTGTCGGATTCGACCAGGGCGTACTTGAACTCCGCGACGTTGGCGTTTCCCACGCCCTTGCCGTCGAGCGGGTTGATTCGGATCCATGCGCCGGCGCGTTCGTCGTAGGCGCCCAGGGCCTGCTCGATGGAGCCGTACTTCTTCAATTCGCGCATCAGCTCGCCGGCGGTGCGCGAGTAGCATCCCTTCGATTTGGGGAGCCATTTGCCCTCGCGGTCCCAGCTCTCGCACACGTAGCCGACCACATCGTCCTCGTCGAACAGGTGACCGAGGTACTCGACAAGCTCCTCGGGACCCGTTTTGTCGGTCTCGGGCAGCTCGACCGGCTCCACCCATGACGGGTCGATGAGCGCGGTCGAGATCTCGCCGTCCCAAGACAGCGCCTCGCCCATTCCCTGGGACGCACGCGGCGGGACCCAGCCGCGCTCGGTCGCCATCTTCGCGAGCGTGCCCGACTTCACCCTCGTCTCGCCGGAACCGAAGCCGCGCCACTTGCGCTCGCACTCGCCATCGTGGTACCTTCCCGCGTCCCTGCGGCTCCACTCGTCCCACGCATCGAGCGGAAGCCCGCTCTCGTGGAGCGCCATGCCGACGTCCAGCCATTCCTGGTAGTTGAGCGTGGACGGGTCGATTGCCGAGAGCGCGTCCAGAAGGTCGCTATGGTCTTCCATCAGCCTTTCTCCTTTCTGTAGTTCTTCTTGCGACACTTTGGACAGTACTTCCCCCGCACGCTCAGCTTCTCGAACGTGGCGCCGCACCTCTGGCACACGGCGATGCCGTAGCTGCGCCTTGCCTTGCGCCCCGAGTCAAGGCACTCGCGGCAGGTGCGCTGCGCCTTGTACTGCGGTTTGTATGTCTTGCCGCAGCACGGGCACTTGCGCGGCCTCAGCTCGGCGGTCACGATCGCCTCGTTCAGCTTCGCCATGGCGACAGCGGTCCTGAGCGATTCGGCATCGTGGTACGGGATACCGTGCCTGTTGATGTAGAGCCGCTGCGCCTGCGTGACCATCACGAGGTTATCGGGGTCGAAGTTCGTCATGTCGCGGTCGGCGAACATCACACTTTCGCCCTTCTGGAGCTTCCGACCGTTTATCTGCTCCCAGATGAGCCGGTGCTTCGGCTTCCACCATCCGTGGGCGCGGTCGTCGGCATCCTCCTTGGGCACCTTGACCTCGATATAGCCGTCCCTGCTCACGCGTTCGGTTCCGATGGGGCATTCGTTGTGTACTTCCTCGCCCTTCTTGAACTGGCAGCGTCTGATGTTCGCAAGCTTCTGCTCGTCCTTGACGTAGTCGGTCAGCTTCTTGCCCTTGTTGGGCGGAACGGTGCCGGGCGCGAACCTGCCGCCGAACGTGCCCTGCTTCAGGCCCAACGTCGCCTCGCGGTCTTTGAGCTGGGCAACCCTCAACCTTATATCGAACCTTTTCTCGAATTCGTCGATAATCTCGCCCTGGCTGTGACCGGGGACGAATTCCCGCAGGAACTCGTCATACTCCGGATGCTCCAGCCAGCGGACGGTGGTGCTCATCAGCTTCACGCCGTGCTTCGAGATGTAGCATTGCGCGGTCTGGCGCTTCGGCAGGTAGCCGAAGGCGCACTCGAACGAGGCGAGGAGATCGTCCCATGAGCGGAATCGCGGGGCCATGTCGAGAAGCCACCTGTGTTCCGCCTTCGTCATGACCCTGCTCATCGTTCTTACGACTTCAGCATCGCGGGGACGCTCGCGAGCTTCGCGCCGGCCATCTCGGAGCGTGCGCGGATGATGCCCACGGCGGTGTTGGCATTCTCGATGGCGCGCGCACCCACATCGGAGACTGCCTTCGCGCGGTTGATCTCGCGCTCGATCGCCTCGTCGTCGCCGTTGATGTCGAGCGCCATCAGGTTGTCCAGCTCCTCGAAGAAGATGCCCTGGAGTGCGCTCAAGTCGGTCGAGCGCACGGTCTCGTGTCCTGCCATTTGTCTTGTCCTTTTCCTCTCCTTTGCGAGCTCGTCGCTCACCTCTCGCTTAATCTGCTCGAATTCCTCGCGTTTTTGCTGTTTCCATCTGGCACTTCTCTGCCTGTTGGCCTTCAGGTACCGCTCGTACGCCGCGGGGTCGCTCTTGAGCTTTGCGTACTTTTTTAGGTGCCTCTGGTGCATGCGCTCCTTCTGCACCTCGAGGTAGTGCTCGGTCATCTCGCGCTCGGATTGGCTCATCTCGTCCGCATGCTCGCGAAGATATTTCTTCGAGTGCGTGCGACCGAACTCTTTCGCTCGCGCACGTACTTTCTCCTTAGCGGCCTCGACCTCCGCGCTCGTGCGGTAGTTGACCTCCCTGAAATCCATCTCGCGCCCGCACCTCTCACACCTGTATTTTCCTGACGCAATGCGCACGGCGGTGTGACCATCGCAATGTGGGCAGACGTCGCGCCTGCAGCTAGCCTTCATTGCTCTTGCCTGCAACGGCGTGGTCGGCCTTCATCTGCGACTCCAGGTACGGCTTGATCTCCTTGCGCAGCTTGTACAGGCAGTCAATTGCCTTGTCGATGTCCTCGAGCGTCTTGCCCTTGACCATGCACCTCCACACGTACTTGAAGGCACAGCACCACCACCAGATCGCCATGGTGCAGCACAGTGCGACGGAGGCGGGCCATCTGCCGAGCGCCGCCTTCATGGCGCGGGAGCACGTGATGAACCCATCACCTCTGTAGTGCTCGGGACACCCGGCATCCCTCGTCAACGTCATCTCTTCATCCTCAAGCTCCACTCCCATTACTTGCATGGGCGCACCTCGATTTCGTACTGCTTGCCAATGGTCGGGGCGTCTTTTGCTTTAAATGGCAATCGGATATCCTCACTACCAAGGTCACTGAAGACAATAAATGTGGCTACGATTCCATCTGGGGCGAGGTCATACCCGCTTTTCATACATGAGATTTCAGTACCCTTGCAATAGGCGCTAAACTTCACTTCTCCACCTCCATCTGGTTGCACAACCGTGCGACATAGCTTGATGACGTGCCGCAGCGCAGGGCTATCTGCTTGTTTGTCAGGCGCTTGTCTTTAATGAGTTCCTTGGCACGAGTTACCTTGGGGCTTTCTGGGCGGCTCATTCGGCATCCACTTCCCGTGACGGCAGACCGATATACGCGGCGATTTCCGCTACACGCTTCTCGAACTCCGCTACTTCTTCGTCCGCTAGGTTGGGGCCGACCTGCGTCCACAGAAACGCACCGAAACCCTCAAGGAAACCTATGGCACGCGTGGCGTTGCGGCGTTCTTCGGCATTGACTTCAGCGTGTGGTGCCGGGAGCGTGATGTGTGATTCCGGGGATAGAAACCGATTCATTCTTTTGTCTGCAATCCACTGGTACACATCGGGATGGTCGCTCATCGCTCGACCTCCTTCGGCTCCCAGAAATTGCACTTATTCCACGGCTGGCACTCGTGCGGCAGGTTATGCCAGCACGTCAGGTACTTGACCTCGACCACGGTGCTCTTGGTCGTGTGCGGGTTCTTTGCGAACTTGCACGTGGCGCAGCGCTTTCCCACCTGATCTGTCATCACATCGCCCCCGTGCTTCCATAGCCGTCCTCGCCGCGCGAGCTTTCCGGCAGGCTGTCGTAGGTCGTGAACACGGCGTTGACGAACGGTAGGAACACCAGCTGGGCGATTCGCTCAAGTGGATAGACCGTGTAAGTCTCATCGCTCAGGTTCACCAGCTTGCAGCGAATCTCGCCGCGATAGCCGGGGTCGATGATTCCCGGCGCATTTGCGAGCGTGATGCCGTGGTTGCAGCTAAGTCCCGAGCGCGGTGCCTGGAGCGCGAACATGCCCTCCGGCATCGCCAGATGCACTCCCGTGCCGACCCACACCGATTTCCACGGGGCAATGGTGATTGGTTTGGGGATATTCGCTTTGAGGTCGCACCCGGCGTCCTCTACGCCATGGGCGTATTTCGGCAGTAGGTCATCGCCGTCAAGCATGATCGGCACGACCTTGAGATTAGGTCCTTTGGGATTCATTTCATTTCTCCATTTCTCCGTAAAGACAGACCGCGATTATCGCGGCGATTGAAAAAAGGACGGTCGCCATGCATGCAACCGTCCTTCCCCTGCTATTAAATTGTTCTGGCCTTTCCAACTAGAGGTATCTCACCTTTATCCCGAGGTGCTCGCAGACGGTCTCGAATGCCTCCTGCGGATCCATGCCGAGAACGGTATCGAGTTCGCTCCAGCTGGTCACGCAGCCCTTCTTGCCGTTGTAGCGGAAGGCCATGCACTCGGAATCCAGCCTGAGAAGCCCCCAGTCTCGCTGCACCGTCCACTCGATGTGGTCGATGTAGTAGCCCATCTTGTGCTCATCCAGCAGATACCAGGTGGTGTGCCTGCCGATATTGTTGGTCCAGACGCTCTTCTGCGTCAGCTTGTAGACGTCACTCATATCTCGTCCAGCTCTTCGGTAGTCATCGCTCGATCTCCTCCCCGCATTTCGGGCAGTGAACCGGCTCATAGGCCAACATGCCTCCGAAGCCGATGTACTCCAAGAGCTGCCCGCTCCAATCGCAGCTTGAGCAGTGGAAGTAGCCATCGACCATCCGCTTACCCGGGATGAACGGATCCTGCTTGTGCTTGACAAGGTCATGGCACATTGGGCGGTCGATTAAGTCGGCAAGAGCTCCCCAGTAATTCGCGTCACAGCTATCCAGTTGGCACAAAACCCATTTATCGCCGAACAATCTCACACTGAGTGCCTTGCACTTATCACAGCTTTCGAATCCCTCGCAACAGCTGCGCAGGCGCAATTCTTTGACTACATTGCGGCGCTCTTCATCGCTAATCATCGACAATCGCCGCCCCGCACTTAGGACAATGGTTCCACCGCATATCGCCGATTGAGTAGCCGCAGACCTCGCAGCATGGGGTCTGCCTGCCGTACTTGGTCTTGAACTTGCCGTGGCGCGTGGTGGTCGGGCGGTCAATCAGCTCGGCGAGCGTCGGGCCGTACTCCATGCCCTCCGGCAGGCACTCGTTCATCGTCGAGGCGACCATGCCCTGAAGCGAGACGTCCGGGTTCTCTCGGCATATCTCGAGCATCTTCGCCGCCACCTCGTGGCGTACATCATCGGTAATCATTCGTCCACCTTCTCAACGAGGTCGCGCGGGTCCATCCGCATTGCATCGGCAAGCGCGAACAGGTTTCCGATGCGCATGTCGCGCTGGCAACGGATGCAGGTACCGAGTACGGTAGGCGTGATACCCGCCATCTGCGCCAGCTGCTTCTGCGTGAGGTCATGGTCGGCCAGATAGCGCTTGATTACCTTCTTGCTGACCTTGTATTTGGTCGATGCCGGAGCTGTCATTTCACCCTCCTGTTCCATGCTTCTGCCGCCAGCTCTTCGCTTAGTGCCTGCGGCCCTTTTGTCTTGCAGTTCCAGCAATAAAAGCCGTACCTTGTTTCATCGCTATCGAGTGTTGAGCAAGTGAATTGAAACGGATCAGTGGAGCCGCAGAACGGACATGGCTTCAGCTTGATTTTGTCGGTCATTCGTCCTCACCATCAATCCATGCGTACTGCTCAAACAGCCCTGCGGGTGAGTCGATGGTCACGTTTTCAGCGTTTACGGTAACAACATCGCCAGATTCGAGCAGCACGACCGCGACCGGGTACGCGATTTGCCCGGCGGGAAATCCCCCGATTAGGGGCGATGCATCATGCGTCCACGCTTTCTGGTAGAAGCCGATAAGTAGTGCCTTCGTCTTTTCCCCGGGCATTTCGGAAATGAAGCAGGGTGTCATGTTCATCGACTCTTACACCTCAGCTTGCGGATGCGGTCGAGAATGTCCCCGAACGCGCGCTCGTCTTTATGCGTGCAGCCGCCAATGTCGTTGTGAATCGGACAATTGGCGCATCTGTTGGTGGTGTTGAAGTATCGACAGTGCGAGGTAATAGCATCGCGTTCCGCCGCTCTTCCCAAGTCCTCTTCTAGCCTCTCCCAGCTGTCGGGCGGTTCCGGTGGCGTGAGGTAGAAGGAACTGCAATAGTCATATCGGCAATTCATGAACACGACGCCCAACTTTAGGCCGGGCATCGTCTGTACCACAGAATAGGTAAAGTGGTTGACCTTGAGACACTTGCCGTCCTCGTTGTACAAGACCTTGGTATCCAGCGGAATCTCACGCCCATCGGCATCCTTGGGTAGCTCAATCATTCGGAATCACCTGCCAGTCGGTTCACGCGCGAGATGATGTCGGCCATCATGGCATCGAAGCACATCATCTTCCCGTGGCTGTTCAATCGGCAATCGTTGCAGTACTCGCCACGGTCCTTGTCGTAGTGGCACGACATGTCCCTGTAGCCTTTGCCGTGTACATTGCAAGCATCCCACGCACGGTTGAGGTCTTCCGCGAGCTGCTTGAGGCTGTCCGGCTTGGTGAGGTGCATTTGCTCCGGTTTGGCAACTTTATAGTCATCTACGACCATGACCCAGCTGTTTATCCACTTGTCGCCTAAGTCAAAGTCGTTCGTGTAAATGAATCGGCGGATGCTGTGGACGTTGCCGCTATCGTCATATAGGGCGACGGTATCAAGCGGAATCTCACGCCCTTCGGCATCTTTGGGTAGCGCGATGTTCATTCTGCATCACCAGCCAAACGGTGGACGCGGGACGAAATGTCGCTCGTGAAAGCCTTGAGACAACTTAGATGCCCGCTAAGCTTGCAGCCATTGCACTCGCGCCTTTTGCGGTTGGCATATGCGCAGACAAGTCCTTGGGGGTGATTAAGAGTCCTGTCTATATCAGCCGCCAGCTTCTCCAAGCTATCTTTTTCAGATGGGTCGAGATACAACTTGTTGGTCTCGATGCACTCAATTCCACTTCGCGCGAGCCATCTGCCGGGTCTCGCCTCAAAGAAGAGATCAGCTACGTGAAACTGGTTACCGTTCTCGCGGTACATCATGGTCGTGTCGAGTGGGATGATTTGACCGTTCGCATCCATCGGCAGCCAAATTGCCATCTTATTCATTCCTTTCATTCGGTACGTACGTCGCAGGGTTCACGCCGCTCGGGATTCGCCATCCGCTCGCACTGATTCGCGAGATCATCGAGCTTGCGGCTTCCATCGACCACGTGCCGACATGCTTGAATCCTCGACGCTCGAGCAGACGGATTTGCTTGGGCGAGCTGAGTCCGCTATCGCGGCGCTTCTTCACGCGGTCGAGCAGCTTCGACGCCTTGCCGGCGTTTGAAATCTCGGAAGCGTCGATGCCGTACTTCTCGAGCGCCGCTTTCTGCTTGTCTGTGGCGGGGGCCATCTCCCAGGCGAACTCGGGAATGTATCCGCTCAGGTCCTCGGCTGCGATGGACATCTCGTACTGCAGCGGGTTGACCAGCTTGGCCTTCTTCTTACGCTGCTCGGCGAGCTGTTTGGCGAGTGCTTCCTCGCGCTCAGCGACCACCTCGTCAGATGCCTTGCTCTCGACCTTCTGCAGGTCGACCGGGCATCCGGCCTGCTCGACCATGGCGGTCATCTTCTGCGCGACCTCGCGAGAGCTCGTAACGAGCGCTGCAGGGCGAACTAACTCCAAACGTTCGGTCATCCACAGGAAGTCGAGCAGCAGCAGGTCGGTCTTGCCAGTCTCGGGGGACAGGCGAGTGCCACGACCCACTATCTGAGCAAAGAGGGCTCGGCTCTTGGTCGGTCGAAGGTTGACGATGCAGTCGACGCTCGGGCAATCCCAACCCTCGGTCAAAAGGAGTGAGTTACACAGTACGTCGTACTTACCGCTATCGAAATCTTTGAGAATTTGGGCGCGGTCCTCGCTCTGTCCGTTGACCTCTACGGCGCGGAATCCGCATTCGTTGAGCAGGCGGCAGAACTTCTGGCTTGTCTTGATGAGCGGCAGGAACACGACCGTCTTGCGCTCCTCAAGCCCGGCGTTCTTCATCTCCTGGGCGATCTGCGGCAGGTACGGGTCGAGCGCGGTGCCCAGCTCGTCCGCAGCCCAGTCACCTGAGCGCACGGAGACATTTGAGATGTCGAGCTGGAGCGGAACGGTCTGCGCCTTGATCGGGCACAGGTAGCCGTCCTTGATGGCCTCGGGCATGTTGTACTCGAATGCCAGCGAGTCGAATACCTTGCCGAGGTTCTGGCGGTCGCCGCGATCTGCCGTGGCGGTAACGCCTAGCACCTTCGCGCCGGCGAAGTAGTCGAGTACCGCCTGATAGCTCGATGAGACGGCATGATGGCACTCATCGATGAGGATGTGCGTGAACCTGTCCCTGCCGAGCGCCCGAAGGCGCTTCTCGCGGCACAGGGTCTGGACGGATCCGACCGTCACGCGCTCGAATGTCCCCACGCTCGTGTCCTCGGCCTTCTCGACCGAGCAGCGCAGGCCCGTGGATGATTGCAGCTTGTCGGCTGCCTGTTGGAGCAGCTCGCCGCGGTGGGCAAGAATGAGGACGCGACCGCCATCGCGGACCGCGTCCTCTGTGACGCCGGCCATGACGATTGTCTTGCCGGTACCCGTTGCCTGTACGAGGAGCGTTGCGCGGTCTCCCGCTTCCCAGCGCTCCTCAATTGCGGCTATGGCCTGCTCCTGATAGGGACGCAGGTTGAACTTCATTCCTTAGAAGCCCCCGTTCTGCGCAGCCTGAGCCTGCTGGAAGGTCTGGTTGATCATGCCCTGCAGCGCAGGTGAGACAGGCTCGGGGGTGGCGTTGCCGTAGACGTGCTGCTGGGGTGCTGCGGCCTGCGCCTCGGGCTTCATCCACTCGGAGATCTCGTTGTAGGTCTTGTCCTTGTACTCGTGGGTGCCGACTTTGATTTTGCAGCGGCGACCGACCGCGCCGACCCAATCCATCTTCAGCTTCTGCTCCTTGGGGGCATCGACCGCTCGCATCCCGATCGAGACGAAGAACTGGGTGATTTTCCAAGCGCTCTTGGAATTCAGGAACAGGCGGTCGGAGAGCACGCGACCGTTGTCCAGGCGGACGTTCACCTTGGCGATGGGGCAGGCGCACATCTTGTCGCTGCCGTTGAATTGCTGGCGCTCTACGTTCTCGACCGTGGCCCAGTACTCGCCGGGCTCCATCAGCTCGAGCTCGTTCTCTACCGCATCGATTTCGCCGTCCCACCCAAAGGACTGACCCATATCGTTTGCCATTTCTTACTCCTTTCGACCGGCTGCCATGCCGGAATTGATGTACTCGCGCATCCCGTCCCACACCGCGACGAGGAAGTTTGCGAAATCCTCGGGCAGCGATTCGACCGGCGTGCCCTCGGGGAAATAACCGCGCTTGAAGATGGCCTCGCTCACCGTCTCCGCACTTATGCCGTCACGCTGCATAAGGTCGTAGAGCGGCTTGAGGTATGCCGGGCGCTCAGGCTCGAACGGGTCTGGGATGTTTCGCGCCTGCTCGATTTGCTCGGGCGTGACCGTGGAGACGTTGACCGTCTCGACCGCCCGCTGCTGCACCTGCGGTTGCTGCCGTGTGAGCTGTGGGACGGGGATGAACGGCGTCAGCTGCTGGTACTCCATGGGGACCTCGTCCGGCAGGCCCCAGCGGTTCTTCGCGTCCCACGTGGCGGCATGCGAGCAGTAGAGCATTCGGTTCTTGCCGCCCTGGGCCTTGCCGACCTTGCCGTCCTTGCTGGTGGTGATGACGATGGTCTTGTAGTTGGCGAAGAGTACTGCGTCCGCCCACTCCTTGAGCATCGCCGCGACGCTGGCCTTCTTGCCGTCGATGAGCTTCAGCCCCCAGCGGTCGTAGGCCCCCATCTCATCGGGCTGCTCGAACTTGCTGATGATGGCATGGGCGGTCACGACCACGTTGCAGCCGCGCTCGCACACCTCGCTCAGCAGGTTCAGCAGCTTTCCGAAGCGCTCGGTCACGTAGGTGTAGCCCTTGCCGTAGCCCGCGTCCTCGATACTCTTGTAGCCCATGACACCGCACACGTCATCGACCGCCAGCTTTTGCGCCCAGTCGGCAGTGTCCAAGACAAGTGTGCCTCCGCACTCCTCGGGGTAATCGCGAATCCACATGACCTCATCGAGCAGCATCTGCCAGCTCGTTGGCGCGGGAAGGCGCGGGACGTCCAGGTAGTCGGACGAGCTTTCGGTGTCGATGAACAGGGGGCTTGGGAATTGAGCCGCAAGCGTCGTCTTGCCGACGCCCTCGGGGCCGTAGATGACGACCTTTTGGGGGCGGAGGCGCTGACCGCGGGTGATCTGGAACGTCATTAGAAGCTACCTCCGAACTGCGTCATGGCGGCGGGAATATTGACCTCGGGAATCTTTACATCGGGAATCTCGACCTTAATCTCAGGCGTCTCGGCCTTCAGCTGCCCGGCGCCCTCGACCACGCGCCCGTCCTCGATGATGACCGAGCAGGTGTCATCGGTCGCCACGCGGGTGCCGATGACCTGAAGGCCCTCGGACTCGGCCCAGGCACCGAACTCGGCGAGCGTCTGCGGGTCCATCTGTTCCAATTTATCGACCAGGACGAACCCGCACTCGGGCTTGAGCGAGCGAACGACCGCCGTCGCCACGCGGAGCTGCTCCGCACCGCTCATGTCCGACCAGACCGCGCCGTTGTACACCAGCTTGCCGTCCTCGACCGTCAGGCCGTCCAGTGGCATCTTGGCGGTCTCGAGCAGCTTCTTGCGCTGGTTCTCGACCGCATTGACCTCGCTGTTGCAGCTCTGGTAGTCGTCGCCGAGCGACTCGGCATCCTTGAGCGCCTGCTTGCGGCGCTCGTTCGCCTCGACCTTCTGGTTGAGCGCATCGATGTTGGCGATGCTCTGCTCGATCTCATCGGTCTTCTCGTCCTCGAGGTCGGCTGCATCCTTGAGCGCGGTCTGGTAGTCCTCGGTGAGCTTCATCAGCTCTTCGGTCTTGCGTTTCAGCTCCTCGTTGAGCGACATGATCTGGGTGTTCAGGCTATCGCACAGCACGTTCAGGTTGTCGCGCTGCTGCTTGATGATGCCGACCTTCTCGCGCTTGCGCTGGTTCTCGCCGTTCTTCGCGAGGATTGCCTGCTGCTGCTCGATGAGCTCGGCAGGCGACACGCGGTGGTCGGGAGCATCAGGGAAGAACGGCATCTCCTCTGCGATCTTGTCCTTGGCGCGCTTGCGCTGACCGATATCGAGACGCTCAGCCTTCAGGGCGTTCAGCTTCTTGTCCAGCTCATCCAGCTCGCCGCCGATTCCGATGATTCGCAGCAGCTCCTGCGCCTTCTCGTTGTCGGTCATGACCATGAACTTCGGCAGGTCGATTGCAAGCTCCTCGATGAAGCTGTCGAGAAGCTTCTGGCCTGCCTTCTTGCCTGATGGGTCGGTCACGGTGAGCGATGCGTTCTTGCCCGAGCGCTCGACCACGAGGCCGTTGCTCAGCTCAACGTGGAGTTTCGCCGGTGTCGCGCTGCCCTCGCGATTTGGCTTGGACGGCTGCTTGCGCTTACCGCCGAGCGCCCACGAGATTGCATCGACCACGCTAGTCTTGCCCTGACCGTTGCGACCGCCGATGACGGTCAGGCCGTTCTCGGTCGGGCGCAGTGCCACGGCCCTGATGCGCTTGACGTTCTCGAGCTCAAGCGCCGAGATCTTCACGGGCTCCGGCTTCGCCTGAACCTGTTCCACAGTCTTTTCCATTGTTCTTTTCCTTCTCTCGTTGCAGGCGCTTTCTCGCATCGCGCCTGCGCTTCTTTTCCCTCTGGTACTCGGCCTCGGCCTTCTTCTCGTCCATGCCCTCGCGGATGGCTTCCGCCTGCCTTCGTCTCCAGCAGGCGGGGCAAAGCCCCATCCGCCCGGCATGGGAGTTGGGGCGCACATCCCACTTCCCGCACGAGATGCAGCGGTGCATCCCCGATTCGGGGTATTTGCTCAGGTTGATTCCGAGCACCCTCTTGGCGTGCTTCTTGATGGCTTCGGGAGACCTCGGCCATCCGCGGCCTGTCATCATCTCCGACAGCAGCAGATAGCCGTCCATCCTGTGCGTCCTGATGTATCTGTCCTCGTCAGAGCGCCAGAAATATGAGTTGTCCCTTTTGCGAGGGACAACTACCACCGATTCCACATTTTCTCCATTGTTTTCGGTCGGTTCCGTCATTGCAGCGCTCCGATTACGTAGAGACGCTTGATCTCACGCATCGCAGCTTCCTTGTTCGCGGCCTTGCTGACGTCGGCCAGCAGGTGGCGCGAGCGGACGATTCCGGTCGCGCTGCCCCTCGTTGGGCCCTTCTCGACAAACTTGGTCGCGAACCAGCTGCCGTCTCGACCGCGCTCGGCGGTCCATCCAAAGAAGCCGACCATCGGCACCTCCTAGTAGTACATGCCGCTCGGAGCGGTGCCCTCGAGCCATCCCGCGAAGATCAGCCCCGCGATGAGGACGGTCGAGACGATGGCGTTGCGCAGCTTCGGGTTGAGCCGCATCCAGCGGTCCGAAAGGAAATCGAAAATCCTAACGGCCATCGGAGCGTCCCTCCATCCACTTGTCGACATCGACCACTCTTATGAGCGCATTCCTGCTGCCGATTGTCTTGAACGGCAATCGTCCAGCCTTGTTCTCCGCATAAAGGGTGCTTGCCGAGACCCCCGTATACTTGGACGTCTCGGAGACCGTGTATGCCATCTGCGGTTGCAGACCCGCCCTGACGGCGAACTTGAGCGCCTGCGATCCGCAGTACGGTTCGAGGTCTTCGAGCTGATTGCGCAACTTCTCCGCCGCCGCATCCATGGTCTGCTGGAACTCGCTGAGCGGATTGACCCAGGCGCTTTTGGTATGATTCATGCGTCCACCTCCTTTAGTGGGTGTTTGCCTGTGGCTCCCTTTTCACTCCCCTGCGTTCCAATTCAAAGGAGTGTTCTCGGAGCCACTCTTCTTTTCTCAGCGCCTTGAGGTGCACATCCTGGCGGTAACGGACGGGCAGAGAACTATCGAGACGTCTACGACGAGTTGATAGCGGATGCGCACCACATGGCGCTGAGACTTGCCTGTGCCAGGCATCGCACCTGACTGTCTGGCTTTTCAACGGAGCCAGCTGCCGAGCCATTGCAGCCGTCACAGGCTCCCCCTGCTCACGGCAAATGGCGGATGCGGTTATCAAAGGTCGCTCCATTCATCCGCTACGCGCCCGTCTCGTCAGGCGGAACAGCTTGATATGGGTGTGCTGCGTTCCATGTCGCCTGGGGTTGCCTGCCGGCGACACAGGTACCGCCTTGCGATCGGCGTCAAGGAGAAGGCCAGAAAGCCCGACGCCGATGGAGACGGGTACGTAGCGGATGAACAGCAGTGCGCTATCTACCAGCGCAATGACTTCGCGGATTTCTGCGAAATGGTCTGGAATAGAATTCCACGGTTGCTGAGGGTGGCGGTTTCGCTCATTTACGAAGCGGCCATACTCAAGCTCATAAGCATCCTTCTAGGGCTTTGACCAAAAGCACGAGGAGTAGGACGGCTAAAAGTACGATGACGTTGAGAAACAGGCAGTAGTTGAAGCCCTTCTCAAAGTCTGGAGACCTGCGCCTCACAGCCTGTTCGCCTCATTCAACAGAGTCGTGATGAAAATCTCTGCAGCCCTGAAGCCCGTGTAGAAAAGCCCGAAACCGACAATCGGATGGCGCTCGAACCAATCGGCAATCACAGCCCCATCGCCTCGTTAAGCTCATGGGCGGCATCCAGCCACTCGTTCAGTCGCATGTCGACGTGCATCCAGTCTGCCTCCATGAAAGCCTCGTAAGCATCGCGCTCGCGCTTCTCAAGCTCCTCAATCGACATTTCCTTCTCCTTCTTTCTGGTCTTGGGGGATGAGACGCTTTTCTATGTCGTCGACTTTTATCTGAATGCGGACAGCCTCAAATAACAGGGCCACGCACATGCCGGCACAGAAGTTGAGCGTCCATTGGATCGTGTCAGGCATCTCTTCCTCCTCCCCGCTTAACCTGCTTGGCGAGGTCGCGCTTGATCTCTTTAACGGAATCGTAGATTCGATCGATTCTGAAAAAGATCGCTAGGAACCAAGAGGCGATTGCCCAGAACTGCCAGTCAGGCATCCATTCCTCCTTCCCTTTGCCTTTTGGGAGTCGTTTGGTTTGGCTAGCAAAAGTCGGAAATCTTGCACCCAATGATTGATGCGATCTTCCTAACCTCCAGCCAAAGCCACGGCGTCTCGCCAGTCAGCTTGTTAGTAAGCGAATCAGGTGTAATCCCAAGCTCAGCGGCCATTTTCTTTTTTGTATTGCCAGGGCGCTGAAGCCATCCTCCAACCTTTTCGGTAATTTTGTCCATGCGCTCACCTCCTGTTCTGTCGTATTGGACACTGCCAGTGTAGTGTCGTATTGGACAGTTTGCAAGAAAAATTTTTGTCATATTGGAAATGTCGTATTGGAAAGGCTAAAATAATCGGTGTTGATAGGAGGAACGATGTCTTTCAGTGAAGCCATGAACGCAGCCTTACAGCTAAAAGGCTTAAAGCCAGCAGACATTGCCAGCGACACCGTAAATGCATCCTATATTTCAAAGTTGCAAACGGGTCGAGTAAAAGATCCAACATGGCAGAAAGCGCTCGCTATTATCAAGGCCTTGGATATGAATCCTGATGAGTTTAGCGAGCTCGAAGATAAGGTAAGTCAATCGACCAAGGAGGAATAAGCATGGGAGATTACGACGACAACGAGAAGGACGATGACTACTACAGCGAGGAGGACAAGGAGTTCGACCTCGAGCGCATGAGGAAGGAAACGGAGGAGTTCAAGCGCAACGGCGAGCTGCGCCTTCAGGAGCTCAAGAGCGCCATCAGCGCCAAAAAGGGTAAGCAGGAGTTCACGCCCACGCACGATTACGGCAAGTTCGCCATTGACACCGAGCGCGGCGTCATCTGCGTGAAGAGGGCGACCGCAGCGGTCAAGACGAAGGGTATGGGCATCGCCGGCAAGGCCACGCTCGCGTTGTTCACTGGCGGTCTTTCGCTGGTCGCTGAAAAGGCGATGGAGGCGAAGCCCTACTACGCCCCCATCGCATCCATTCGCGGCTTCTCTGTGCTCGTGGACGGCTCCGAGATGGCCACCGGCAGTTTCGGCGGTGGCTCGATGACATTCGGCGGCCAGAGTAACTTCTCCATGTCGGGCATGAGCGGCAATTTCGTCTCCGACAAGCAGAAGTACGTCGATACGCTCGCTCTGAAAATCGACTTCAACGACCTCGACATGCCTACCACGGTCATCACGTACATCAGCGAGCGCACGAAGACCTCGAGCCGCGACTACCGCAAGGCCGAGCGTGAGCTGATGAACGCTGTGGGCGCTCTCGAGATCATACTCAATCAGGAGCGAGCCGCCTGGTAGCTATAAACAGATTTTCTGTTTATAGAAGAAAGCGCCCCACCAACCCGCCAAGACCAGTGGAGCGCAAACAATCCCATCCAAGCTGCAAGAGTCGGCTATGCCCGACAGGAGGGACTTTTTTAATTATGACACGTTCGTCATGGGGGACGAAGACCAAAATCACCAAGAACAAATGGCGCATCCGCTGGTGCGAGTGGGACGGGCTCAACCGCGTCCGCCGCTCAAAGACGCTCTATCCATGCACCTCGCGCGAAGCCGACGATGAGCTGCGCCGCCTTTGGCAACTCCACCATCTGCCACCAAATGAGCGCGTGATACCGTGCCCGACATTTTCGCAATGCTGGTACGAGTGGTATCTGCCCGAGCTGAACAGCCGCGTAGAAAAAGAAGAGCTTGCCGACAACACGCGCAAGGTGTACCTGACCCAATGGGCAGCGCACATCGAAAAAAGATGGGAAAAGGTGATGCTCGACAAGGTAGACGTGAACGAATATCAGCTGTGGTTGAAGACGCTCAAGCCATCGGTCGCCAAGCTGTCAAACATCACAGTCGGAAATCTGGTGACGTGCGCCAAACTGCATGGCGTAAAGGGGATTACCTTTAAGGACGTGGCATACAAGATGCCCAAGAACGACAAGACCCCCAACAGTGAACTCGAAGTGTACACGCTCCCCGAACTCCACCAGCTCTTAAAAGAGGTGGAGGGAAAGCGCTATGAATCGAGTTGCATTCTCATGGGAATCGGTTCGTGCCGCGTCGGCGAAGCGTCGGCGGCAAGCGTGGATGATATTTCGTTCGAGCAGTACAACGGCCACACCTATGCCGTCTACGACCTCCATCGACAATTTGGCTTCAACGCCCAGGGGTTCATGGCGCTAAAGACCAAGGACAGCTACCGGCCAATCGTCATCCCCGAGCCGTGGAGCCTGCGCCTGCGCGAGATCATCGCCGAGCGACGCGCCGAGGGCGAGCGCTATCTGGTAGACCGTGGCACCGGCTACCCCTACGATCGCAGCACGCTCAACCAGTTCTGGCGCAAGGACTTTAAAAATGGAGACATAACGGTGCGCTACCTTCCCATGAAGAACCTGCGCAACACGTGGGCCACGGCGATGCTGTGGAAGTACAATGTCCCGGCCCAGATGGTGGACAAGATGATGGGGCACGCAGCCAAGAATATTCTCGGTAAAAACTACGACCGCCCCGACAAACAGATGTTCATCGAGACGGTCGATAGAGCCTATTTCGGCAATTAGTTAGGTACCCGTAAGGACAAATTAGGACGCAAAACCTTTATGCAAGCGTTCTACCTGCGGGTTTGTACCTATCCGCGACTACTGGATGTTGTCGCGGATGCCCAGAGCCTTGATGAGCTCACGGTACTCGACGATGTCGTTCTTCTTGATGTAGGAGAGAAGACGACGACGACGGCCGACGAGCATGAGCAGGCCACGACGGGTGTGGAAGTCCTTCTGGTGGGACTTCATGTGCTCGGTCAGCTCCTTGATGCGCTCGGACAGGATGGCGACCTGAACCTTGGGGTTACCGGTATCGACCGGGGAGTTACCGAACTGGGCGGTCAGCTCCGCCTTGCGCTCTTTGGAAACAGTCATTGTTTCACCTTTCGTTTCGCGTCGCCCGAGGACGACTCTATTCGCCTCGGACTGGGAAGTCGCCGGTGGAGCGAACATCCAAGGTCGAGGTACCAACAGGTCGGTATGTTACCACAAGCGACGCGCGCCTGCGCATCATCACCGACCCAACATGAATTCCATTGCACGGAGCCGCTGATCGGTATGCGTCGCCGCCCACACATGCGAAAGCCCGAGCAAGAACGCCGCCGTATGCGGGTCAATTCGCTCGGCCATGAGTGCATCGAACGTCATAGACATGAGGGCGCGAAGCCATGCAACCTCGCCGGTTGAGACCAACTCGGCGCCAGGCACGCTCGAGGCGCACGACCCGCACAGAAGCCCGCCCGCCTGGGGCGAAAAATACGACAGCATGGGGTCTCCGCACAACACGCATGCCGAAAAATCGGGTCGGTAGCCAACGTGCGACAGCAGTTTAAAGACAAAGGCCGCCACGAGCAGGTCCATATGTGCCGAGTCGAGACCGCTGCCGACAAGCGTGAGCGCTCGCTGCGTGATGGCAAAGGTAAATGGATCCTCGGCATCCTCGAACGAGCACGCGCGCGCAACCTCGGCAATCGCGCTGGCGGAACAGGTCGTCTCGTAGTCAGGAGCGGCACCGAGCGGCGCCTCCATAAGCTCCGCCTGAGAAACCACGTCGAGCGAGCGACCATGCGCGAGCAGCATATCAACGGTGCAAAAGAGCTCGCAACGGGCCGCAAGGCGACCGCCAGGCTTACGTGCGCCCTTGGCCACGGCACGCACCTGCCGCCCCCGTTCGTCGAGCATCGTCAAAATCAGGTCGGTTTCCTTGAGCTTAGTCTTGTCGAGGACGAGCACCTTTGTGCGATATGTGCGAGAGCCTGCCATGAACGCCGAGGCTTAATCTTCGGCGTTATAGCCAAAGCGGCGGATTTGCGCCTCGTCATCGCGCCAGCCGGCCTTAACCTTCACGTCGAGCTCCAAAAAGACCTGAGTGCCAAAGATACGCTCAAGATCGCGACGGGCATCGATGCCGATATGCTTAATCATCTCGCCGCCCTTGCCGATGATGATGCCCTTCTGCCCCTCGCGCTCGACGTAAATCGTGGCGTGCACGCGCAGGACCTTCTTAGTCTGCTCGAGCGCGTCACAGATGACGCCCACGGAGTGAGGGATCTCGTCGCGGGTGCGACGCAGGACCTTCTCGCGCACAAACTCGGCCACGAGGGTCTCGTCGGACGCGTCGGTGCCCATGTCCTCGGGGAACCAACGCGGGCCCTCGGGCAAGAAGTGAGCGACGGTCTCGATAAACGCATCGACGTTGAAGTTCTTGACCGACGACGTCACGATCTCATCGTCGTATTCCATAAGCTCGTGGGCGGCCTTGAGTTGTTCCATAACCTGGGCGGGATCGGCCTCGTCGGCTTTGGTAAGCACCAGGACCTTTTTTGAACGGGCGTTCTTGACGCGCTCTGCGACCCAGGCGTCTCCCCTACCGATGGGTTTGGTGGCGTCGATCAGAAACGCGACGACATCGACATCGTTCAGTTCGAACAACGCGCTCTTGTTAAGCTCGGAGCCCAGGCCGTCCTTGGGCTTGTGGATACCCGGCGTGTCAACGAAAACCAGCTGATAGCCGGGGCGGTTGACCACGGCGCGCATACGGCGGCGGGTCGTCTGGGCAACCGGAGAGGTAATGGCGACCTTCTTGCCGTAACAGGCGTTGAGCAGCGTGGACTTGCCGGCGTTGGGACGACCGACCAGGGCCACAAAGCCGCTGCGGAAACCAGGTTCCACGTCGCCAAAGCCCGCGAGGCTCTCATCCTCGTCGCAAAGGGCATCGAGTTCCTCGTCGCTCATACCCTCAAACGGGTCGAACTCCTCGACCTCGTCAAACGAATCGGCACCTTCAGCCTCGTCCAGGACCTCGTCATCCAAAACTTCACCGGTAGGCTGCATATTGTCGGACATGGGAATCCCTTTCTAAATAAAGTCGAGCGCGTGGGCAAAGACAAGCAAGCCCACGATCGCGGCGGTAATGGAAAGAACGTATACAGAGGCAGCGGCGATATCCTTCGCGCGCTTGGCCAGCGGATGCAGCTCCTGGGTCGCCAGGTCCACAATCGCCTCCATGGCGGTATTGCACAGCTCGCCGTGAATCACCAGGCCGCAGCAAATGATGACCGTAGCCCACTCGGCAATATCGAGCCCCACGATGCAACCGGCGATGACGGTGCACACGCCCGCCACGAGCATGACCTTGATATTGCGCTCGGTCTTGACGGCGGTGACGAAGCCCTCCATGGCGTATGAGAACGACTTTAAAAAGGACGGATGGTCCTTGTTCGATCCGGGAATCATAGACGGCTCCTAGTCGTGGGCATGATTGGTAATGGGGCCGACGTGGACGAGTTTGGGGTCCTCGCCGCGTTCAAGCGCCAGGTCACGCAGGATGGCATCCTCACGGGCCTCCATGACCTCGGCCTCGTCGTCCTCGATGTGGTCATAGCCCAGCAGGTGCAGCATGCCGTGAACAAGCATCAGCCGGCACTCATCGGCAGGGCTGTTGCCAAAGCCGGGGGCCTGGCGAGCAATGACCTGCGGGGCCAGGATAATATCGCCGAGCTCGAGCGTCTCGTCGGCGGGAATGTCCTCGTCAAAGGCCGAGTCGCATTCAAACGAGAGCACGTCGGTCGTGCGATCGATGCCACGCCACTCAAGATTGAGCTCATGCATCTCGTCCTCATCGACATACGAAAGGGAAATCTCGACCTCACGCTCAACGCCCTCGGCGGCAAGCACAACTGAGCAGATGTGCTCCACCTCCTGGGCATCGAGCAGCGTATCGAGCTCGGCATCATTGCTGATCAATACACTCAACGGGACTCCTTTCGATCGTGCGAGCGCTGCTCGAGCGCATCGTCGTATGCATCATAGGCCTCGACGATACGGCCCACCAGGGCATGGCGCACCACATCGGCGCGCTCCAGGTGAGAAAACGTCACATCGTCGACGCGACCCAAAATCCGCTCGACATCGGAAAGACCGCCGCGACGACCCACCAGGTCACGCTGGCTCAGGTCGCCGGTAATCACGAACTTGGAATTAAAACCCAGACGCGTCAGGAACATCTTCATCTGCTCGGGCGTCGTGTTTTGTGCCTCATCGAGCACCACAAAGGCATCACTCAGCGTACGACCGCGCATGTAGGCGAGCGGCGCGATCTCGATCACGCCACGCTCCATAAGCTCATCGGTACGTTCGCGATCCATCATGTCAAAGAGGGCATCATAGAGCGGGCGCATATACGGGTCGATCTTTTCCTCGAGGGTGCCGGGCAAAAAGCCCAAGTTCTCCCCCGCCTCGACAACCGGGCGCGTCAGGATCAGGCGGCCCACCTCATGGCGCTTGAGCGCGGCGACGGCGAGCGCCATGGCCAGATAGGTTTTACCGGTACCGGCGGGACCCAGGCCAAACGTGATGGTAGAAGAGCGGATGGCATCCACATAGCGCTTTTGGCCGAGCGTCTTGGGGCGGATGACGCGACCACGATACGATAGCAGCACGTCATCGCGCAGCGACGAGGCATCATGCTCGCCGTCGCGCAGAACGGCCAGGCAGCGCGAGACATCATCGGCAGAAAGCGTGCGCCCGGCAGCGGCCTCGCGAAAGGCGTGTTCGAAAAAACGCGCGACCAGCTCGACCTCGTCCGGATCGCCGCTCACGGCAACGCTGTCACCGCGGGCAACCACATGGGCGCGCACCAAGTTCTCGAGTGCACGAAGAACGCCGTCGCCGGCGCCCAAAACGCGCGAGGGGTCGATACCCTCGGGAACGGTAAGTCTAATCTTCGAGGCTTCCATGAACCTCCCTGTGTGCATGGACCAAGCCGGAATCATCGACTCCGATGATAGCAACATCGAGCAGGCACGGGGCTGTGAGTCCACAGGTATCATCGAGACGGGCATGATGGAACGAGCCGAGCGTCAAATTGTCGCCATACTCGAGCACCGCACGCTCGACCGTGCCCACGCGACGACGGGCATCGGCGATCGCAAGCTCCTGTGCGGCGGCACGCATGCGGCGGCTGCGTTCGGCCATGACCTCAGGAGGTACCTGGTCGGGCATGTCGGCGGCGAGGGTGCCGGGGCGCTTGCTATAGCGGAACACATGCATGCGCGAAAAGCCCACGCGACGGCACAGCGCCAGCGACTCCTCGAACTCCTCGTCCGTCTCGCCAGGAAAACCGACGATGACATCGCACGAAAGAGACGCTTGTGGAAGGTTAGCGCGAATCATGCGCACCGTATCCTCAAAGGCCTCGGCACTATAGGGACGACCCATGCGATGCAGCGTCGCCGTGCAGCCAGACTGCACGGGAAGGTGCAAAAACGGCGCGATACGCTTCGGATAGCGAGCCATCACCTTGAGCAGGCGCTCGGAAATATCCATGGGTTCCACCGAGGAGATGCGCACGTGGGCGATCTCGGTGCGCTCCATGATGGCCTGGAGCAGCTCATCGATCTCGACATGTTCGTCGGTCGCGCTCTTGCCGTCATAGGCACCCAGATTCACGCCGGTCAGCACGACCTCGGGCACGCCGGCCTCCTGCGCTTCGCGCACCTGTTCGAGCACGGACTCGACGGGCACGGAACGCTCGGGGCCGCGGGCCTTCCACACAATGCAATAAGTGCAGCGGTGGTTGCAGCCATCTTGGATCTTCACGCCCAGCCGCGAACGACCGAGCGCATCGACCACGTCGCCATCGCTGCAGGCGGGCACGCTATCGGATTCGACACCTAGCACCTCACAGACGCGCTCGGCGACGTCAATCTTGGACGGTTCGGCGATCACGCGATCGGAGAGCTCCAGCAGCTCCTCGGGATGCAGGTTAACGACGCAGCCGGTTACGACCACGTAAGGCTCGCCCGAATAGGCCAGGGCGTGACGGACGGCCTTGCGGGTCTTGGCCTCGGCCTCCCCCGTCACGGCACAGGTATTGATGACGATCAGTTCTGCATCCTGAGGCTCCACCATTGCAAAACCCAAGCGCATAAGATCAGCAGTGATACGGTCGGACTCAACCCGGTTGACACGGCATCCGAGGTTGACGACGGAAATATGGGGTGCGAGCACACGGGCTCCTTAATCGAGGATGTCGTCGAGGGCACTCTTGATACGGTCGGTCACCGACTTCTTACCGGATGCGACGTCATCGCCCATCTCGTCGGCAAAGGCGCGAAGCAGCTCGCGCTGTTTGTTGGAGAGATTGGTGGGAACGACCACGCGCAGCTGCACAATCAGACGACCGCGCGAGCCGCCACCGCCGATACGCGGCATGCCGTAGTTGTTGACGCTCACGGTGTCACCGTACTGTGTGCCGGCGGGAACCGTCACTTTAACGACCTCGTCAGGCATAATGCCCTCGACCTCAATCTCGCAACCGAGCGCGGCCTGCGCAATCGAGATATCGCTCACCAGATAGAGGTCATCACCATTACGCTTAAAACGCTCGTGGTCGGCGACACGCACGTTGACGATCAGGTCGCCCGACGGCTCGCCACGAAGGCCGGCCTCGCCAAAACCACTCACGCGCAGCTGGCGACCGGTCGAAACACCGGCGGGAATATCGATGTCAATCTTTTCGTGAGAAGGCGTACGGCCCTGGCCATCGCAGGTCTCGCAGGGATGATCGATGACAGTGCCTTCGCCGTGGCAGTCGGGACAGGGCGAAGAGGACTGAACCTGGCCCAGGAAAGAACGCTGGACCGTCGTCACATAGCCTGTGCCGTGACAGCGGCTGCACTGCTTTTCGGTAGCGCCCTCGGCCTTGCCGGTACCATTGCAGTCATCGCAAGGGGCAAGACGATCGTAGCTGATCGTCTTTTTGCACCCGAGCGCCGCCTCCTCGAGCGTCACCGAAAGGGAGATGGCCATATCGCGACCGCGACGGCGCTCGCGACGGCTGCGAGCGCCACCGCCGGCGCCACCGCCAAAGAACGACGAGAACAGGTCGTCCATGCCCATGCCGCCAAAGATATCGTTGATGTCGACATAGCCAGAGCCACCAGGGCCGTCAGCGGTGCCGTAACGGTCGTAGTTAGCACGCTTCTGCTCGTCGGAAAGAACGGAATAGGCCTCGTTGAGCTCTTTGAACTTGGCCTCGGCCTCGGGGTCGTCCGAAACATCCGGGTGTACCGTACGGGCTTTCTTTAGAAACGCGCGCTTGATCGTCCGCGCGTCGGCATCCTTGTCAACGCCAAGTACCTCGTAGTAATCCCTATTTTCCGACACGACCGAATCCTTCCAACTTTCATTATTGTCACAGTGCGTCCTATACCCAAGCTGGGCCGGCCGCAAACAGAGGGTTTGATGTTATTGCATCCCGTAGGGCGAAAGCATGGCCTGCTGCGAGCAGCTCGCAAACCAGACCGACACGAGCGCAAACATAAAGCCGTTGGCAAAACCATTGGCAAACTGCATCGCGCCGCGCTTCCACCACAGCAGGCTGCGATGAAGCACGCCGTCCGACAGCACCATGAACAAGCCCATGGCAAACGGAATGAAGCACATCATGGCGAAGGCGGAGAACACGCCCGAGATGGCCGACAGCACCAAAAACGGAGCGATAATGCCCATGAGGTAGAAGCCGGTGCGAGCCTTACCCTCCAGGCGCTCGGCCTCGACGTGCGCACGACCGACCAGATCGCCGCCCGAAGCGCCGTTCGTGCCGGCGTGACCCATGTTGGGGATGCGCACCTCGTCGCCATCATGCGTGCCGGCGGGAAACTCAATCGTCTGTTCGGAGGTCACACGGACACGGCCGCTGCCACTGCAATCGGGGCAGGGGTCGGCAACGACCTTGCCGGAACCGCCGCACTCAGGACAAACCGTCTGGAACGTGCCCGCACCAAACAGGAAGGACAGGTCAACATCGATATGGCCGCGACCACCGCAACTCGGACAGGTGTGGGCATGCTCTGACGAAACGGAGCCCGATCCGCCACAATGTCCGCAGGTGTCAAAGCGGGTGTAGCGAACGGTCTTGTGGGCACCGCCCTTAGCCTCCTTGGCGTCGAGCTTGATATCGACGACCACGTTGGCGCCACTCTCGGGGTTGTAGGCCGCCTGGCCGCGACGGGGCTGACCCCAGGCGCCCCCGAAGGGGAAACCGCCGTCAAAGGGATTGCCGTAACCGGCGCTGCCGGCATAGCCACCGCCATAAGTCGAAGCCGTCGGTGCACCGGCAAAGGGATTGCCCGACCGCATGGCGTCGTAACGCGCACGCTTCTGCTCGTCCGAAAGCACGGCGTAGGCCTCGGAAACCTCTTTAAACTTCTCCTCGGCATCCGGCTCTTTATTGACGTCCGGATGGAGCTTGCGGGCCTTTTGCTGGAAAGCCTTTTGAATATCACGCGAGGTGGCGTCCTTGGAGACGCCCAAAATCTCGTAGTAATCTTTTTCGTTCATCGTCGCCATGCGCGGCAACCTCCTGCTCACAGCAGCGTATATATTGCGGTAATTCTACCCGAGCGGCCTAGGCTAGACCCCAAAACAGCTCGAACAGCATATTTCCATCGAGCCAGCCCAGGTGGGTCGGCGCTAAACGGGCGCGGGCGCGACCTGCGATAACGTCTTTTGAGGTGACGCGCCCCGCATGTCCTTCAACATGATCGGGCACCCAGGTGGCAAGGCCCAACTCGAGCGCACGGTCGCAGGCCGCCGCCAGCTCGTCTGCAGCAATCACGCTTGCCGAGTGAAACAACAGTTCGGGCCCAATGCCGCGCGTCATGCGGCAGGCGAGCATCAAATCCTCGGCCGCCGCCTCGCGATGCGACAGGTACTCGGCCTCAAACGCTGTCGCGCCATCGTCACGTTGCACCAGACGCACGCGGTGCGCATCGCCGCGAGCAGGAACGTCAGGAAACAGCCCGGCCAAGCGATCGAAATCCTCGACATCGAGCATACCCGCGGCAGAACGACCCAGGCCCAGATAGCCCTGCCCGGTCCAATAGACAATGTTGTGGGCGCATTCATGCCCATCGAGCGCGTAGCTCGCCACCTCATACGGATGGTAGCCCACCGAACTCAGCCGATCGCGCGCCACGTCCATGCATGCGGCTTGGAAATCCTCATCGGGCTCAAGCGACTCGTCACGACACGCCATGCGGTAAAGCGGCGTCCCCTCCTCGAGCGTGAGCGGGTAAACCGACACATGATGCGGAGCCGCCGCAATTACGCCATCAAGCGTGTGCTGCCAACTCGCCATAGTCTGTCCGGGAAGCCCACACATAAGATCGCACGACACATCGAGCCCAGCGTTCTTGACCGTCGCGATGGCAGCGAGTGCCCGATCGGCATCGTGAATACGGCCGATGGCGGCAAGTTCGGTGTTATCGAGCGTTTGCACGCCCAGAGAGACGCGTGTGACACCAACCTCGGCAAGCGAAGTGGCAAGCACGGAGGTCAGTGACTCGGGATTGGCCTCGCAGGTAAACTCAACTGGGGCGCACCACGCACGAATACGCCGGGCGAGTTCTACCAGACGCTCCCCCGCCAGCGACGGCGTGCCGCCGCCAACATAGACGGTGCGGACCTGCGCAAGCGCCCCGGCGTCTCCAAAGGCATCGAGGCGTGCATACAGCTGCTCAAAATAGGCATCGAGCGCAGCGCTCAGGTCGCACGGCGCCACGCTACGCGAATCAAAGTCGCAATAACGGCATTTTTGAGCGCAAAACGGCACGTGCACATACAGCGCGGTAACGGCCACCCTTAAGCCTCCAGCGGATGAGCGGGCACCGACTCACCGGCGGCAAGCGCGGCCTCGCAGGCCACCACGTCGCGCTCTATATCATCGACCAGCCCCATAAACTCCTCGTACGTGGAGCAGCGCACCACCTGAGCGCGCCAGGCGGCGGCATGGGGCATGCCCTTTAAGTACCAGCTTGCATACGTACGGGCGCGCGACATAAGCGGCAGAAGCTCGTGCGTCAACGTCAGGTGCTCACGCAGAGCCTCCAGGCGCTCGACCGAGGAGCGAGAAGGAACCGGCGTGCCATCGAATGCAAGGGCTCGGGCATCGCCGAACACCCACGGATTGCCGTAGATGCCGCGCGCGATAAACACTGCGCTGGCACCCGAGCCGCTCAGATGCTCAGCAGCGTCCTCGGCCGAGAACACATCGCCCGAACCAATCACGGGAATCTCGACAGCGTCGGCAACCTCATCGACAACAGACCAATCGGCCTGGCCCGTATAGAGCTGCGTGGCACAGCGACCGTGCACGGCAACCGCAGCGGCGCCCGCCCCTTCGAGCATCTGGGCAAACGTTGCGGCGTTGCGATCCTCGGCATAAAAACCCTTGCGGATCTTCACGGTCACGGGAACATGCGCCGCGCCCACCGCTGCCTCGACAATCTTCTCGGCCAGGTCGGGCGTGCGCATAAGCGCCGAGCCCTCGCCCTTGGTAACGACCTTGCGAGCCGGACAGGCCATGTTGATATCAATCAATGACAGGCGATCGCCCACGCGTTCCTCGACGGCAGCGACGGCACTCGCAAACTGATCGGGCTTGGAACCAAAGAGCTGCACGCAGATCTGCTGCTCCTCGTCGGCCGGCAACACCAGGCGCCACGTCTTGTTGCTGGCATAGGCAAGGCCTGCAACGCTCACCATCTCGCTGTAGGCAAGGTTGGCGCCGCGGCGGCGACACATGATGCGATAGGCGGGGTCGGTTACGCCCGCCATGGGAGCCATAAGGAACGGCTGCTCGGCATAAGCACCTAGCAGCCGCTTGCTGTATTCAGAAAGCGCCATGGACCTACTCGTCCACCTTGAGAATCGCCATAAAGGCCTCCTGCGGGACCTCGACCGAGCCGATGGCCTTCATGCGCTTCTTGCCCTCTTTCTGCTTCTCGAGCAGCTTGCGCTTTCGCGAGATATCGCCGCCGTAGCACTTGGCCAGCACGTCCTTGCGGCGTGCCTTAACGGTGGAGCGGGCAATGATCTTGTTGCCGATGGCACCCTGGATAGGCACCTCGAACAGCTGACGCGGAATGATCTCCTTGAGCTTGTCGCACAGGCCGCGGGCAAGACCGTAGGCTTTATCCTTGTGCACGATAAACGACAGCGCGTCCACCTCGTCGCCCGAAAGTAGGATGTCGAGCTTGACGAGCTCGGAGGGGCGATATTCGTTGAACTCGTAGTCGAGCGAGGCGTAACCCTTGGTGCGGCTCTTGAGCTGATCGAAGAAGTCCAAGATGAGCTCGGCGAGCGGCATATCAAAGCGCATCTCGACCGATTTGCTCGTCAGGTGGATCATATCGGTCGTGACGCCACGGTGCTCGATAGCGAGCTGCATGACGGCACCCGTATACTCGGGCGGGCAGATGATCTTTGCCTTGAGGTAAGGCTCTTCGATACGCTCGATGCGCGTGGCCCCGGGCAGATCCTGCGGGCTGCGGACATCGACCATCTCGCCGTCAGTCTTGTACACGTGGTAGTCGACCGAGGGGCTCGTGGCGATCAGGTCCAGATTGAACTCGCGCTCCAGGCGCTCTTTGACGACCTCCATGTGAAGCAGGCCCAGGAAGCCCACGCGGAAGCCAAAGCCCAGCGCCACCGACGTCTCAGGCTCCCACACCAACGACGGATCGTTGACGTGCAGCTTATCGAGCGCGTCGCGCAGGTTCTCATAGTCCTTGTTGTCGATGGGGAACAGGCCCGTGTAGACCATGGGTTTAGCCTCGCGGTAGCCCGGCAGCGGCTCGGGGCAGGGGTTCGAAGCCCACGTAAGGGTATCGCCCACGCGCACGGCCTCGGGGTCCTTCAGACCCGTGACCACATAGCCGACCTCGCCGACAGTCAGAGCATCGACCGGCGTCTCGGCAGGGCGCTTGACGCCCACGCCGTCGACCAAGAAGTCGCCCTTGGCCTGCATCATGCGCAGGGTATCGCCCTTTTTGATGGACCCGTCAAAGATGCGCACCGTGGCGACGACGCCGCGGTACTCATCGAAGTACGAATCCAGAATAAGTGCCTTGAGAGGGCCATTTGCATCGCCCTTGGGAGGCGAGATCAAAAAGACAATGGACTCCAGCAAATCATGGATGCCCTCGCCAGTCTTGCCCGACACGCACACGGCATCGTCGGCGGGAATGGCCAGATCGTCTTCGATCTCGGTCTTAACTTCGTCGGGGTGCGCCGAGGGAAGGTCGATCTTGTTGATGGCCGGAACAATGTCCAAGTTGGCGTTCATGGCGAGCGTCGCGTTGGAAACAGTCTGCGCCTCGACGCCCTGAGTGGCGTCCACGACGAGCACCGCGCCCTCGCAAGCGGCCAGCGAACGCGAGACCTCGTAGGTAAAGTCCACGTGGCCCGGCGTATCAATCAGGTTGAACTGATACGTCTCGCCGTCGTCGGCGTCATAGGACACGCGGACGGCATTGGACTTGATCGTGATGCCGCGCTCGCGCTCGATGTCCATCGTGTCAAGCAGCTGCGACTCCATATCGCGCTCATCGACGGTATGGGTGAGCTCGAGGATGCGGTCACTGATCGTGGACTTGCCATGGTCGATATGCGCAACGATCGAGAAGTTGCGGATGTGGGAAATGTCAATTGAAGTATTCATGCGGACTATCTTACCCGAGCGGTACAAAAAATGGAGCCTGTTCCATAAAACAGGCTCCATTTATGCGCGTAATCTGTGTGGTGTGAAATTTACAACTTAAGCGTTGATGCTGTTCACGAGCTTGGCAAGACCGGACTTGCGGTTGGAAGCCTGGTTCTTGTGGATGACATGCTTAGCGGCAGCCATGTCGAGACGCTTGGTGACGGTCTTGAGGGCAGCCTGGGCCTTCTCGGCGTCGCCCTCGGCGACGGCGGACTGGACGTGCTTGGTCAGCGTCTTGAGCTCGGACTTGACAGCCTTGTTACGCATGCGAGCTGCCTCATTGGTGCGGATACGCTTCTTCTGAGACTTGATGTTTGCCACTTCTGGAGTTCCTTTCGAGTTCCTTGCAAAAAATGTATGACACCTCTGAGACACGGTGAGGTCATGCAAGCGCCTACTATAGCACGCTCCCCCTCAAAGGGATAGAACGAATTTGTCAAATAGGCAGGTATCATCACGATTTTCTCAAGATGTTCGTAATCCAGAGCAAAAGCGCGGTCTGAGAATCAGCCGAACCCTTGAGCGCGAGCTCTACATCGACGGCACCCTCGAGCGCGGCAACGAGCTCGGTCATCGAAAAACGACGTGCCCAGGTAAGGTGATTCTTGACCTGCCAGGCCTGGAGCTTGAGCGTCGCGGCGAGCTCACGCCCCTGCCCACGCCCATCGAGCGCCTTAGCTACAATCAGCTCACGGATGCGACCGCATAGCAGCGTGTAGGTCCACACGTAACTCTTAGAGGGCAGAAGTTTAAAGAGCTCGAGCGAACGCCGCATATCGCGAGCCGAGACGGCGTTGAGGAAGTCCCAGGGTTGAACCTCGGCCGTGCGCACGATCCAACGCTCCACGTCGGCAAGCTCAATCTGGGGCGCCTCGACCATCTGGGCGAGCTTTGCCAGGTCGTTATCGAGCATGCGCGTGTTTTCGCCCGAACGCGAGACGAGCTCCTCGGCAGCAGCCGTCGAGATGGACTTACCGTGCTGCGTCACCATCTGCTGAACGCGACGCGGCAGTTCCCAGCGCTTGGTACCCGAGCAATCGACGACAGCCTTCTTGTCAATCTTGGCGATTGCCTTATACAGGCGCGTATTCTTGGCAAGTGAGTCGGCGATAATGAGACAGACCGTCGTGGGGCTGGGACTTGCGAGGTACTCGACGAGGGGTTCCGAGACCGCCTTGGCAAGCTTGGAGCAGCCGTCGAGGATCACCAGGCGAAACTCGCTACCCATGGGAAAGGTATTGAGTGAGCCGATGATCGACTCGATATCGGGATCTTTCGTCATGTCGCGTTCATCGAGGTTGAACTCAACCATACCCGACTTTTCCAAGCGAGCTTTCATACGCGAGACGGCGTGGTCGCGCTTGACCCCATCGGTACCGACGATCAGATAAGCCGGCAGCAGACCGGTTTCGGACATTGCGCTCCCCTCTCGCAGACTCTCGAATTCGTACCGTGCCATTTTAGCCCAGGGGCCCACCGCGCGCCAACGATGTCATCACGGCCGCTGGCATCGCATCGCAAAGCCCTTCGCAGTCGGCGTGACGGTAATGTCTCCTTGTTCGATAGTGCAAGCAAATGCGCCGCCCGCTTCCTTAACGGCATCGATGCAGACGTCCGAGGGATGGCCGTAGCGGTTGCCCTCGCCCGCACTCGCGATAGAGAGCTCGGGCTTAAGCGCTTCCAGCAGGTCTAGGTCGACAGAAACCTTTGAGCCGTGATGTCCCAGCTTGAGCACATCGATATCCCCCACCTTCTGTACAAACTCGCGTTCCTGATCGAGCTCGGCATCACCGGTGAGTAGCATGCGGAGACTCTGGCCTCCTTGGACATAACTGAGCAGCAAGACAAGCGAGTCTTCATTGCCCTCGCCATCCACGGACTCGAATGGCCACATCACGCGGGCGCAAAATGAGCCGATGTCGACCGTATCCCCACGGCGCACCTGCCGATACTCCACGCCAGGTCGGCTCAATACCTCGGCAGGAGCATCCTCCAGCGCATCCGCCGCCACGGCAATCGTTCCGACCGAAAACTGTTCGAGCACGGCAGGCAGACCACCCCAGTGATCCTCATCCCAATGCGTCACAAAGACGGCGTCGATATGGTGCACGTTATTGCGAACCAACGCCGACACCACGCGCTCATCGAGCCCACAGTCCACGAGCGCCACGGCGCCACCCTGGCGGATAAGAATCGCATCGGCCTGCCCCACATCGAGCACCGTCACCGAAGGCGACGCGAATCGATCCCAGTAGACGTACGGAATCGCAGCCAAGAGCACCAGGCATGCAAGCCCCGCCGCCATGGGGCGTGCGCGGGGACGTGGCCACCAGACCAAGAGGACCGCCAGCGCGAACGGCACCACGTATACCCAGACCGTATCGGGCGGCACAGTAACGGATGCGCCCGGAACAGCAGCAAAAAGCTGCTCAAAGAACAGCGCGCAACGAGCGACAATCATGGGCACCACGAGAGCCACGCGACTCAACAGCGGCACAAGCGAGCAGGGCACCAGCACGACCGACGATGCGAGCAGCACGCTTATCACCGGACCGATCACGGCGTTTGCGAGCGGGGCAATGAGCGAAAACGTCCCAAATGTAGGAATGGTAACGGGAAGAGTCGCCAGCTGCGAGCACAGTGTGACGGACAAAATACTGGCAACCCCCGAGGGCACGCCCAGCTCAACCAAGGCGTAGGTGGCGTAGGGGCAAAAACAAAGGATGGCAAATACGCTGGCGCACGAAAGCTGAAAACCCATCTCAAACAATACCGTCGGACGCAGCAACACAAAGATTGCCATGGTCACAAACAGAGCCGAGAGGCCATGCCGACGACGTCCGGCGCCGTTGGCGACAAGCGTCGCCGCCACCATACAGCACGCGCGCACGGCCGAAGGCGAAGCGCCCGTAAAGACGGCATAGGCAGCAAGGGCCAGCACCAACAGCCCCCGCTGAAGCCCACGAGAGAGGCGCGTCTTTTGCAGGGCGCTCTCAATCACAAACCCCACGATGGCAAGATGGCTGCCCGAGACAGCGATAAGATGCGCGGTGCCCGTTACCGAAAACCAGTCGCCCGCCGGCTGGGCGCGCAGCTCGGCCGAACGACCGCAGACGACACCGGCAATGAGCGAACGCGCCGGGTCGGTCGCAGGCGCGATGGACGCAAGCAGACCATTTCGCAGCCGAAGCAGCGGCCCCGGAGAGCCCTCATCGACCGACACAATCCGAACGGCTTTAACCTTGCGTACCTCGCCTCGAAGCACGCGCGAGCGCCCGTACGCGTCGTTCTCAAAGCGCGAAATTCGACCGATAGCACGTACATGCGAACCGACGCCGAGCTCGCGATCACACGACAGCCGCACCTGACCCAAACGCTTTTCGCCCGCATACGCATCGCAGGTATAGGAGTACGCACCGTCATTGATGGACGGGTCGCCGTGCACAACAAACTCGAGACTGCTCGCGGCCCGATTATCCAGTGCCCTCGAAGCACGTACCGCCCCGATCGCCCAGCCCGCGGACACGACCGCCCCCGCCACGAGGCCAAGGGCCGCGGCATAGAGCCATCGTCTCCACCGCACAAGGCGCATACAGGACCGAGCCAATACGATGCAAGCCGCAGCCGCAACGGGAATGGCCATAAGCAACATGACAGGCGCTGCCCACTCTCCCAGTAGCAAATCGGCCACCAGGTTAAGTACCAAGCTACAGCTCACACACAAGCCGGCACAAAGTGCCATCGTCCACGGCATCAATGGCCGAGGTGGCATCACATGCTCGCGCTTGGGCGTGCTCATACGCAGATACAATCTTTGATTTTGGCAAGCTTTTTCTCACCGATTCCCGATACGCGCATCAGGTCATCGACTGAGGCAAAAGCACCGTTCTTTGTCCGCTCGTCGATAATCGACTGAGCCATAGAAGGCCCAATGCCCGAGAGCGTCTGCAGTTCCGCCGCGCTCGCCGTATTGATGTTGACGAGCCCTGCCACATCATTCGCGCCCGAAGCCAAGACAGCTCCGCCATCGGCTCCACCGTCCGCGGAAACCGTCTGCTGCTCCCCCACCTTTGGTACGTATATTTTTTGTCCGTCTGCGACCTTGGATGCCCGATTAAGCCCTGTCACATCCGCCTCGGCCGTAAGCCCTCCGGCGGCATCGATAGCTTGGGACACCCGTGCTCCATCTTTGAGCCGATACACGCCAGGCCTCACAACGGCGCCATCCACATCGACGTACACCTCCGCAGCAGAGGAACTCTTGGCCGAAGACTCATCATCAGAAGACGCATCCCCGGCCCCGTGCACATCCGAGACGCTCGCCTCATCACTACGCTCAAACGACACGCTACTGGAGTGGCCACCAAAACTTGCCATCGCCAAACCGCTCGCGGCGGCAATGACAACCAGAATCGCCACCACCACCGCTTTATGCCCGAGCAACTTGCCCGCCCAGCGGTCCATCCGTTTAACCCGTTCGTGTTGCTCGCGCTGCGCCATAGCAAACACCTCCCAACACCATCGTGTCAGGAAACGAGCGTCGCAGCTTCCGCACGTCCACACTAGTTTTCGCGGTCAAACCAAATACCGACCAAAACCTTGCGCGAACATGTCCATTTATTCAGTCACGCGTCAGCGAATGAACATCTTGACATCATTTGCCCAGATAGCAAAAGACCGACGATACAGGCGCATCGTCGGTCTATGCAGGCAATTACTCGTGATCTTGGTAAATCTCACGCGGAGCAAGCTCCGAATGTTTGCGTTTTAAGGTCTTAGGGGCCTTATAGGTGTTGCTGGAGAAGTCGATGTACTCGGTCTGCTTAAGCAGGCGCTCGATCATCTCCTCGTGGTCGAACAGCTCCCAGGCCTCATGCACGGCATCGAGTTTGGCGTGCGTCTCGGGACGACGCGGCATAAACAGCGTGCAGCAGTCGGGCGCTGCCTCAGTAGATATATCGAACGTGCCGATCTCCTGAGCGCGCGCAATGATCTCCTGCTTGTCGGACCCGATGAGCGGACGGAACACGGGAATCTTCACGGCCTCGTTGACGGCCATGATGTTCTCGAGCGTCTGGGAGGCGACCTGACCGAGCGACTCACCGGTCACGATGGCCTTGGCGCCCTCGATATGCGCAATGCGCTCGGCAACCGAATACATGATGCGGCGATACATGATCACGCGCAGGTTGCTGGGGCAGGTGACGGAAATCTCACGCTGGCAATCGCCAAACGGCACCACGTACAGGCGGCCAATCTGGACACCCGGCTCAAGCGCACGGATGATGTCCTGCACCAAATACTCGCTCGTATCGGGAGTCTGCGGACGACCGGAGAAATGTACCGGCACGCACACCGCACCGCGACGCGCGAGCATCCAGGTCGCCACCGGAGAATCGATGCCCGACGACAGAAGCGTCACGACCTTGCCGGCGGAGCCCACCGGCAGACCGCCCACGCCGCGCTCGGAGCGCGCGTACACGTAAACGCTACCCTGGACCACCAGTACGTGCACCATCGCATCGGGGTCGTGCATTTGAACCTTTTTATCGGGGAAGGCCTCGCACAGCACCTCGCCCACCTGACGATTGATATCAATCGAGGTGAGCTCATAGTCGGTATTGGAGCGCTTGGCGTGAACCTTAAACGAATCGAAGGGGCCAAACTCGCGCAGCGCCTTGACGGCGGCGGCGCAGTACTCCTGCGGATCGCGGTTGGTGTGGTACGCCAGGGACACACGGGCAACACCGGGGACGGTGCGGATGACACGCGCCGCCTCGTCGGCCTGATGCTCGTTAAAGGTCACGAGGATATAACCGGAAATTCGAGACACGGCGTTCACGGAAAAGGCGGCCAAAGCCGCCTTAATGTTATCCATGAGGATATGCTCAAAATGTGCGCGGTTCTTGCCTTTCAGTCCAACCTCGTGATAGTGGACCAGGCAGACGCGAGCTGCCATTTAGGCTTCAGCAACCTTATGGCCGAGCGCCTTCTCGTAACGGGCCTCGTCGTAGGAGATATCGCCGTCGACGATCTCGTCCATAGCCATCGAGATGGTATCGGCGCCGGAGAGCGCGATGGTGATGTCGTCGACATCTTGAACGGCAAGCACGCGGTTATGCTGACCACGCAGCATGCTATTGATGTCGCAGGCACGCTTGGAGGCAAGCGAAGCGAGCAGGAAGCGGTTGTGATCGGTCTTCTCCAGAAGATCGTCAATGCAAGGCTTTACAACGGACACGGACCTCAGATCCTATCATGCATATCGAGAACGCGAACGAGCTCGTCGGTCGCGCGGTCGAGATCGTCATTCACCACGACGTCGTCGTAGCGGTCGGCAAGGGCAAGCTCATGGGCGGCGTTTGCCATACGCAGCTCAATCGTCTCGGGCGTCTCGGTACCGCGACCGACCAGACGCTCGCGGAGTACCTCGAGCGAGGGTGGCTTGATAAAGATCAGCACGGCCTCGGGAAAACGCTCCTTAACCTGCAGAGCACCCTGGACATCGATCTCCAAGATGAGAGACGAACCAGAGGCGAGCTTGGACTGAACCTCGCTCACCAACGTGCCGTAGCAGTTACCGTGGACCTCGGCCCACTCAACAAACTCACCGTTTGCCACGCGGCGGTCGAACTCCTCGCGCGTCAGGAAAAAGTAATTGACGCCGTCGACCTCACCTTTGCGTGGGGCTCGCGTGGTAGCCGAAACCGTCAGGCCCAGGTTAGAGCGACGCTCGCGCACACGAGTGACGAGCGTGCCCTTGCCCGCGCCTGACGGTCCAGAAATCACAAAGAGCTTTGAATCCTGAGCGCTCACTTATTTGGTCAGCTGCTCGAGGAGCTGCTCGCGCTGACGGACGCCAAGGCCCTGGACGCGACGGGTAGCGGAGATGCCGAGCTCCTCCATGATCTTGGCGGCCTTAGCCTTGCCGTAACCGGGGAGAGACTCGATGAGGGTGGAAACCTTCATGCGAGAAGCAATGGGGTCATCGGAGTTGAGCACGGACTCGAGGGACTTCTCGCCCTTCTTGATCTGCTCACGGAGCTCTGCGCGAGCATGACGTGCGGCGGCAGCCTTCTCAAGAGCCTGCTTACGCTGCTCATCGGTAAGCTGAGGGAGTGCCATTCGTACCTCCAAATAGTTGGGTTATATCTGATTCAATATTTGGCATTTTAGCACGTAAAACGTACAAAATGCTCAATCGCGGCTCCATAGGTTAGACGATACCCGCAAAAAGTGCAATATATCGCGCTAAAAGATGAGCCCCCGACCTGCGATTCCACACAAAGGATGGGAAAGTTTACGCAGGCACAGGGGCTAATTTGTGCTATTGAAACCAAAAAGTGGTGACTTAAGGGAATCTTTTACGCGACGTTTTCGACCAGCTCAGCAACGATAGCGTCAAACGCGGCAACCGGATCGTCGGCGCCGGTAATGGGGCGGCCCACCACGATATGGCTCGCGCCGCGCTCGATAGCCTGGGAAGGCGTGGCAACGCGGGACTGATCGCCCAGCGCAGCACCAACCGGACGCACGCCCGGGGTCACAATCAGCGCATCGGGACCCAGCAGCTCACGCATGTCATGAGCCTCCATCGGCGAGCACACGATACCGTCGATACCGTTGGCCTGGGCGAGCTTTGCCAGACGGGCGGCCTCCTCGGCAACGGGCGACTCGACGCCGATCTCGGTCAGCGCATCCTGATTCATGCTCGTAAGCACGGTGATGGCGACGAGCTTGGCTCGATCCTCGCGTGCCTCCTCGGCACCCTCACGGCAGGCGGCGAGCATAGCACCCGAACCCAAGCCGTGAACCGAAAGCAGGTCGGCACCGGCAAGCGAGGCCGAGCGAGCGGCACCGCGCACCTGATGCGGAATGTCATGGAACTTAAGGTCAAGGAAGACCTTAAAGCCCAGCTCCTTGAACGTCTTGACGATCTCGGGACCCTCGGCGTAATAGAGCGTCATGCCCACTTTAAGCCAAGCGGCATGGCCCGAAAGTTCATGGGCGAGCTCAAGCGCACGCTCACGGTCGCAGTCGAGGGCGACGATAACGCGGTCGCGGGCATCGGTCTCTAGCATTCGAAAGCACCTACCAGCTCGTTAATGTCCTTCACGCCCTGGGACTCGGCCCAGGCCTCGAGCTCGCGCGCGATCTTGAGCGAAGCGCACGGATCGACGAAGTTGGCCATACCGACCGATACGCAGGTGGCGCCAGCCAGGATAAACTCGGCCGCGTCCTCACCGGTCATGACGCCGCCGACGCCGTTGATGGGGATATCGACAGCCTGAGCGACTTCCCAGACCATACGCACGGCGATGTGGTGGCACAGCGGGCCCGAAAGGCCGCCCTTGGGCTTGGCCACACGCGACTTGCGGGTGTGAACGTCGATGGCCATACCCTGGATGGAGTTGATGACCGAAAGGCCGTCGGCGCCTGCGGCCTCGAGGGCCTTGGCGATCTCGGCGACGTTGACCGGGGCCATCTTCACAAACAGCGGCTTGTCGGTCACCTTGCGGCAGGCGGCCATGACGCCAGAGGCGCCCTCGGGCGTGGAGCCCATGGCGGCACCGCCGGCGGCAATGTTGGGGCAGCTCACGTTGATCTCATAGCCGGCAGCCCAGGGGCACAGCTCGACATACATCTCGAGCGCACGGACAAACTCGTCCACGGAATGACCGGCAACCTGGCAAATGACCTGGCAACCGTCCTTGGAGAGCTGCTCGAGCCACGGACCGGACTCGCGGGCGAAAGCGGCCACACCGGGGTTCTGCAGGCCCACGGAATTGATCATGCCGCCGGGGATCTCGGCCATGCGGGGTGCGGGATTGCCGGGCCAGGGCTCGGCAGCGCAGCCCTTGGTGGTGATGGCACCCAGCTGGGAGACATCGAAGAAGTTCTGGAACTGCCAACCGTAGCCAAAGGTACCGGCTGCGGTGTTGATGGGGTTCTGCATCTTGACGCCGCCGAAATCGACGGCCATGTTCACGGTACCCACTAGAAGACCACCACCTTGGAAGCATCAAACACGGGGCCGCACATGCAGGCGCCCTTCATACCGTCGACCGTCTCGACATTGCAGGTGTTGCAGGCACCAAAGCCGCAACTCATCATGCGCTCGAGCGACACCTCGCAGTACGCGCCGGCCTCGGCGGCAGCGGCGGCGACCTTCTTCATCATAACGGCGGGACCACAGCTGGCGACGTAGTCGTAACCGCCCTCGCCGAGCAGCTCGGCGGCAGGATCGGTGCAGAAGCCGTGCGTGCCCAACGAGCCGTCGTCGGTGCACACATTGACCGTGGCTCCCAGCGCGCGGAACTCGTCGACGCCCACGGCCTTGGACGCGGTGCCAAAGCCCAGGCACACGTCAACGTCCACGCCCTGCTCGGCAAGCATGCCGGCCAGGCAGAGCACGGGCGGAACGCCAATGCCGCCGGCGACGAGCAACGCCTTCCTGGTGCCCTCGGGCACGAGCCAGCCGCGGCCGCCAGGGCCCAGCAAGTTAGAGGTGGAGCCGGGGGCCATCTGTGACAGACGGCGGGTATCATCGCCCACGACGGCGTACCACAGCTCGACGGTGCCGGCCTCGGCGTCGGCGCGATAGAAGCTCAGGGGCACGCGAAGCAGCGAGGAAGCATCGCCCGGCACGGCGATATTCACGAACTGACCGGGCTTGAGCGCACTTGCAAGCTTGGGGGCCGAGATAACGAGCGAGAAGATGCCGTCGGCGATCTCCTGGTTCGAGACGACCTCAAAGTCGTGCATGCGTGCAGTGGAAGGTGTGGGCATAGACGCTCCAATCCCCCATGCGGTTGCATGGTTCAGGCGAACAGAAAGCGCGGCACCGCAAGGGCGCCGCGCACAAAAGCGATAAGGCTATGCTAGCAGATGCAGCCGTCGGCAAGCGTCTGCTTACCGCCGACAAACACGTCAGTGGCACGACCGGTGAGCGTGCGGCCGGCAAAACCGGAGTTCTCGGCGCGCGACTCGTAGCCGTCCTCGCCGACCGTCCAGGTGGCGGTGGGATCGAACACGGTCAGGTCGGCAACGGAGCCCGCCTTGACCTGAACCTGGTCCAGACCCAGGATCTCGCGCGGCTTGATGGCCATGAGCTCGACCATGCGGCCCATGCTCATCTTGCCCGTGTTGACCAGCTCGGTGAGCACGAGCGCCAGCGAGGTCTCGAGGCCGATCATGCCGAAGGGCGCAAGCTCGAACTCGCGGGCCTTCTCCCACGGGGTGTGGGGAGCGTGATCGGTGACGATAACGTCGACGGTGCCGTCGATGACACCCTGACGGATGGCCTCGGCATCCTTCTCGGTGCGCAGCGGCGGATTGACCTTGAGCGAGGTGTTGTAGGTCTCGTCCAGGTCGTTCTCGGTCAGGAACATGTGGTGCGGGGTGGCCTCGCAGGTGACCTGCACGCCAGCAGCCTTACCGGCACGCACGAGCTCCAAGCCATGGGCGGTGGAGATGTGCTGGATGTGCAGCTTGGCACCGGTCAGCTTGGCGATCTCGATATCGCGAGCGATCTGCAGCTCCTCGCCAGCCGCCGGCCAGCCCTCGAGGGCCAGACGGGTAGAGACCTTGCCCTCGTTGATCTGGCCGTGACCGACCAGGTCCTCGTCCTGGCAATGGCTCATAAAGACCTTACCGAACATCTTGCCGTAGTCCATGCAGCGACGGAGCATGCCTGCACCCTGCACGCCGCGACCGTCGTCGGTGAAGGCGACGGCGCCGTGGGCAACCATATCGCCCATCTCGGACATAGCCTCGCCCTTAAGGCCGCGGGTCATGGCGCCAGAAGGATAGACGCGGCAGTGGCCGACCTCGGCAGCGCGGGACTTAACGAACTCAACGACGGTACCGTTATCGGTAACAGGGTCGGTGTTGGGCATGGCGCACACGCCGGTGAAGCCGCCCTTGGCAGCTGCGCGGGTGCCGCTCTCAATGTCCTCTTTGACCTCGTAGCCTGGCTCGCGCAGGTGGACGTGCATGTCAACCAGGCCAGGGACGAGGTACTTACCGGAAAGGTCGCGGACCTCGGCTCCCTCGGCGGCGAGGTTCTCGCCGACCTCGGCGATCTTATCGCCGTCAATCAGGACGTCAACGACACCGTCAAGCTCGACGGACGGGTCGACGACGTGGGCATTCTTAAGAAGCAAGGCCATTATCGGCACCTCCAAGCAGCAGATACAGGATAGCCATACGCACGCAGATACCGGCGTAGACCTGCTCCAAGATGACGGAGCGTTGCGGGTGGTCGGCCATATAGGAGTCGAACTCGACGCCGCGGTTGATGGGGCCCGGGTGGCAAATGATCGCGTCGGGCTTCATGAGCTTCTCGCGGTCCTTGGTCAGACCGAAGAGCTTGTGGTACTCGCGAATCGTGGGGAACGGGGCACCCTCGAGGCGCTCCTGCTGCACGCGCAGCATGTAGACGACGTCCAGCTCGGGCAGGACGGAATCGAGGTCGCTCGTCACGTGGTCGCAGCCCAGAACCTCGGGCGCCGGCGGCAGCAGCGTGCCGGGGGCGACGGCGTAGGTCTCGCAGCCCATGATCTTGAGGGCGGGGATCAGCGAGCCGCAAACGCGGGAGTGGGAGATGTCGCCGACGACGGCGACCTTCAGACCGTGGAAGTCACCCTTGTGCTCCCAGATGGTGTACAGGTCGAGCAGAGCCTGCGTGGGGTGGTTGTGCTTGCCGTCGCCGGCGCAGATGACGCTCGCGGGCGAGTTCTGCGTGACGATGTAGGGCGCGCCGGCGTGCTTGTCGCGCACGACGATGCAGTCGATCTTGTAAGCGTTGAGGGTCTCGACGGTATCGACGAGGCTTTCGCCCTTGACCGTGGAGGTCGAGGAGCCGCCGAAGTTGAGGCTGTCGGCAGAAAGACGCTTCTCGGCGAGCTCGAAGGAGCTGCGGGTACGCGTCGAGGGCTCGTTGAACATGTTGACGATGGTCTTGCCCTTGAGCGTGGGGACCTTCTTGATGGCACGCTCATTGACCTCGGAGAACGCCTTGGCGGTCTCGAGGATGAGCTTGATGTCCTCTTCGGAGTACTCGGTAATGTCGATCAGGTGCTTATGGTTGAACGCCACGGTACTACTCACCTCCCAGCGGCGCGGAGCCCACGTGGGAACCCGGCGCGACGTCGTTGATCTCGACGGCGGTACGGCCGTCGACTTCCTTCATATATAGGTGCACGTTCTCCTCGTGCGACGAGGGAACGTTCTTGCCGACAAAGTCCGGCGAGATAGGGAGCTCGCGGTGACCGCGGTCAACGAGAACTGCCAGCTCGACTCGGCTCGGACGGCCCAGGTCCATAACGGCGTCCAGAGCGGCGCGGATGGTACGACCCGTGTACAGGATGTCGTCCACCAACACGACGCGCTTGCCGTCGACGCTGAAGGGAATGTTGGTAGCGTGGATCGCGGGAGCGAAATTGGTCGCATAGTCATCGCGATAGAAGCTGATGTCCAGGCTGCCGAGCGGAACGTCGACGCCCTCGATCTCCTTGATCGCCTCGGCGAGCTTCTTTGCCAGAAGGTCGCCGCGCGTGACGATGCCGACCAGAGCGAGGTCTTCACAGCCCTCGTTGCGCTCGAGAATCTCGTGCGCGATGCGGGTCATCGCTCGGTTGACGGCGGTCTCGTCCATGATGACCGCCTTGGGGGAAGTCGTGCCCATCGATCTCCTTCCTCACATGTCTTGACTGCTGACACAGTCAAAAAAATAGATGCCCGACCGCTCAAAGCGGAACCAGACACCCACAGGAAGTACTACTCATTGGCAGCTATGTAATTCCATGTGGGTATCTCGTACCCCTTTAATGGTCAAGGCATAGTGTAGCCAACCTCGGGCTCAATTGCGAGCATAAATACAAGTCAATCCGTAAACGGAGCCAATCCTTGATTATCGACTTTATCCGAACACCTCCCACATTCATCCGCACATGTGCGGA
>UQLA01000005.1 GCA_900541745.1 uncultured Collinsella sp. | reverse complement strand
GGTCAGCCCGTGGGAGGCCAGGGCGCCGCTGACCGGTGGACGGCACCGAGCCGTCATCGAGATTGAAGAAGGGGGAGGCCTCGCGGCCTCCCCCCCTTTTTGCGTTAACACTTCTCAATGTAGCTGCATTTCACCCGTGACTCGGTTGGGCTTATGGGTAATGAACTTTTATTTAAAGACAATAAATCGAATCACAAGGGCAATTGCTATGACCACAATGATCAAAAGCAGAATTGTCAGTCGATGTTGCTTACGTCGTTTACTTGACGAAACGAAGATCGTTTTCCCTTGTTTTGGCGTCTCGAGATAACGAGCCGAATGCGTTAAGGTTTGCTTAGGTCGAGGACCTCTTTGCTGTCGAGTTTTGGATGTTTTCGTCGGGTTGTCATTGATTGCGCTGTTTTTTGATAACGGTGCATCTTTCAGATATACGGGATCGCTCGATGCGACGCCCATATGCTTACGTCCCGTCTGGGCATCCTCGATCGTTTGATATCGATTTCTCGTCACATACTCGGGCTCCGGATCATTAATGGGCTCTTGCGAGATGTGGGGGCGATGGAACCGTGGCGGCTGCGTGGAAGTATCTTCCCCCCGCGTCGGTATAAACTTATTGTTCTGGTTTTTGTCGTCCATGATGCCCTTTAGCTCGTTACCAACAACGTATACGCGCTCATTGTAAGCCCCTTGTTATTTGTAGCTGTGGACATACTCGTTATTTGAGCTCTGGTTCAAAGAACCTTAACCTTACTAAAACCTGAGTCATACACACTTAGATATGCTTATAGTACTGGACTCAAAAAACTTTATAGTCGATGTATATATGAGCACTGGGTGGGCATATATAAGAGCGTCAAAAGAAGTCCCAGTCACCTAGAAGATGACTCGGCAGTCCTATAAAGGAGTGGTAAACATGGCAAGCATGGTTCCTTATCGTTCGGTTTTTGGCGTTCGTCCCTCTGCAAGCTCGCTGTTCGATCTGTTTGATGATATGAGCGACCTAGCGAACAACTCGATTGCCTCTAAGGCGTTCCCCGTTGACGTTGAGGATAAGGGCGATGGCTATGAGGTCAAGGCTTATCTGACCGGTGTTGCCAAGGACGATATCGATGTCGAGCTTAACGAGGGCCGTCTGTCCATTAGCGTGAATGTCGAGGAAGACGAGGAGAACGAGGGCAAGAACTTCCTGCAGAAGGAGTTCAGCTCGTACAGCGCGACGCGTGGCGTGTATCTTAAGGACGCTTCGAGCGAGGGCCTCTCGGCTAAGTACGCTGACGGCATCCTGACCGTTACGGTTCCCAAGATCGTCGAGAAGAAGAACGTTACGAAGATCTCTATCGATTAATGGTGGCTCTGCTCCAATCGAGAGTATGAGTTAAGGGGGCTGGGAAGTGATTCCCAGCCCCCTTTTTTGTCTTGAGTGGGCTATTGAATAGTTGTCGGTTGATATTGACTTGCAGGGCGTATCGTGAGCTTCCGTGACCCTTGAAGAAGGGTGGCAGAGCTGCCGAGCTCATCATCGAGGCTTGCATCAAGTGCGTTGGCATAGCTTTTGACGGTAAGGCTTGGACGATTATTGTCCTGGCTGATGTGCATGGCGATGAGCTGTTCGGTGCGTTCGGTAACAAGTTCTTGTGCGGCTTCGGCGGCCTGGCTGTTGGAAAGGTGCCCCTTTGTGGACAGGATGCGCTCCTGAAGAAAGCGGGGATATTCTCCCTCGCGCAGCATGGTCACATCGTGATTGCTTTCGAGTGCGAGGACTCGGCAATCTTCGAGGGTGTTCATGGCTTGGCTCGATAGCTCACCGGTGTCGGTGGCAAAGCCGATGGAATCATCGAGGGCGTCGAATCGATAGCCGACTGGATTTATGACATCGTGTGATGTTGAGTAGGTTTGCACCTGGATGCCGGCAATGGATAGGGTGTCACCGGGATCGAATTCCTCGACAGGCAGATGCGAAAGATTTTCTTTGCTCGAAAGTGTGCCCCTGCTGGCAAAGAGGGGGCCGTGCCAGTGCTTGCACCAGACATCGAGGCCCTTGATGTGATCGGTATGCTCATGAGTAATGAGAAGAGCCGAGACGTTGTCTGCCGAGAGCCCCAGTTCTGTCATGCGCTTTAATGTCTCGCGGCGAGAAAGACCGTCGTCAATCATGATAAGCCCCCGGGGGCCTTCGATGAGCGCGCAGTTGCCTTTTGAGCCGCTGCCAAGGATATGAAGGTGCAGACGAGACATAAGATTCCAAAGGATACAATGGGTGCGAACGAATAGAGGAGGAAGCAAATGCCAACGGTATCTCAGCATTACGGACATCATGCCGCATCGCGGGCTGATGATAAAGCCCTGGCAACGCGGCAGACGGCTGCCCCCGTGGTGCTCATGGTATCAGGTGGTGCGGACTCGACGGCTTTGCTCCTTATGGCGTGCACATCAAAGTTGGATATTCTGGATGGGCGTGGTGTAGCCCCCATCGCGCGCGAGCGGCTGCACGTGCTGCATGTGAACCATCATCTACGCGGCGAGGCGTCCGATGGCGACGAGGCCTTTGTGCGCGGCCTATGCGCACAATATGGCTTGCCGCTGTGTGTTGAGCATGCCTATTTTGATGATGAATCGGGCAATATCGAGGCGGCTGCCCGCGAGGTACGCTATGCCGCGGCGCGGAGGTATGTTCGCGAGCTCTGCGCCCAGACGGGGGCACCGCGAACGGCGGCTCGTATCTGCACTGCGCACACGTCTTCGGATCGCGCGGAAACGTTTTTGATGAACGCGATTAAGGGTTCGGGGCCCGCCGGTCTATCGAGCATTCCTCGCCGGAGGAATATCGTGGTGCGTCCCTTGCTCGACCTGACTCATGATGAGCTCGTAGGCTATCTGCAGGTGCATGGTCAGCCGTGGCGAGAAGACGAGAGCAACGAGGACGTGTCGTACTTGCGTAACTACGTGCGCCATCGGGTGATGCCGGTGGTGGCGCAGCGTAACGCGAGCGTCTGTAAGACGATTGGCGCCGCCTGCGAGATCCTAGGCGATGAGGACGCCTTTCTTTCCCAGCTTTCCGCACAGGCGTTTCGAAGCTGCCTGCGTAAGGAGGCGGCGGGTGCATTGGTCCTTGACGCCCGCCGACTGGCCGCGGCCGAGGTGGTGATTGCCCGGCGCATGGTGCGACTGGCAATTAAGCGTATCGACCCCGACGCTCGCCCGGAGATGCGGCATGTGGAGCGCGTGCTCGCCTGTGTCGCCGAAGGCTCGGGTTCGGTCACGCTGCCGGCGGGAATCGATGCGCGCGTGGAGTTTGGCATGCTGTCATTCAAGGCCCCGGCGGCGCGCGAGGGGTTAGTTGCCGATTGGGTCGCCATTCCCGGTCGATTGCCGCTGGGGGCGGGCCGCATCCTGGTGGCAGAGCCGATGGCCGTCGAGCCGGGGTGTGATATTGTGCGCCGTGCCCGCGAACTCGCGGGCGCCGGAGGGGTGGCCGCTATGGTGGATGCCGCGACGCTGGGCTTTGCCGATCGCGATAGCGAACGGATGCTCGCCGGCTCGCGCGGGGAGATTCCCGCCGAGGCGCGTTTGGCGCGTCTGTGGGTAGACGGTCCCGTGCCGGGGGATGTGATGTGTCCGTTGGGCATGAGTGGGCGAAGTAAGAAGGTATCCGACCTACTCAACGAGGCTCGTATTCCTGTTTCTGAGCGCGCAGGCGTTCCCGTGGTGAGAACGGCTCCGGGAGGTGCCGTGGTATGGGTCGCAGGCGTTCGCACGGACGAGCGTTTTAAATGCACGGCCGCAACGCGCGTGGCGTATCTGCTTCGTGTGGTCGATGCGGAATAGCGTCCCACGCCAGCTATTCTGTGCGACGTTGACGGTATTCCCGCGCTGATGGCGTATGGGCTGGAAAATATATCCCGTGCGCTGCTAGAATGTGAAGTTCGCGTCCATACGGCGGTGTGTGGGCGATAAGCACAAGAAAGGGTTGTCATGGCTTCTCAACATCCGGATATCGAGAAGGTTCTGTTTACGCAGGAGGATATCGACGGTATCGTCTCTCGCCTAGGCGAGCAGATTACTCGCGACTACGCGGGTAAGGATCTGGTGCTGATTGCGGTCCTGCGCGGCGCTGTGGTCTTTATGGGCGACCTGATGCGCAAGATCGAGCTGCCGACCAACATCGATTTCATGGCTGTTTCGAGCTATGGCAACGGTGTGAAGTCCTCGGGTATCGTGCGTATCATTAAGGACCTGGATATCGACATCCGCGGTCGCGACGTGCTGATCGTCGAGGACATTCTGGACTCGGGCCTGACGCTCAAGTATCTGATGAAGAACCTCGAGAGCCGCAAGCCCGCTTCTCTGGAGGTCGCTGCCTTCCTGTGGAAGGACGTTGAGGACCGTACCTCGGCCGTCACGCCCAAGTATGTTGGAACCCATTGCCCCGATGCCTTTGTGGTGGGCTACGGCCTCGACTATGCCGAGCGCTATCGTAACCTTCCGTATCTGGGCATTTTGAAACCGGAGGTTTATTCGTAAGATGCCCGACGACCGTAACGATAACAATTCCCAGACTCCCCGGGAGCCTAAGATCCCGGGGGTGCCCGGAGGCAAGAAGCCCACGCGTACGGGCTGGCTGTATTTTATTTTGGCTTGCGCGCTCCTGGGCTACGCCTTCTTTAACATGGGCTCCGGCTTTGCCAATTCCAGCAATACCGTAAAGCTCGCGACGAGCGAGATGGTCAGCGCCATCAAGCAGGATCGCGTCGAAGATCTGACCTATACGGTTCAAGACGGAAGCGTGACGGGTCATTACTGGAAGACGAAGAAGGACAAGGGCGATACGAGCGAGCTCAAGAGCTTCTCCTCGACCTATGTCGGCTCCGATTCGCTTGCCGAGCTTATGGCGGAGCACCCCGATACCAAGTACATCGTCAACACCAATGATCCCGATTTTTGGGGCGACCTGGCGATGAGCGTGCTTCCGACGATCGCCCTGATCGCCATCATGTTCTACTTTATGCGCCAGATGATGGGCGCCAACAACAGGAACATGCAGTTTGGCAAGACCAACGCCAAGACCAACGAGGCCACGCGCCCCAAGGTCAAGTTTGAAGACGTTGCCGGCGTGGACGAGGCAGTCGAGGAACTCGAGGAGATCCGCGACTTTTTGAGCGATCCGGATCGCTATCGCAAGCTGGGCGCCAAGATCCCGCGCGGCGTGTTGCTGGTGGGCCCTCCGGGCACCGGTAAAACGCTGCTGGCCAAGGCCGTTGCCGGCGAGGCGGGCGTGCCGTTCTTTAGCATCTCGGGTTCCGACTTTGTCGAGATGTTCGTGGGTGTCGGCGCCAGCCGCGTGCGTGACCTCTTTAAGGAGGCCAAGTCCCAGGCCCCGTCGATCATCTTCATCGATGAGATCGATGCCGTGGGACGTCAGCGCGGAGCTGGCTTGGGCGGCGGTCACGACGAGCGCGAGCAGACGCTCAACCAGCTGCTGGTCGAGATGGACGGTTTTGAGGAGAGCGAGTCGGTCATCCTGATCGCCGCGACCAACCGTCCTGACATCCTGGATCCGGCATTGCTGCGTCCCGGTCGTTTTGACCGTCAGGTCACGGTCGACCGTCCGGATGTGAAGGGCCGCGAGCAGATCTTGCGCGTGCATGCCGAGAACAAGCCGATGGACGAGGACGTGAAGTTTGAGAAGCTCGCCCAGATGACCGTTGGCTTCACCGGCGCCGATCTGGCAAATCTGCTCAACGAGTCTGCGCTGCTGGCTGCCCGCCGCCATCGTTCCGTGATCTCGATGGACGAGGTCGAGGAGTCGATGGAGCGCGTGATTGCCGGTCCGCAGCGCAAGGGTCGCGTGATGACCGAGGCCGAGCGCACCACGATTGCCTACCACGAGAGCGGTCACGCCCTGGTGGGTCACATCCTGGAGCACTCCGATCCGGTTCACAAGATTTCGATCGTCAGCCGCGGCCAGGCTTTGGGTTACACACTGCAGCTTCCGCAGGAGGATCACTTCCTCAAGACCAAGAACGAGATGCTCGACGAGCTCGCCGTGTTCTTGGGCGGTCGCGTTGCCGAGGAACTCATGTGCGACGACATCACGTCGGGCGCGAGCAACGACCTGGAGCGTGCGACCAAGATGGCGCGCGAGATGGTCACGCGCCTGGGCATGAGCGAGGAGCTCGGCACGCAGGTGTTTGGCGAGGCGCAGCATCAGGTGTTCCTGGGCCGCGATTACGCCGATCATCAGGACTACTCTGAGGAGACGGCGCGTCGCATCGATATCGAGGTTCAGCGTATTATGCGTGAGGCCCATCGTCGTGCGGTCGAGATCCTGGATGCCCGTCGCGATCAGCTCGATCTGATGGCCAAGGTGCTGCTTGAGCGCGAGACCGTCGAAGGCGACGCCGTGAGCGCCCTGCTCGACAACGAGTGGGATGCCTACCTTGAGCGCGAGGGCGATATCCTGGCGGCCAAGGAGGAGCGCAATGCCAAGGCGGCCGGCATGCCGACCAAGAAGCGCGCGCCTCGCATGAGCGAGGAGGAGCTGGCGGCTGATGCCGCAGCCTTTGCGCAGGCGGCTATGCAGGAGGATGCCGAAGCCGCATCCGATGATGCCGGCGATGACTGTGCCGCCAATGCCGGTGCCGACACCGACGCCGACAAATAGCCTTTGTGGCGAAAGCCTCTGCGGGGAAACCTGTGGAGGCTTTTCTTTTGAGCGATATGGGGCCATCTGTTAATTGGGGACAGACGTAAATGAGCGTTTTCACGCATTTAAGTCTGTCCCCAATTAACATTGCTGCGGCGCTTTGCCCGACTAAAGCGTACAATAGCGCCTATGCGAAAGGGGAACAGATGATCAACGAAACCATGTATGCTCGCGGTGCAGAGAGCTCTATCATCCGCGAGATTTTTAGCTATGGCCTTGTGCGCAAGGCACAGATCGGTGCGGAGAACGTATTCGATTTTTCTCTGGGCAACCCGAGTGTTCCGGCGCCCGCTGCTGTGGCTGAGTCCATTAAGAAGGCCCTGGAGCTGCCGAGTGACCAGTTGCACGGCTACACTCCCGCGCCGGGCCTGCCGCAATGTCGAGCAGCCGTCGCCGAATCGCTCAACCGCCGCTTTGGCACGAGCTATGAGGGCAAGGACGTCTTTATGACGGTGGGCGCCGCGGCTTCGCTCACCTGTACGCTCAACGCCGTTACGAACCCGGGCGACGAGGTTATTGTTATCGCCCCGTACTTTCCGGAGTATCGCGTGTGGATTGAGAAGGCCGGCTGCACGTGTGTCGAGGCGCCTGCCGATGAAGACACGTTCCAGCTGAGCGTGGATAACGTGCTCAAGGCGATCAGCGATAAGACGGCGGCCGTCATTATCGACTCACCCAACAACCCGACCGGTGCCGTATATACGCGCGACACGCTGACGCGACTGGCCAATGTTTTGCGTGAAGCCAACGCTCAGCGCGATCCCGAGAATCCGATTATGCTCATCTCGGATGAGCCGTACCGCGAGATCGTGTACGGTGCCGAGGTGCCTTGGGTGCCCTCGATCTACGAGAACACCGTGGTGTGCTACTCGTATTCTAAGTCGCTGTCGCTACCTGGCGAGCGCGTGGGCTGGATCTTGGTTCCCAACACCAATCCACAGGCTGCGCGTCTGATGCCGGCTGTTGCGGGTGCTGCCCGTACGCTGGGTTTTGTATGCGCACCGGCGCTCTTCCAGCGCGTGATTATCGATTGCATCGATGAGCCGAGTGACGTTGAGGCCTATGCACGCAACCGCACGGCGCTTACCGATGCGCTAGCGGAGTACGGCTACACCTATGTTGAGCCGGATGGCGCGTTCTACCTATGGGTGAAAGCGCTGGAGCCCGATGCGAACGCCTTCTGCGAGCGCGCGAAGAAGTACGAACTGCTCGCAGTGCCCTCGGACAGCTTCGGCATGCCGGGCTGGTTCCGCTTGGGCTACTGTGTGAGCTACGAGACTATCGTCAACTCGCTGCCCGCCTGGAAGCAGCTGGCCGACGAGTATCGTCAAAAGTAAAGCGCTCTGCTTACAATGTTTTACGTGAAACGGGGTTTGGTGCTAAGCCAGACCCCGTTGTCATGGACGTTGTGTCGTTGGGATGGAGCGGTTTTACGACCATCGAATGCTATGCGTACAATGAATATACGCGACGGCCATACTGGACAAGGAGACCTGATGCCCTACCTTCTTTCTTGTGATATTCATACTCATACGTTGTTCTCCGCGCATGCGTATTCAACCATTGAGGAGAATGTGTACTGGGCGGCGGAACGTGGCCTGCAGGTGCTCGGATCTGCCGACCATCTGAGCTCGATGGTTACGGCTTGCCCCAACGACCTGCGCAGTTTCCAGTTCTTTATTAACCAGGATATCTGGCCGCGCATTTGGAGCGGCGTGCTGGTGCTTCGCGGCGCCGAGGCCGATATCGTTTCGCTGGACGGAAGCTTGTTTGGCGAGGACATTCCCGTTTCGTTCGATATTGCCGGTGATTCGTACAGTCACCAGCATTCGCTGTTCGATTTGGTGACGCGCAATTTGGATTATTTGGTGGCAAGCGTGCATAATCCGCAGTTTGCCGAGGGCGCGACGCTGGCTCAAACGACCGAGATGTATATCAATGCCTTGGAGCACCCCAAGGTGTTCATGCTTGGGCATACGGGTCGTTCGGGCGTGCCGTTCGATATCGATGAGGTGCTGCTGGCGGCCAAGGCCAAGCACAAGATTATCGAGATCAATAACCATAGTCTTGAGCACGGTGCCGACACTGAGCATTGGGCCGTATGCCGCAAGATTGCCGAGCGTTGCGCCGAGCTGGGCGTGGGCATTGGCGTGTCGACTGATGCGCACATTGGTATGGCCATTGGCAAGCTCGATCATGCCCGCAAGATGCTCGACGAGATTCACTTCCCGTTGGATCTGATCGTGACGCGCGATCGCGAGACGCTGCTGCGCGAAATGGCGGCAGCCGGCGTGTGCGACCTGCGCAAGGGGATGTAACGAGACTCATATGTTCAACGAAAGGGGGCGGTCCAGACGGGCCGCCCCCTTCTTGTCCCAAAAATCTACCGGGGTGGATTAGCGGCACTCGAGGACCGCGACAGTCTCGGTGTGGTCGGTATGGGGGAACATGTCGACCGGCGTGATCTTGAGCAGGCGATAGCCTCCGTCGAGGAGGTGGTGCAGGTCGCGCTCTTGGGTCACGGGGTTGCAGCTGATATAAGTGATGCGGCGCGGCTTAAGTGCGCAGGCGGCCTCGAGGAACTCGGGGGTAGAGCCGGCGCGCGGCGGGTCGATGGAAAGGACGTCGACGCGCTCGCTGTTATCGGCGGCATCTAGGATGTAGTCGGTGGCGTCGTCGGCCATAAACCAAGCGCTGCGGGTGAGGCCGTTGAGTTCGGCATTGCGACGTGCGTCGGCAATGCCCGCCGGGTTGCGCTCCACGCCGAGCAGCATAATGCCGACACCTCTGTCCTGGGCATCCTTCGCGGCGCACAGACCGATGGTGCCGCTGCCGCAGTACGCGTCCATAAGAATGTCACCCTGCTGCAGATCCATGCCGTCAATGGCGAGCTGATAGAGCAGTTCGGTCTGCTGCGGATTGGTCTGATAGAACGCGGTAGGGGAGATATCGAATTCGCAACTGAGCAACTGGTCGCGCATGCACTCGGCGCCATAGACGATACGAGTCTCCTCGCCCAAGATGGCGTTACCGGGACGGCCATTGATATTTTGGGCAACGGTGACGATATGCGGATCGAGCGCCGCGACGGCCTCAAAGAACTCCTGCGCATGCGGTAAGTCGCGCTGGGCGGTCACGAGCGTAACCATGACTTGGTCGGTACGCCAACCGCAGCGGACGACGGCATAGCGAAGCAGACCAAGATGCTTGTCCTCATTAAACGCGGGAATATGCAGCCGCTCAGCTTCGCGTGCGATGCCGTTGAGAATCTGACGGGCACCTGGCGCCTCGACAGGACACTCGGGTACGGCAACGATTCTGTGCGTGCCGCGCTCAAAGAAACCGCAACGGACAGCGCCCTCCTTACCGGGAGCAAAGGGAGTGGCGGCCTTATGACGAAAGCCACGCGGCGCAGGATATTTACCCGGGTCACCCAGGGTGACGCCCATACCGCGAATAGGATCAACGGCGATACCCTCACGCTCACAAAGCGAAGCAAAAAGCTCCTCCATAGCAGCCTGCTTGGCCGCCAACTGCTTCTTATAAGGACGATTGAGCGCCGTGCACCCACCGCAAGATTTCATGATCGAACAGGGAGACTTGGGGTCCACAGTTTTACGAGCAGGCTGAGCCGAATCCTTGCGCGAGCCCTTGGAACGAACGTGAGACGCCTTATCTCCACCCTGACGAGAGCCAGAGCGCTTGGCCTTAGCCTTGCTCTTGGCCGACTTGCTTTTTGCAGCTTTAGAAGACTTGGATTTCGTAGAAGATTTCTCCTCCTTCGACCCCTCAGCCGCCTCCACCAAAGCACGACGAGCCCTACGCTCCGCACGAGATTCTGCCATGAATTAACCCCACTAATTTACAAATTGAAAGCTGCAAGCATTGTACCGTGCCAAGCTAGCGGACGATATGCAAGCGCCCATTTCCTGTCAGCGATAAGTCCAACGACGTTTGCCCGGCGTGGGCGGGGAGCGGCGCGTAATTAAGTTTATCGCGAGTTCCGCACGCAAAGGAAAGCACTTAATGTGCTTTCCGTCTTGCGCAGGACTGTAGAGCAGGAAACTTAATTACGCGCCGCTCCCCGCCCACGCCGGGCAAACCCTCCCTTGTACTTTATCAAGGTAGAGTGTATGATTCTGAACGTTACATGACTCACTTTACCTAACTAAAGTGCCATCAAGGGGGAATACCATGAATACCGATATGTCTCGTCGTCAGTTTGTTGGTCTAGCCGGTTCGCTTGCCACGGTGCTTGGCCTTGGCCTGGTAGGCTGCGGCGGTGGTGCCGGCAAGGGCTCCGCTGCTGGCTCTGCCGCAGCCAAGGACGTGAAGGGCGCCGCCGAGTCCAAGAAGCTCGTGGTGGGCTTTGACAAGTCCTATCCTCCGTATGGCTTTGTGGGCGACGATGGCGAGTACACCGGCTTTGACCTCGACCTTGCCAAGGCCGTTGCCGACAAGCAGGGTTGGGACGTTGAGTATGAGGCTATCGACTGGGATGCCAAGGACACGCTGCTCAACTCGGGTGCCATCAACTGCATCTGGAACGGCTTTACCATGGAGGGCCGCGAGGACGACTACACGTTCTCCGAGCCGTACATGCTCAACGAGCAGGTGCTCGTGGTCAAGAAGGACGCGGGTATCAAGAGCTGGGACGATCTTGCCGGCAAGACCGTGATTACCCAGACCGATTCCGCGGCGCAGGATGTGCTCGAGGGCGACCAGAAGGATTTGGCGGCAACGTTTGCCACGCTCGACACCATCGGCGAGTACAACACGGCCTTTATGCAGCTCGAGAGTGGCGCGGTCGATGCCGTTGCCTGTGACCTCTCGATCGCTCAATATCAGCTTGCCGCCAAGCCCGATGCATATACGCAGCTTGATAAGCCGCTGTCTAGCGAGCACTACGCCGTTGGCTTTAAGAAGGGCGACACCAAGTCCGCCGATGCCGTGACCGAGTCGCTCAAGGCGCTCTACGAGGACGGCACGGTCAAGGACCTGTGCGACAAGTACGCAAGCTACGGTCTATCCTTCGACAACTGGGTTTTGAAATAGTGGCTTTCCCAGGCACCCGATTTTGCCGTTCAAACCGTCGCTAGCGTACATTTAGTACGCGGCGCTCCTCTTTCACGGCAAACTCGGGCACTTGGAAAACCCGCTTTAACATTGGGTTCGCTGTTCTGTTGTTGTGAAAGAGAGCTTGGGTTGTCTATTCAGGTCATGATGCAGATGCTTGGCCAGGGATTCTTGGTCAGCTTGCAGCTGTTTGTGCTGACGCTGCTCGGGTCGATTCCGCTGGGAATCCCCGTGGCGTTCATGCGCATGAGCAAAATTGCGCCGCTTCGCTGGATCGCGCGTATCTATATTTCGGTGATGCGTGGCACGCCGCTCATGCTACAGATGTTCGCCATCTACTTTGCCCCGTACTACGTGTTTGGCATTTCGCTCACGCCCGATTCCAAGTGGACGGCGTGCGTCGTGGCGTTCATCATCAACTACGCCGGTTACTTTGCCGAGATCTATCGCTCGGGCCTGCAGTCCATTCCGCGCGGTCAATACGAGGCAGCCGAGGTGCTGGGCTACTCGCGCATGCAGACGTTTCTGTATATCGTGATGCCGCAGGTCGCCAAGCGCATTTTGCCGGCGATGGGCAACGAGATCATCACGCTGGTCAAGGACACGTCGCTAGCGTTCGCCATCGGCGTGGGCGAGATGTTCTCGACGGCCAAGGCGCTGGTCGCCTCGCAGGTGAGCATGGTGCCGTTTGCAATCGCGGCACTGATCTACTGGGTCTTTAACTTTGTGGTCGAGATGCTGTTGGGTGCTGCCGAGAAAAAATTGGATTACTACCATGATTAATTCGGTAATGAATATATCGAACGCGCGTAAGGCGTTTGGCGGCAATGAGGTACTCAAGGATATCTCACTCGAGGTTAAGCGTGGCGAGGTCGTGGCGATTATCGGGCCTTCGGGCGGCGGTAAGTCCACGCTGCTGCGCTGTGCCACGCTGCTCGAGACGCTCGACGGTGGCTCGCTCTCGTTTGGCGACCTTGCCGTCGCGACGGATGCGAGTTCGGGCGCGGTGTACGCAAAGGGCGATGTACCTAAACAGGCGCGCTCGCGGTTTGGTTTGGTGTTTCAGAACTACAATCTGTTCCCGCACTATACCGTGATGAAAAACATCACCGATGCACCGATCCGCGTGCTTAAGCGCCCGCGCGAGCAGGCGGAGGCCCGCGCGCACGAGCTTATTGCACAGATGGGGCTTACGGGTAACGAGAACAAGGTGCCCTGCGAGCTTTCGGGCGGTCAGCAGCAGCGCGTGAGTATTGCCCGCGCCCTGGCGCTCGACCCGGAAATCTTATTCTTTGATGAGCCGACCTCGGCGCTCGATCCGGAGCTGACGGCCGAGGTTCTGCACGTCATCAAGGATCTGGCCGCGCAGAATATGACGATGGTGATCGTGACGCACGCGATGCAGTTTGCCCGCGACGTTGCCGACCGCGTGGTCTTTATGGATGGCGGCCGCATTGTAGAGGAGGGTCCCGCCGAGCAGGTCATCGACCATCCGCGCGAGCAGCGTACCCGCGAGTTCTTGAGCCGTATCGAGGGATAGGCTCAGCTATTTACTCAACTGTTTATTGAGGCGAAACCGCCGCAGGTCTTATGATCTGCGGCGGTTTTTGCATCCGCGGGGTTCAATAATCGCCTCGCATGCGTTCCCCTTCCTCTCGCCGCCTGTATTCATACGCGCGCCGAAAGGTGTGCATGGACAGTCGCCTGTGAGGGTAGGGTGGTGGCATAGGACATTTGGAGGGTGAGTCGGCTCGGCTGCCGACCATGCTGCTCCCGGGACGGCATCGACCGCGAACTCTCCCCGTTGGCGTCGCGCATTGCGCGCGGCCCCGCAAGGAGGTCATCATGGGTGCTCCCAAGACCGGCAATGTAAGGAACGTGGTGCTCGTAGGCCAAGGCGGGGTGGGCAAGACTTCACTCGCCGAGGCCATGCTCCACCTTTCCGGTAAGACCGCCCGCCTGGGTGGCCACGACGGCACCAAGCCCACGCTCGACTATGACCCTGAAGAGGTCAAGCGTTCATTCTCCATCTCGACGACCATCGCGCCGATCGATTGGAAGGGCGCCCGCATCAACGTGCTCGATGCCCCGTGCTACCCCGATTTTATCGGCGACGCCTTTGCCGCGATGAGCGTCTGCGAGACGGCGCTGTTTGTGGTCGACGCTGAGGCCGGCCCGCAGCCGACGACGGTTAAGCTTTGGTACGCCGCCGAGGACCTGCGCCTGGCGCGCGCGGTGTTCGTAAACCGCCTGTCGCGTCCCGAGGCCAGCTTTGCGACTACGATGGACCTGCTGCAGGAGCGCTTTGGCACGCGCTTGGGCGCCGTGACCCTCCCCTGGGGCGAGGGCGAGGACTTTGACGGCATCATCGACCTGGTGCGCATGAAGGCGCGCCATTGCAACGGCACCGAAGCCGTTGAGTCGGAGATTCCCGAGGAGTATCGTGCCCAGGCCGAGGAAGCCCATGACCATCTGTGCGAGCTGGTGGCCGAGGCTGACGATGAGCTGATGATGAAGTACTTGGAAGGCGAGGAGACGCTGACGCAGGAGGAGCTCGAAGGCCTGCTGTCGAAAGCGATCGCCGAGCGCATCTTTGTGCCGGTCTTTGCGGGCGATTGCATTAAGGAACAGGGCGTCAACTCGCTGATGGACGACATCGCCACGTACTTCCCGGCGCCGACGGACTACGGCGAGATGCCGCTCATCGACGGCGATTCGCTTAAGATCTCGAGTGACGATGACCGTCCGGTGGCGTTTGTGTTTAAGACGCTGGCCGACCCGCAGCAGGGTCGCATCAGCTTTATCAAGGTTCTGACGGGCACGCTTGAGCCGGGTCTTGAGCTGATTAACGCCCGCACGCGCAAGAGCGACCGTCTGGCTCACCTGTATGTGATGTGCGGCCGCGACATGACCGAGGTTGGCCATGCCTATGCCGGCGACATCATCGTGGCACCTAAGCTGGCTGCCGAGACGGGCGATACGCTCTCGATTACCGGCAAGGTCGAGGCTGCGGCGTTTAAGTTCCCCAACTCGCAGTACCGCATCGCCATCGAGGCCGAGAATCGCGGCGACGAGGAAAAGCTCTATACGTTTATCGAGAAAGCCTGCAAGGCCGATCCGACCATGAGCATCGACCGCGACGAGGAGACGGGCCAGACTATCATCTCCGCCGTGGGTGAGGCGCAGGTTTCGGTCCTGCTCAACCGTTTGGAGGATCGCACCAAGGTCGTGGCCAAAAGCGTTCCGATTCGCATTCCGTATCGCGAGACCATCCGCCGCACGGCAAGCGCCCAGGGTCGCCACAAGAAGCAGACCGGCGGCGCCGGTCAGTACGGCGACTGCTGGCTGCGCGTGGAGCCGCTCATTGGGCCCGACGGCACGAGCGACGGCTATGAGTTTGTGGACGAGGTCGTGGGTGGCCGCATCCCGCGCTCGCTCATCCCCGCCGTGGACAAGGGCGTCCAGGAGACCATGAAGGACGGCATCATTGCCGGCTATCCGCTCACGGGCATTCGCGTGGCTGTGTACGACGGTTCGTATCATAGCGTCGACTCCAACGAGATGGCGTTCCGCGCGGCGGCTCGCATCGGTCTGCGCAAGGCATGCGCCGATGCCGACCCGGTGGTGCTGGAGCCCATCGAGGAAATCACGGTGACTATCCCCGAGAGCTATGCCGGCGCCGTGATGGGTGACATCTCGGCATCGCGCGGTCGCGTGACGGGCATGGAGACCGATGAGCGCGGCGATACCGTGGTTATCGCTCAGGCGCCGCTGGCCGAGCTGACGGATTATTCGACGCGCCTGCGCTCTATCACGCGCGGCACGGGCGACTTTACCATGAAGCCCGCAGGCTACGAGCAGGTGCCTTATGACGTTCAGGCCAAACTGGTCGAGCGCTATGAGGAGGGCCGCGCCAAGTAACGTGTGGTTTTGCCTGCAATGTAGGTGCTGACGAAAAGGCCGTCCTGGGTAACCGGGGCGGCCTTATTCGATCCGTATGCGACGGAGGAAAACGGATCATTTTTTGGGTTACGGACGGCGCGGTCGGCACTAGTCTCCGGACGCCTGGTTGCGGCCGGTGGCGTAGTCGATCTGCACGTGCGGCTGCAGGTTGTAGCAGTACACGTGGAAGCACAGGGTCTTACCGTGGTCCTCGACCGATTGTGCTTCCAGACGAACGCCACGACAGACGAGTTCCTCTTCGTTGTACATGGGCGTGACGCGGTAGAGCACATGGTTGCCCGTGTCGCGGATGTAGTCGAGGACCTGCTCTTCAAACGGCAGCATGCCCGTCTCGTTGAGATAGCGCGTGCCGGTGAGGAGATTCTTGCGATTGGCGTTTTCACCGCAGAGCGACCAGGCGATGAGGTGACAGCGGTTGTAGAGGCTCTGGCCTGGAATAAAGTCGTAGCGCTGCTGATACCATCCGGCGGGGTGGATACGCGAGATGTCGCCGCGCTTGCCCTGTCCGAGCGACTCGGGGCCTACGCAGGCGAGTGCCTTGCGGGTGCGGCCCAGGCTATCGAGCTTGGAGAATTTCTTAAAGCAGCCCTCTTCTGCAGCGCGTTCGTATTCGTCGAGCGTGAACGACGGCATGCCCAACGGGTGCGTGCTGTCGGCGCGAAGGGCAACGTAGGGGTTGCCGGCGTAGTCGGGAATGCTGCCGAGATAAACACCGCGGGCGCGGTTGAGGTCAGGGTTTTCGACTTCGTCGATGGGAGTGGCGGCGCTATCCGCGGAGGCAGCGTCGCCGGTGTCGGTTGCGGCGGATTCAGAGCCATCGCCAGAGTCTTGGCTATTTTGAGAGTCCGGGGAGCTCGCTGTTCCCGATTCGAGCCGGGCGACCAAGTCCGCCTCGTCGTCGGTGCGGCTGGGACTCTCGTTTTGCTTCTCGGCCAGAGCTGCCGCCTGTTCATCGCTTTGCGGCGACAGCAGCTTGGGAGCTCCGTCGAGCGATCCCGTAAACAGCGCAAACCCCAACACCACGGCGGTGCCGATGGAAAGTGCTTGCTTGTAGGCGGACTTGCGCGACATTGAGGCTCCTGGATGGACGGTTGGGAGTCTACCAGTCTAGCAGGAGCCGGCAGGGGCCGTTCTGTCGAACAAATACTTAAGATTTGGGACAAACGCTACGGATTCATTTACCTCATATGGAGCTGCGGCGGTTGTGTACATAAAGCTATTCGGCGTTTCCCCAGATAATACCTGCCAAAACAAACCTGTCCCTTTTTGGCAGGTCAGTTAACGCAGTCCAGGTTGAGCATATGCGAGCGAGTGGGCTCCGGGTGCGGTAAGGTGACGTGAAACAAGCGGGCGCTGACCTTTTGGTCGCGCCCGTGAAGTTGAACGTCAGATTGCCGTGCCCGGAGCCCGCGCAGCGCCGAGCAGTTGCGCCGTTTGTAAAACGGCGCAACCTACAGGTTCATGTTGCCGTGGATGTAGGGGGTGACCTCGGGGGAGATGTGGGCGCAGCCCAGCTTGCGCAGCGCGGACTCGATGGCGGCGGGCAACGGGGTCTTGCCCTCGGCATCGACGGCGGCGCCGCCGAGGGCCGCAATCTTGGTGACATCTGCGGGGGCGGCCTCGATGTGCATGCAGCCGCCGACCAAGCGCGCGCGTACCTGCGCCAGACCGAGTTCGTGCAGGTAATCCTCGCAGGCGCGGATCAAATCGACCTTCTCGCGCGTAAGCTCCTCGCCCGTGGGGACGCGCGTGGCAAGACAGGCTCCCGCCGGCAGGCTCCAAACGGGATAGCCCCATGCGCGCAACAGCTCGCGCTCTTCGTCCTTGGTAAAGCCGACCTTCATAAGAGGGGAACGTACACCGAGCTCTTCTGCCGCGCGCATGCCGGGGCGGTAGTCACCGCGATCGCTTGCATTGCTGCCGTCGATGACGGTGGGAAAGCCGAGCGACTTGGCGTGGTTGACGATAGCGGTAAAGCCGGCGTGCTTACAGTGGTAGCAGCGATTGGCGTCGTTGCAAGCTACTTGGGGGAGCTGCAACTGATCGACCGAAAGATTGAGCACAGGGAGCTTAAAATGCGGCTCCTCATTGGCTTGCCCGTCAACGGATCGCTCAAACGAAGCCTGTTCGGGCGTGCCGATGAGCGGCGTGGTGAGGTGGACGAGAAGCGTGCTAGCAGGCATGATGCGGGCGCAGACCGCGGCTAAAAAGCTGCTGTCGACGCCGCCGGAAAAGCCGATGGCGACGCGTCCGTATGCCAAAAGCAGCTGTTCGAGCGCCGCGAGTTTGTCCTGAAGCTCCTTTGCAGGTGCGGTGGTGTCTGAAAGCATGGAACGTTCCTTATCATTGATTGCTCGGTCGAAAACTATAATCCTATCGAGCCGCTTGTCATAAGACTTCTATCTATGTAACGAAAGTGCAATATGGTATATACGTTATATACCAGTTGCCAAATGCGGTAGAGTTGCGGCAATGCGATAGCGAGAGCCGATGGGGGACCGATATGATCAAGGCTGTTATTTTTGACATGGACGGAACGCTGGTCGATACCGAGCGTTTGGGCATTAAGGCATGGAAGGCGGGTGCTGCCGAGCTGGGGGTCGCGATTGATGAAGCGCTGATCCATCAGTTTATCGGTCGCACGCTGCCCGATGTCATGGACATCCTCGATAAGCATTACGGCAGCCACGAAACCACAGAGGCGGTCTATGCCCGCCACAAGGAGATTCGCGACGAGATGGTCAAGACCGAGCTGGAGCTTAAGGCCGGCGCCGCTGAGTGCCTAGACGAGCTGCTGGCTGCGGGCTATCACGTGGGTCTAGCGACGTCGTCGCGCCTCGTTACGGCCGAGCGCAACCTTAAGATGGTCGGTCTCTTTGACAAGTTTGAAACGGTGACCTGTGGCGAGGACGTCGTGCACGGCAAGCCCGATCCCGAGATGTACCTGCTCGCCTGCAAGCGCGCGGGCTTTGCCCCCGAGGAATGCGCCGTGGTCGAGGATTCGCGCAACGGCTGCGTCTCGGGCATCACGGCCGGCTGCCATGTCTTTGCCGTCCCCGATATCGTGCCGCTGCCGCAGGACGTGGTGGATGGCTGCGAGGCCGTGCTCGATTCGCTGTTCGACCTGGCGGCGGCGGTCAAGGCCGTACGCTAGGCAATCGCGGCGTTGAAGCGAGACATTGGCCGTCTTTGCACTTAAGCAAAAGAGGTCCGGCAATGGTCGGGCCTCTTTTGCCTAAACGGCATTTTGGCATACTGGCCGACGTGCTATAGATACGCGCCGAGGTTGATGACGGTGGCTTCGGCGTGGTTGCTTGCCTGGGTGCTGGCGCGCTCGAGGAGGAACGGCCGCACGAGTTCTTGGCGGTTGATATCCTCCGCGGTGGTGACTGCGGCGACGGTGCGCGCTGCAGAGCCGACGCGGATATGCTTGGTCTTTGCCGGGGCTTTGTTCTCAATCTGCTCCATCAGCAACTGAACGCCCTTGCGGCCAATTTCGTAACCCGGCGGTGCCACCGTGGTGAGGGGGACCGACCCGCTCCAAGCGAGTGGGTTGCCGTCGCATCCGGCCACGCGAACCTGCTCGGGGACGGAGATGCCTTTGTCGACCAATGCCGAGATAACGCCCGAGGCTAACACGTCGGTCAGGCCGACGACAAAATCGGGGCGTTCGTCGGCAGGGCGCCCGGCAATCTGAGCGCCAATGCTGTAGCCGTCGGCTGCGGTATTCCACTCTCCGGCGTCAATGACTTCAATTTTGATATCGGGATGCAGGGCGAGGGCCTTGTGAATGCCAAGTACGCGCAGGGTGAGCTGCATGAATGCCGCTCTGCCCACAACGGTGATATGGCGTGCGCCGCGGGCGACGGCGAGCTCGGCGATAATGCGCCCCTGTGCCTCGTTGTCGGCGGCCACGTAGTAACCGGGCTCGGAGCAGTGGATGTCCAGATGGACGATCGGCACGGGCATCTTGGTCGTTGCGGGGTGCCAGTCGGGGGACGCCATGGGCTGAACCATGACGCCGGACATTTGCGTGCCCATAAAGTAGCGCAGGTAATGGTCCTGGAGAATATCGTCGTTATCGGCGTTGGCGATGAGCAGGTCGTAACCGTGCTTGCGGGCCTCGTTATGGGCGCCGCTGGCAATTTGGAGCGAAAAACCGTGGTCGAGACGGGGAAGGACCAGGCCAAAGGACTTGGTGGTGCCGCCCGCGAGCTGACGGGCGCTTTGGTTGGGCAGGTAGCCAAGGCGATTGATGGTCTCGTTGATGAGTTTGAGGGTCTCGGGGCGCAGCTTTTCGGGGTGGTTGAGTGCGTTGGAAACCGTGCCCAGCGAAACCCCTGCCTCGCGCGCGACGTCGCTGATATTTACCTTTGCCATAGCGGCCCCTTTGATGCGTTTCAAGTACAAGCCAGATTGTAGCATCGCCCGCCCCTAGGGTGTCAAAACCTGCCAATTAGGGACAGGTTTATTTTAGCAGGTTTTATCTGGGTAAACGCCGTTGCCAGCGCGACCACCACGAAGGGGACAGGCACCTTTGTGGTGGTTTGAGCTGCCCGGACCTTCAATTGTCTCGATCTGTAACATCTGGACGGCAAAACCGGCTCTACCTGTTACAGACCGAGACATAGTGCTGGGGCCGAACCGCAATGTCTCGATCTGTAACACCAAGCCGACTTCCAGAGCCCCAGATGTTACAGATCGAGATCTTTCGCCGGGACAGAGCGCCGCCTCGGCCCAAACCACCACAAAGGTGCCTGTCCCCATTGTGGTGGTTTGGGCCGGCTGGACGTGTGTGTATCGAGTGGTATCCAAGTTAAGATACCACTTCTGGTATATCAGCTTGCGCTTGCGTGAGTACAATACTCGAACGTTATACGTCTCAGCGCCTTCCGTGCGTGGACGTCTTGCAGTCACGCGAACGAAGGGATTTATCCTATGTGCGGAATTGTTGGCTACACCGGCTCTGATATTGCAAAGAACATCCTGGTCACAGGCCTTAAGCGCATGGAGTATCGCGGCTATGACTCCTCGGGCGTCGCGCTCGAGGTGGGCGAGGGCGCCGCGGCGCACCTCGACGTCATCCGCCGCGTGGGCAAGGTCGCGGGCCTGGAGAGCGAGCTTTCCAACATCGATAGCGACGCAACCTGCGGTATCGGTCACACCCGTTGGGCTACCCACGGCAAGCCTTCCGTCGTTAACGCTCATCCCCACACCAGCTGCGACGGTCGCATCGCCATCGTCCACAACGGCATTATCGAGAACTTCGCCGAACTGCGCGAGGAGCTGGAGGGCCGCGGCCATCACTTTAAGAGCGAGACCGATACGGAGGTCTTCGCGCATCTGATCGAAGAGGCCTATGCCGAGACGCACGACCTGATGGCCTCCGTGCGCGAGGCTTGCACCCACGTGGTAGGCGCCTATGGCTTGGCCGCCGTGTGCGCCGACGAGCCTGGCGTGATCGCCGTTGCCCGTAAGGATTCCCCGATCGTGGTCGGCGTGGGCGAGACCGGCTCCTACGTTGCCTCCGACGTCATCGCGCTCATCGACGCCACCCGCGATGTCGTGGTGCTCGAGGACGGTCAGTTTGCCAAGCTTACGCCTGCGGGCGTCGAGTACACCGACGAGGCCGGCAATGTCATCGTGCCCAAGGTCACCCACATCGATTGGGATCTGGACATGGCCGAAAAGGGCGGCTATCCTGACTTTATGCTCAAGGAGATCCACGAGCAGCCGCGCGTCGTGCGCGACACGCTGGTTGGCCGTATGGCGCCTGCCGGCGAGCTCGACATCGATGAGCTGGGCCTGTCCCTCGAGGAGCTCAACGACATCGACCGTGTCTACGTGATCGCCTGCGGCACCAGCTATCACGCCGGCCTCATCGTAAAGAACCTTATTGAGGGCTGGGCTCGCATTCCCACCGAGGTTGAGGCTGCCAGCGAGTTCCGCTACCGCAACCCCATCATCACGCCGACGACGCTCGTCGTTGCCGTGTCCCAGTCGGGCGAGACGGCCGATACCCTCGCCGCCATTCGCGATGCGCGCATCAAGGGTGCCAAGGTCTTTGGCATCACCAACGTGGTGGGCAGCCCCGTGGCGCGCGAGAGCGACGGCGTCATCTATACCAAGGCCAACAAGGAGATCGCCGTCGCCTCGACCAAGAGCTTCATCGGTCAGGTTGTGAGCCTCACGTTGCTTGCTCTGCTGCTGGCGCAGGTTAAGTACCGTCTGACCACCAAGCAGGCGCGCATGCTGTTCCGCGAACTTTCCGATACGGCCGAGCAGATCCAGTGGATTTTGGATACCCAGACCGAGGCCGTGCACGAGGCCGCCCTGCTGTGCAAGGATGCGCAGTCGGCGCTGTTCGTGGGCCGCGGTATGGGCGCTGCCATCTCCTACGAGGGCGCACTCAAGCTCAAGGAAGTCAGCTACCTGCATGCCGAGGCGTATGCTGCCGGCGAGATGAAGCACGGTCCCATCGCGCTGATCGATCCAGGCTTCCCCGTCATCGCCGTGGCCACAAAGAGTGCCACCTACGACAAGACCGTGTCGAACCTTATGGAGTGCAAGGCGCGCGGTGCCAAGGTCATCGTCGTTGCCACCGAGGGTGACGAGGAGATCAACAAGATTGCCGACTGTATCATCCGCGTGCCGACCGTCCGCGACGTGTTCAGCCCCATCACGGCGAGCGTCCCGCTGCAGCTGCTCGCCCGCGAGGTTGCCATCCTGCGCGGCTGCGACGTCGATCAGCCCCGAAACCTCGCTAAGAGTGTGACCGTGGAGTAGTTGGTCCCCCGTTCTAGCGACCAAGGCCCGGCTCCGTTGTGGCGGAGTCGGGCCTTGTTGCATTTGCCCAGATAAAACCTGCCAAAATAAACCTGTCCCTTTTTGTCAGGTTAGCGGAGCTTGCTGGTCTCGAAGTACTCGGGGAACTGGTCCAGGACCTCGGTCTGGTTGCGGAACATCATATGCAGGTGCTTGCTGACCAAAAAGCTCGCCTCGATGGGGTCGCGGCCGGCGATGGCGCGGCGGATTTGCTTGTGCTCGTTAACAATCTCCTGATTGTCGAGCGTCTGTGTGGCGGCGCGCAGCCAGCGGAAGCGCTCCAGGTCGGCATTGGTCTCTTCGAGCCACGACCACACGGTGCTGCGGCACGCGATGCTAAAGATCATGCGGTGCATGAGGTTGTCGCTTAAAAAGAAGCCGATGCGATCCTCCTCGGCCATGGTCTTTTCCTGCAGCGCGATGGCTCTGTCGAGCTGCTCGATGCCTGCCGAGGTGGCACGGGCGCAGCACTCCACAATCACCTGCTTTTCCAGGTGCTCGCGAATGTAGCAGGCGCTCTCGGCAAGAGTGAGGTTGATGGGCGAGACATAGGTGCCGCTTTGGGGCACGGTGCGCACCAGGCCCTCTTGCGCCAGACGCACCAGCGCCTCGCGCACAGGGGTGCGCCCCATATCCAGGTCGTCGCAAAGCTGCTTGACGCCCAGCTTTTCGCCCGGCTTGTAGTCCAGGTAGACGATTTTGCGTCGAATGGTGTGGTAGGACTGGTCCTGCAGGCTCGTTTCCTGCTCGCCGACGTGCATCGATTCTTCCATAGTGCCTCACAACCGTTCTATCACACTCATATATCAGCTGTTAATTATGCCGCGAATCAGCTCTCCGTGGTGGGTAATTCGACTGTCGCCCGAGAACTATTGCGGCATCTTAGCCTTTGTTTGCGCAGGGCTGTGCTCAATATTGCCGTATCATAAGCCGTCGCAAACGTGAAATAGAAAGAAGGAATCCCATATGCAATTGGCGAATATCGTACGCGAGCGCTGGAAGGGTGTCTTGTTCTGCCTGATCATCGCCATCCCCGCGACGTTGCTCGGCAAACAGGTTGAGGTGGTTGGCGGGCCGGTGTTTGCCATCCTCTTTGGCATGGTCCTGGCGCTCGTCTTTCCCAAGAATCGTCGCGAACAGCTCGCCGCCGGTGTCACCTATACGTCTAAAAAAGTCTTGCAGTACGCGGTAATCCTGCTTGGCTTTGGCATGAACCTCTCGCAGATTCTGTCCAAAGGCGCTCAGTCGCTGCCGATTATCGTGGCAACGATCTCGACCTCGCTCGTCATTGCCTTCGTGCTCTGCCGCGTTATGAACGTGCCGGGCAAGATCGCGACGCTTGTGGGCGTGGGTTCGTCGATTTGCGGCGGTTCTGCCATCGCCGCGACCGCGCCCGTCATCGATGCCGACGATCGCGAGATTGCCCAGGCTATTTCGGTCATCTTCCTGTTTAACGTTATCGCGGCGCTCGTGTTTCCGACGCTCGGCGGCATGCTCGGGCTGACCAACGAGGGCTTTGGCTTGTTTGCCGGCACTGCCATCAACGACACCTCGTCGGTAACGGCTGCGGCGAGCGCCTGGGACAGTATGCATCCCGGCGCCAATGTGCTCGAAAGCGCCACGGTGGTCAAGCTCACCAGGACGCTGGCCATTATTCCCATTACGTTGGTTCTCGCATGCTGGCAGATGCATCTGGCGCGCAAGGCCGGCGGCGACGCCAAAAGCACGTTCTCGCTTAAACGCGCGTTTCCCATGTTCGTGCTGTTCTTTGTGCTGGCGAGCGTAATCACCACGGTGCTTCAGCTTCCTGCATCTATTACGGCGCCCATCAAGGAGCTGTCGAAGTTCTTTATCGTGATGGCTATGGCGGCTATTGGCTTTAATACCGATATCGTCGAGCTGGTCAAAAAGGGCGGCAAGCCCATCGCCCTGGGCTTTTGCTGCTGGATTGGCATTGCGTGCATGAGTTTGGGAATGCAGCACGTGCTGGGAATCTGGTAGAGAAGTAGCCTATTTGCGTGCTGCGTGCCGGCGGGCGCATCCTCGCGGTGGAGCGATAGGAGCTCTTGCGGGTATGGCTTGTCCGCAGGTTGATAGGTCCCGAAGAGCTCTTATCGCCCCGCCAGGATGGCGATGCGGGGCAACTCATATACTCGCAGGATGGCGGCTTCTGCCCTATAGTGTTTGGTGAGCAATATCGTTCAATTTTGAAACACTCGGTCGTGTGACCGTCGGCGGTTGCACGTTGCCGCGGACGGGGGCAAATCATGGATAGCGATGCCAAGCTGAACATCTTGATCGAGGCCTTGGCTGCTGCCGGGGCCTCGGCGCTGGCAATCGATGGGCATGGACACGTGGCGATTTCGACCATGGACGATGTCGCGCTCGAGCAAGATGTCGCGGCATTTGTTGCCGAGCGCCTGGGGCGCGTGGGCAACGGCACGCGCCTGGTGATGGGGCATGCGGGAGGGCGCTTGAGCCTCACGGTGCGTCCGGTCGCCAAGGAATACGGCGCGCTGTGGGTGGTCGTGGTCCGCGAGGTGCACGGTGTGGCGGCGCACGCGGGTATTGAGTGGCTTAACGCAGATGAGGTCGAGGCGCGCTACGAGGCAAGCGCGTACGGCATTGTCGAGGGTGCCGCTGCGGTCGCTGGCCCCGTCTGCGAAAGCTATGCCCGCGGTGTGCCCCTCATGTTGGAGGGCGAACTGGGTGCTGGCCAGTCAGAGATTGCAAAACGCCTCTATCTGGATGGGCCTTATGCTGACGAACCCTTTGTGTCCGTGGTACTTGACGAGCTCACAGATCGCGGCTGGCGCCATCTACTCAAAAGCTCGGAATCGCCGCTGTTCCAGGCAAGGCTGACCCTTTGTATTGGCGGCTGGCATGCACTTTCGCCGCAGCGTCTGCGCGAGCTTGTCTCTACGATGACCGACACGGCGCTGGCCGCGCGTTGCCATGTGGTTCTGACGGCAAACGATATGCCGGGCGGTGGCGAAAGCGATCAGGCCGCTTTTGTAACCGAGCGCTTGGCGTGTGCAGTAAGTGTGGCGCCTGCGATTGCCGAGCAGGGTGGCGCATCGAAAAAGGTTGCGCAGTATTTGACATATCTGTCAGATGTCTTTGGAACTGCCGCTCCGAGTATGTCCGAGGAGGCTGCCTCGACGTTCAACGGCTATCGCTGGCCACGCAACTATCTGCAGCTTCGCGAGGTCTCGGAACGACTCTATATATTAGTAGGGTCGGGTGTGGCGGAGCGCGCGGTGGCAGAGGAGGTGCTCGCCCAGGAGGACGTCATCAAAACCGCAACCTTTGGCGCTCCGACGCTCGACAGCGACCTGTATATCCTGCGTCCACTGGCCGATACCGAACGGGACATCGCGCGGCTGGTCGTAGGCCACCTTCAGGGCAACCGGACCCGCGCTGCCGAGGTGCTGGGGATAAGCCGCACGACCCTGTGGCGCTTGCTGAAGGACGACGACCGCTGAGCGAGGCGCCCGTGACCGCGTGCGGCGCGTGTGCTACAGTCCAAAGCAGTAATGTTTCGATTGCGTTACAGCGTGCGGGGGCGTATGGCGGAGACTTCAAAACCAAACCGGAATAGACGAAGCGCGGCTCCAGTTAACCGCCGCACGACGTCCCGGACGTGGGGCAAGCACGCGTCGGGGTTCGACGGTTCGTTCAAACGCACCAAATACGGCTATCCTTCGACAAGCGCTCGCTTGGCTATGCAGGCCGAGTCGACGCTGTGGGGGCGCAAGCGCGTGGTGGGCTCTAAGCTCAAGCACGACGGAACGCTGGGCTATATCAGCCGCGGTGCGGCTCGCCGCAGTGGGCTCAATCCCGCTGGGTGGCATCGCTATGTGCCGATTGCAGTCGTTGTTGCGGTGGTTGTGATCGCACTTGCCGCACTCGGCTACGCTGGCGGCGGCGTCGACCTGAGTGCGATGTTCAAGTCTGCTGAGCTCGCGCATGCCGGCACGGAGCTTGTCGAGGGCGCTCAGGCCCAGACGGGCGTGGCGCCTCAGCGCGGTATTGTTGCCGCTGCCGCAACGATCGCCGACGCCCAAAAGGGCGAGGATGCGGACAGCGAGGATAGCGAAACCGGTGCAAACGGCGCGGGTTCGCAGGTCACGCCCGTGACACAAGGCCAATAAGTCACAGAACCATCACACTAAGTCGCCGTTTGGGGCCAATGAGTGAGCAAAAAAGCAGCAATGTTGTTTCATATAGAACTCATTAGTCACAATTTACAAAAAAGGGCTACACTACTAGGCACTTAAAAGTCCACAAGCTGCAAGTTGAGGAATACCTAACATGAAGAAGAGATTCATGGCAGCACTGAGCGTTCTCGCTCTTGCCCTGGCTCTGCCCGTGGCTGCTTTCGCCGCCCCGAGCCCTGCCAACACCACCGCCACCGGCGCCAACAACGTGACCGCCAGCGTTAACAACGCTAACGTCAAGGTTGTTTCCACCACCAAGAACGCCGAGGGCACCCCTGCCGGCGCCAACGTGGTCGCTTCCTTCGAGATCACCGAGACCGTCGAGGGTACCGTTTCTGAGTCCAACCCGCTGACCGTCACCTTCACCCTTGGCAAGGCCTACGCCAACGCCAAGGTTACCGTCTATGTCCAGCACAACGACGGTAGCAAGGAGACCCTGAACCTCACTGCCGACAACAACGGCAATGTTACCTTTAAGGTCACCAAGCTCTCCACCTACACCATCGTGGCTGAGAAGACCGCTGCTGGCGCTGCTACCACCGACAACGGTGCTAAGTCCCCGGCTACCGGTGTGAACACCACCGCTGTTGCCGCTGTGGCTGCTGTTGCCGCTGCTGGCGCTGCCTGCGCTTTTGTTGCTCTTCGCAAGAACAACTAGCACACACACGGTTTCAACCGTAAGATTTGAGGACCCGTACTTGTGCGGGTCCTTTTTTTGGCCGATTTACAGGGTAAGGGAACACCATGGCACAGCAGCCGCAGGGCAAGCATATGGAAGTTAAGCATATGGGCGACTCGGACAAAAAGCGTCGCGCCACGATACTCAAGGGCGTTTTCGTAGTGTTGTTGCTGGTCGCAGTCGGCTGCGGCGGCTACGTGCTCTATATGAATCATCTAGAGCAGCAGCGCGCCGAGGAGATGAGTGCAACAGGCAAGCCCGCCACGAAGGTCGAATCAAAGGGCAAGGAGCTGCCGGACAACCCCATCGACTTTGCACCGCTCATTCAAGAGAATGCCGATATCTATGCGTGGCTCTACATTCCGGGTGCGGATATCAACACGCCCTTGCTGCAGAGCACGACGGACGACCTTTTTTATCTGGACCACGACAAGGACGGCAAGTACGACCCCTACGGCACGGCGTTTAGTCAGATGGCAAACGCGCGCGACTTTAGCGATCCCGTCACCGTGATCTACGGCCATGTGAACGGCGGTGTGTTCCACAACTTGCATAACTTTGAGGACGCGGACTTCTTTAACGAGAACACCGAGTTCTATATCTACACGCCGGGTCATATTCTGAAGTACAAGATTGTCTCGGCCTATCAATATGACGACCGTCACATTCTCAACTCGTTTAACTTTGCCGATCCTGCCGTGCGCCAGGACTACTTTAATTCGGTCTGTAATCCGGACGCATTGCTCAAAAATGTACGTGACGGCGTGACACTTGATGCAGATAGTAAGATTGTGCAGTTGAGCACCTGCATGCTCGATAGCTCGCAGGGCAACTCGCGCTATATTGTGAGCGGTGTGTTAACAAGCGACCAGGAGACAAAATAGTCATGAACCCCCGTGGCAAGCACTTTATCGATGCGGTGGATCCCGACGAAAATCAAGTAAACAATTCCGAGCGGCAGGTTCAGGATGAGGCGGAGCCTGTCGAGCCCCAATGGGAGACCAAAGGCACTCCGACGCCTCAACCTGACGAAAAATCCCAGAGCAAGGCCGAGGCCCCGTCCGACGCATCGGCAAAGACCGATGAAGCTGCGGCGCAGCCTGTTGATGAGGCAGAGTGGCCTTCGCTTGATGAGGCGGCACCTCAGCGTCGTCGACGCTCCAAAGAGTCGATTAAGCGCATCAAGCGCCGTCGCCGTATCCGCACGCTGCTGATCGTGCTGCTCGTGATTGGTGCGGTTGCTGCTGCGGGCTGGGGCTTTGTGAATCACAGTGTGAACCAAGGCAAAAAGAAGATTGAGGAAAAGACCGAAAAGGTCATTAAGGCCAAGGGCGACACCATTACCTATAACGGGAAGAAGTATGCGCTCAACAAGCATATGGCCACGGTGGCGTTTATCGGCTTTGATGGCCGTAATAACGATGACGGCACCCAGAAGGGCCAGTCCGATACCGTGATGGTCGTAGCGCTTAATACTGACACGGGCGAGGCCCGCGGCATTATCATCCCGCGTGACAGTATGGTTGCCGTAGATACGTATTCCAACGGTTCGTTTGCCGGCCAGGTGACCGAGCAGCTGTGCTTGCAGTTTGCCTATGGCACCGATGGCGACAACTCATCGGCGCTGACGGCCGCCGCTGCCTCGCGCGTGCTCGATAACATTCCGGTCGACTATTACTACACGCTCAACATTGAGGGCGTAGCACCCATTAACGATTCTATCGGCGGCGTGACGCTGGTGCCTACGCAGACTGTGCCGGGCACGTCGGTTGTCGAGGGCCAGGAGACCACGCTGTTTGGTACAACGGCGGAAAAGTATGTGCAGTGGCGCGACACGACGAATCTGACGTCTTCGCTGGATCGTACAGCGCGCCAGGTGAGCTACGTGCAGGCGTTTGCATCGAAGGTGCTCAGCAGTGCCAAGAGCAACCCCGCCATGCTCATCAGCCTGTATCAGGCCATGGGCGACTATACGTGGACCAATTTGGGTCTCGATGAGTTCAGCTATCTGGCGACCACGATGCTCGAGCACGGCCTGACTTCGTTTGATGTCGTGACGTTGCAGGGCACCATGCAGCAGGGCGACACCTTCGCCGAGTTCTATCTGGACCAGGACAACGTAAAGCAAACGGTCGTCGACACCTTCTACCACCCCGTAGACTAATTGGTTCCGCCGTTCGTTAGAACGGCGGAACATACACCACGTTGTCGCGGCGCGGCTTTGCATCGGGGAGTGTGTCCTCGGCGTAGCCCAGAATGCAATTGCCTACACCGCGCAGACTTCCGTCGGCGGGCAGACCCCACTTGGCCAGCAGTTCCAGTCCCTCGGGTGAGTCAAAGACCTCGTGCGCGCGGTGGATCCAACACGAATCGACGCCCAGCGCATAGGCTGCGTTGAGCAGGTTGCCCATGGCGAGCGAGCCGTCTTCCAGGTGCGTGGGCACGCTGCGGTCGACGAGCACCACCACAACGGTCTTGGCGCCGTAGAAGGGATCTCCCTCGCTGCCCATAACTTGGGCGTTGAGCTGCGAGAGACGCTCGACGGTTGCGGGGTCGGTGACGGCGACGAACGTGACCGGCTGGCGTCCCATGCCGCTCGGCGCGTACTGGCCGGCTTCGATAATGCGTGCGAGCTTCTCGGCCTCGACAGGGCGATCGCTGTATTTGCGGCAGCTGCGGCGGTGGATGAGCGCTTCGATGGTCTCCATGGGTCCTCCTGACGTTGGTTTCGATGCCTCGTTCTTACCCGCCGAACCAAAACCGTAATCGCGCAGTCGGCCCCAAACAATGCAAGCTACCAAGTGGAAAAGTTGGTTTGCATAAAACTTCAGCCAGAATGTGACAAACCGGTGGGATGGTTAAACGTTTTATCCCGTCTACCCTGCGGTTTTTTACCACTTGCCTAAATGATGCGCGCATAAGCTCTGATAAAGGTTTTACTAAAGGAGCACCAACGTTTATCAACGCGCCATGGTGGCGCCGGGCCAGGAGGTAACATCATGTTCCAGGCTGGAGATGTCGTCGAGACCGACTTCGAAGGATTTCTGAAGCTGCTGCGTTCCAAGACGCGCGCTTTCGTGTCGATCAACGATCACGAGTACTACATCACGCACACCGATGGCTATTGGCGTGTCCAGGATTGCGAGGCCCTCAACGATAAGGGCCACTTTACTGACTGCTCCGAGCTGGTCAACACGGTCTGCGAGGTCGTCGAACTGCCGTGGATCTGCGGCAAGAGCCTGCACGACAGCTTCTCGGGCGCCACGGTCTACGAGGCCGTCGCTGCTTAACAGCCAACAATCGATATTCTCTCGCAACCGCCGGCGCCGCCCCCGCGCCGGCGGTCTTTTTTGTCGATATGCTTATGTGGAGCCGATCATAAGCAACGAGCTTATTGACGATAGTCAAAACTCGGACTAATGTAGAGATATGAATTGGTCAAAACTCGGACTATCGAATGGCGGGAGAGATGAATAGTACAGTTAGCCCGGTCGATTTCGACCGGATGCTCAACGGGCTTGACCGTATCTATTCGGAGTTCGCGCGCACTTGCGGTCTTTCGGACTGCGCCTACTGGATGCTCGTCGACACGAGCGCGGCGGGCGGAAGCGTTGCCGTGAGTCGGCTGACGAGTGAATGGTTCTACAGCAAACAGACCATCAATTCGGCGATTAAGACGCTTAGGGCGCGAGGGCTTGCGACGTTGGAGTTTGCCGAGGGCAGTCGTAAGAACAAGGTTGTGCGACTGACCGAAGAAGGCGTGCAGTTTGCCAAGCGCTACGCGTTGCCGGCGCAAAAAGCCGAGCAACAGGCATTCGAGGCACTCGAGCCGTGGGAACAGCGCGAGATCATGCGCTTGGTCGGTAAGTTCTCCCATGTTCTGAACGAAGAGTGCGAGGCATTTAAACGGCAAGTGGCCGCCGAGAACGAGGCTGACGATAAGGGCGAGGGGGACACATGCGACTCTTAATGAGGTTTATGAGGCCGTACCGCGGTCTGATTGCGGTGACGCTGTTTGCGGTGCTGATAGATAACGTCGGTACGCTGTTGGTTCCCACGATGCTGGCGAACATGGTCAACACCGGTATTACCACGGGCGATGTCGACTATATTTTACGCAACGGCCTGTACATGCTTATCGCGACCGGCATGGCCAGCGGCGGCACGGTGCTGGGCTGCTATCTTTCGGCGCGCCTGGCCGCCAACGTGGCCTGCGATATCCGTAATGCCGTGTACGACAAGTCGCTCGAGCTGTCCGCCAGCGACTTTGAGCGCTTTGGCACGGGTTCGATGATCACGCGCTCGCTCAACGACATCAACGTGATTCAGCAAGCTGTCCTTCAGACGATTCAGCTGGTGCTGCCGGTACCGTTCTTGGCCGTGGCGGGCATCATCTTTGCCTGGTTTATCGATCCTGCCATGGGCACGCTGCTGGGTGTGGTCGTTGCGATCGTGCTGGTGGCGGCGGTCTTTACCGTTGCCAACGCCGCGCCGATCTTTATGCGCCTGCAGAGCTTTATCGACCGCATGAACGTGGTGCTGCGCGAGAACATCGTGGGCGTGCGCGTCATCCGCGCATTTAACAAGGAGCGCCACGAGGAGCAGCGCCTGGACGAGGTGTTTAGCGATTACGCAGCCAATGCCATCAAGGTCAACCACCTGTTTGTGGGTCTCGACAGTTCCAGCTTCTTTTTGATGAACATCGCCGAGGTGGCGGTGCTGTGGGTGGGCGGCAACCGCGTGGGTGTCCATGCCATGCAGATCGGCAGCATCTCGGCCGTGCTGGAGTATGCGATCCTGATCCTGTTCTTTGTGATGATGGCGCAGATGGTGATTCTGACGCTTCCGCGCGCCGCGGCGTGTCTGAACCGTGCGCAGCAGGTGTTGGAGATTGAGCCGAGCATCGTGGACGGCAAGCGCACGCTGGACACGTGCGCGGCGGAGCCTGTTGACGGTGCCGATGCGGTTGCCGTGTTCGACCATATGTCGTTCCGTTTTGACGATGCCGACGAGGACACCCTGTGCGACCTGAGCTTTGCCTGTCGCCGTGGCCAGACCACGGCGATTGTAGGCTCGACGGGTTCGGGCAAGTCGACGGTGGCCAAGCTCTTGCTTCGCTTTCACGATGCCACGAAGGGCGCCATTCGCCTGAACGGCGTTGACCTGCGCGACCTTTCGCAAGGTGAGATTCGTGGGCATATCGCTTATGTGCCGCAGAAGGCGTGGCTGTTCTCGGGCACCGTTGCAAGCAACCTGCGCTTTGGCAACGAGGGCGCGACCGAGGCTGACATGCTCCATGCGCTGGAGGTTGCCCAGAGCACCTTTGTGCTCGATCAGCCCCAGGGGCTCGATACACCGGTATCCCAGGGCGGCACGAACTTTTCGGGCGGCCAGCGCCAACGCCTGGCCATTGCCCGCGCACTCATGAAGCGCGCCGATCTATATATCTTCGACGACAGTTTTTCAGCCCTGGACTTTAAGACCGATGCGGCGCTGCGCCATGCGCTGCAGGACGAGACGCGCGATGCCGCGGTGCTCATTATCGCCCAGCGCATCTCGACTATTTTGCATGCCGATCAGATTGTGGTGCTCAAAGACGGCGAGATCGTGGGCCTAGGCACGCACGACGAGCTCATGGAAACCTGCGAGGTGTACCGTGCTATTGCGGAATCGCAGATGAAGGGAGGTGAGTAGCATGACCGAGGAGTTCAAAAAGCAGGGCATCGCCGATGGCGCCGCGGTTGCAGAGACAGTCGAGGAGACGGGCGTCGCGCCCGACCTGGACGAAGCCGCCAAGGCGGCGGAGCGCGAGGCTCGCCGCCAGGCACTCTACGAGGAAAACGAGCGCGCCGAGGACGAGCGCGCCCGCGCCGAGGCGGAGCGCATGCGCGACGTTGACGACGAGGACGAGGACGAGACGCCCCGCGACACCTGGGCGACAGTGCGCCGCCTGTGGAGCGAGGCCGCCGGCGACCATTGGCGCTTCTATATCGTGTTCGCGAGCATCATGTTCTATGTCATCTTTAACACCGCGGCGCCGGCTTACAGCGCCCGCGTGATCGATGAGCTGTGGGGGCACATGAAGCTGGCGTTTGCCAACAACGCTACCTTCAGCATTACCTGGGAGAACTGCGGCAGGACCATCTTTATCTACTTTATGATCTGGACCGCCGCCGCCTCGTTCTACGCGCTTCAGAGCTTTTTGATGTCGAGCGTTGCCGAGCGCCTCAACCTGCGCCTACGCAACCGCATCGCTCAAAAGCTCAACCGTCTGCCGCTTGCCTACTTTGATGCGCATCGTCCCGGCGAGGTCGTCAGCCGTGCGACCAACGACTTGGACAAGATGTCCGAGAGCATGCAGCGCGGCTTGCTGCAGCTTCTGGTGTCGATCGGTACCGTGGTGGGCGCCGTGAGCGTGATGTTCGTGTTTAGCGTGCCGCTCACGCTCGTCTTTTTGTTCTTTACGGCGCTTTCGCTGCTGGTGACGAAGGTCGTTTCGCGCCGCACGCACGATGTAACGGGCGAGCGCCAGGAGTGGGTGTCCAAGATTACGAGCGCGGTCGAGGAAGGCTACTCGGGCCGTCTGGTGATCCGTGCGTTTAACCGCGAGCTCCAGAGCTCTGCCGAGGTGCACGAGGCTTCGAAGGAGCTGGCACGCGTGAGCACCAAGGCCGACTTTATGATTAACGCCGTCGGTCCCGCGGTGCGCTTTATTGGCCGCTTGGCGCAAATCGTGATTGCGCTTGTGGGCTGCAGCATGTTGGTTGCCGGGCATATGACCGTCGGCGTGTTCCAGGCGTTCTTCCAGTTTATCTATGAGGCGTCCGAGCCCATGACGCAGCTGTCGTTTACCTTTAACTCGCTGCAGAGCGCGCTGGCGAGCGCCGAGCGCGTGTTCGACCTGCTCGACGAGTCCGAGATGGAAGCCGATCCGTTGCCGGCGGCCGCCGCCAAGCTGCCGGGCAAGGTGGAGGGCCGTGTCGCTTTTGAGCACGTGCGCTTTGGATATTCGCCCGACAAGCCGCTTATGCGCGACGTGTCGTTTACCGCCGAGCCGGGTCAGAAGATCGCGGTGGTGGGAACCACGGGTGCGGGTAAGACCACGCTCATCAATCTGCTCATGCGCTTCTACGAGATTGACGGTGGTCGCATTACCCTCGACGGTGTGGACACGAGCCGCATGGACCGCGGCGAGCTGCGCCAGCAGTTTGGCATGGTGTTGCAGGACGCCTGGCTGTTCGATGGCACCATTGCCGAGAACATCGCCTATGGCTGTCCCGAGGCGACGCGCGAGGAGATTGTCGCGGCTGCACGTGCCGCTCAGGTCGACTTCTTTGTGCGCACCATGCCGCAGGGCTACGACACGCGTGTGGCTAACGATGCCGAGAGCATCAGCCAGGGCCAACGTCAGCTGCTGACCATCGCGCGCGTGCTGCTCAACAACCCGGCGATCCTCATCCTGGACGAGGCGACGTCGAGCGTGGACACGCGCACCGAGCTCGCCATCGGCCGTGCTATGGACGCGCTCATGCGCGGGCGCACGAGCTTTGTGATCGCGCACCGTCTGTCGACAATCGTCGATGCCGACCTCATCCTGGTCATGGATCACGGCAATATCATCGAGCAGGGTACGCACAAGGAGCTGCTGGCTGCCGAGGGTGCTTATGCCGACCTCTACCTAAGCCAGTTCGCATAAGGAGACAAAGGGGCAGCCCCGCATATCACATCGAAAAGAAGGCGCGCCGGGGGCGGATTCCCTGGCGCGCCTTTTGTGTTGGCGTCAATGTTGTCGGTGGCCGTCCGCTTCTAGCGCTCGTCCACGAGCTTGGCGACGAGGGCTTTGAGCTCGGCCACCTCTTGCTCGAGTTCCTTGACGCGACGGGCGTTTTCGGTGATGCCCTGACGGTTGAGGGCGCTCTGCTCGGCGGCATCGTCGGGCATGTACTCGCGATGCTGCTTGGCGTCGAAGCTCTCCTCGAACACGCGGCAGCCGTTGCGCTTGATGATGCGCCCGGGCACGCCCACGACGGTGCAGTTGTCGGGCACGTCCTTGACGACGACCGAGTTGCCGCCGATTTTGACGTTGTTGCCGATGTGGATGTTGCCAAGCACCTTGGCGCCCGTGCCCACCGTGACATTGTTGCCCAGGGTGGGGTGACGCTTGCCGGTCTCGTTGCCGGTGCCGCCGAGCGTGACGCCCTGGTAGAGCACACAGTCGTCGCCCACGATGGCGGTCTCGCCAATAACGACGCCCATGGCGTGGTCGATAAAGAAGTGCTTGCCAATCTGCGCGGCGGGATGAATCTCGACGCCGGTGATGTGGCGGGTTAACTGCGAGAGCACACGGGCAAGCGATCGATGGCCGTGTTCCCACAGCCAGTGCTCGGGCACGTGATTCCACTTGGCGTGCAGGCCAGGATAGGAAAGGAAGATGACCAGACCGTTTTGCGCGGCGGGGTCTTGCGCCTGGACGGTCTTGATGTCCTCTCGAATGGTGTTGATAAAGCTCACCGGCCGCCCTCCCTTAGCACCGTGACAATGCGATTCAATAAAGTATAGCGATTCGCTAGGGATTAGGAAGGGCGATCTTGCTTTGCTTTGGGCGACAAGTGTCAGTTATGCAAACTTGCTGGTAATGAAGTAAGACTTTTGAGGGGTTTGGCCCGCGCCCGCGCCGCAACCGTATACTGGTCAACTTGGACGTGTCCGCGCCCACAACTGAGAGGTTTTACTTCATGGGTTTCATCAATTTTATCGCCGAGCTGCTTAAGGACCCGCGCACCGCGATCGCCAGCTGGATCGCCGCCGGCCCGCTTATGGCCTACGGCTGCGTGTTCCTGATCATCTTCATTGAGACAGGCGTGGTGTTCTTCCCGTTCCTTCCCGGCGACTCGCTGCTGTTTGCCTCGGGCTTCTTTGCTCATAACGGCGGCTTTAACATCGTGGCGCTTCTGGCCACCGCATGGGCCGCGGCCATCCTGGGCGATCAGTGCAACTTTATGATCGGCCACTTCTTTGGCCGCAAGATCATCGCTTCGGGCAAGGTAAAGGCCATGACGCCCGAGCGCATCAAAAAGTCCGAGGATTTCCTGGATAAGTGGGGCCATCTGGCCATCTTCCTCGGCCGCTTCTTCCCGTTCATCCGCACCTTTGTGCCTTTTATCGCCGGCATGGGCGGCATGCACTGGCGCAACTTTGTCGTCTTTAACGTGTTGGGTGGCATTACCTGGTCGACGGTCTTTACGCTGCTGGGTTACTTCTTTGGTGGCATTCCGTTTGTGCAGGAGCACTTTGAGCTGCTGATCGTCGGCATCGTCGCCGTGTCGATCATTCCGACCGTGGTCGGTCTGGTTAAGGCTAAGCTCGGTAAAAAGAACGCCTAGTCCGAGCTTGTTTTCGGACGTTAATTCCAAGGCCCGTCATCGGATTCGATGGCGGGCCTTTTGTGTTGAAGGCAAATGAAAATACTTTACTTAGTTAAAGAAAAAGCGTTTTATCCAAGGCGTGCGGGGAGTACAATCACCTGCATGCGAATCGACGCGCCATCGGCTTTGATGCTGCCCGCGTGTCCTGCCCGGCTCTACGCTTCCGGGTATGCGACGTTGCGACGCGGCCGGCTTCGGTCCTTGCGTGCGGGTTCGCGAGTATGCAACCGTGTATGTAAGGAGCGACATATGACTGTCGAGAAGAAGGATATCGATTGGGGTAGCCTCGGCTTTGGCTACATGAAGACCGATTACAGCTACGAGGCTCATTGGAAGGACGGCGAGTGGGACGAGGGCGGCCTGACCACCGACCACACCCTGCATGTCTCCGAGTGCGGCGGCATCTTCCACTACTGTCAGGAGGTCTTTGAGGGCCTGAAGGCCTACACCGCCGAGGACGGCAGCATTGTCTGCTTCCGTCCCGACATGAACGCCGAGCGCATGTATAACTCCGCCCAGCGCCTCGAGATGCCCCCGTTCCCCAAGGACAAGTTCGTTGAGGCCGTCAAGCAGGTCGTCTCTGCCAACGCCGCATGGGTTCCGCCCTTCGGCTCTGGCGCAACTCTGTATGTGCGTCCGTTTATGATCGGCTCCGGTGACGTGATCGGCGTGGCTCCCGCTCCTGAGTACACGTTCCGCATTCTCGTGACCCCGGTCGGTCCGTACTTTAAGGGTGGCCTCAAGCCTGTCAAGCTGCGCGTTTCCGAGTACGACCGCGCCGCACCGCACGGCACCGGCAACATCAAGGCCGGCCTCAACTACGCCATGTCCCTTAAGCCCACGATGGAGGCTCACCGCGAGGGCTATGCCGAGAACCTGTATCTCGACTCCGAGTCCCGCACCTATGTCGAGGAGACCGGTGGCGCCAACGTCCTGTTCGTGAAGGAGGACGGCACGCTTGTCGTCCCGCAGTCGCACACCGACTCCATCCTGCCCTCCATCACCCGCCGTTCGCTCGTTCAGGTCGCTGAGGACCTGGGCATGACCGTCGATCAGCGACCCGTCGAGTGGGCCGAGGTCAAGGCCGGCACCTTTGTTGAGTGCGGTCTGTGCGGCACCGCTGCCGTTATCTCCCCGGTCGGCGAGATCGACAACAAGGTCTACGGTGCCGACGAGACTGTGACCTTCCCGGCTGGCTACACCGAGATCGGTCCTGTGATGAAGAAGCTCCGCGAGACTCTGACGGGCATCCAGTCTGGTGCTGTTGAGGATAAGCACAACTGGGTTTACACCGTCGCGTAAGCTGTCTTGTATGTCCGGCCCGAGGGCGACCTTCCTTTCCGGCGCGTCCTCGGACATGAAAGAACCCCCGCTGCGCACTACGTGCGGCGGGGGTTCTTTCGTCCTGCGGAGTGCGCCGGAAAGGAAGGTCGCCCTCGGGCCTGCGTTACCTCGGCGCAGTCGTTACGGGCAATATAGATCTGAATAGAGATGGCGCGCGGCCTTTTGCCGCGCTTTTGTTTTGGTTCGCGCCATGTGGGGGTGGTGGCGACGTGCATTTTTGCGAGTATTCTGCAATCGAAGGCCACTGCATACCGATCTCGGGCGAAAAATCGGGATTTCTCGATGTTTTCTACGAATGATGGGCGGGGTTATGGGCTGACAGCGTTTGATTTGCAGGGATATTCGCGGTCTTTGGCATTTACCGTGGCGCCCGAAGCCCTTGGTTATGTTGAATACTCCTAAAAATGCACGGTGCTTAGAGGGGGACCTTCGCGACAAAGGAAACCGCCCCGTCGAAGTATGCATTCGACGAGGCGGTTTATGCATATACCCGATTAAGGATACGCTGCGGATCTGTTAGAACTTGACGGTCGGTGCCTGGCGGGCAGCTTCGGCGGCCTCGAAGCCCTGGCGCTCCTTAAACTGGAAGATGCCGGCAAAGATGACGGCCGGGAAGGTCTGGATAGCGTTGTTGTAGCTAAGCACGCAGTCGTTGTAGCTCTGACGCGCGTAGCTCACCTTGTTCTCGGTGTCCTCGAGCGTGGCTTGGAGCTGCGTAAAGTTGGTGTCCGCCTTAAGATCGGGGTAAGCCTCGGCCACGGCGAAGAGCTGGCGCAGGGCACCGGTCAGCACGTTGTCGGCTTCCATCTTGGCTTCGGGCGTGGTGGCGCTCACGGCGGCGTTGCGCGCGTTGACCACGGCGGCAAGCGTGTCCTGCTCGTGTTTGGCGTAGCCCTTGACGGTTTCGACCAGGTTAGGGATCAGGTCGTTGCGGCGCTGCAGCTGCGTGTCGATGTTCTGCCAGGCGTTATCAATGCGATTGCGCTTGGTGACCATGTTGTTGTAGATGCCGGCGATGGCGCAGACAATCACAACGACAACAACGATACCGATGATGACGGGAATCATGGTGTCTCCGTTTCGAATGGCCGCGGCGTCTTCCGCCGGCTGCCGTTGGTGTAACGCTACTAGTATACCCGCAACCTTTGGCGATACCGAACTTTCCGGTAAGCGTTATGTTTCCACCAAGGTAAGGCCATTCGCCAGGGGGCGGGCGATACAGGTGTAAGATATGCGACAGATTAGTGAGCGTTGTCTTCTCCTTGAGGAGGGCGATATATATGGACCTTCGCATCAAGAAAACCTATCGGGCCCTGTTCGAGGCCTTTACCGAGCTGCTCGAAGAGCATCGGTTTGAGGACGTGACGGTTGCCATGCTGTGCGACCGCGCTATGATTCGTCGGACGACGTTCTACAAGCACTTCCGCGACAAAAACGATTACTTTGCCTTCTATATCGATGAACTCATGTCGGGCCTGCCGCAAAAGCGGGCCGACGTGGATGGTGCGGAGGGTGCCGAGGACGTGCGCGCGCTTCGCCACGAAGTGTTCGCCGATGCCATGGATCTGATTCTGGCGCATGAGCAGCTCATGGATAACATTTTGGCGAGCAGTATGTCGGGTATGCTGACCAGCATGATTTGCGACCGCATCGCGCGCTCCATACGCGGGCGCGTGATGAGCGCGCTTGACGAGGATGCGCTCGCGCCCGTATCGCTCGAGACGACGTCTGAGTTTGTCGCCGGCGGCATTATTCGGCTCTTTACCATGTGGTGGGAATCGGGCCACGTACTAGAGCGCCGATCCGAAATCGCCGACGTGGTTGATGCACTGTTCGAGCGGACCATGACGCCGGTGAGTCACTAAGAGTGGCGGAGAGAGGGGGATTCGAACCCCCGGAACGCTCTCGCGCTCAACGGTTTTCAAGACCGCCGCATTCAACCGCTCTGCCATCTCTCCGTGAGTCGTAATGATAGCATCGTTTTGGGTTTGCAACAGGGAAGGCGAACGATGACGAGCACCGGAATCGATGAGAAGTTCATGCGCGAGGCGCTGGCGGAGGCGCGCGCAGCCGCTGCGGTGGGCGAGGTACCGATTGGTGCCGTGGTAGTGCGCGCGGGCGAGATCGTCGCGCGGGCGCATAATCGCCGCGAGCTCGACCAGGACCCTTCGGCACATGCCGAGTTTGCGGCCCTATGCGCCGCCGCTCGGTCGCTCGGTCGTTGGCGCCTTTCCGATTGCACGGTCTACGTGACGCTCGAGCCCTGCTGCATGTGCGCGGGGCTTATGGTTAACGCGCGCGTGGGGCGCTGCGTGTACGGCGCGGCCGATGCTAAAGCGGGCGCTCTGGGGTCGCTATATGACCTCAACGCCGATTCGCGCCTAAATCATCGGTTTAATGTGACCGCCGGCGTGCTGGCGGACGAGTGCCGCGCGGTGCTAAGCAGCTATTTTAGTGGGCTGCGTGGCACCGATGGTGCTGACTGCGGTTGCGGGGCCGACCTTGAGGCACATGCCGCCCACGCCGAGGCGCTTGCGGGTGTTGGGGATCTCGCTGGCGAGACGCTCGACTTTGGCCCCGTGCAGCGCCGGCCCCGCCGCGTGCTGTTGGCGATCGATTCCTTTAAAGGCAGCGTGTCGAGCTCGCAGGCGGAGGGTGCCGTTGCCGAAGGTGTGCGCCGTGTGTGGCCTGATGCCCAGGTAAGCGCGTTGCCGCTGGCGGATGGCGGCGAGGGAACGCTCGATGCCGTTGCCGCGTGCGGCGGTGAGGTCGTGGCATGTGAAGTCGCAGGCCCCTTGGGCGACCGCGTGTCTGCTCGGATGCTGGTGGACGGCGAGCACGAGTCGGCTGTAATTGAGATGGCCGAGGCAGCGGGTATTGGGCATTCGCCTTGCATAGAGCCGGCGGCGTTGGCCGCTACGACCTATGGCGTGGGCGAGCTCATGCTTCGCGCGGTCCGTGCTGGGGCAAAGACTATCTATATTGGTCTGGGCGGCAGTGCCACCAACGACGGTGGCGCCGGCATGCTGCAGGCGCTGGGCGCCCACCTTGTCGATGAGTGTGGCTGCAATATCGCCCCCGGCCTCGCGGGCCTTGAACGCGTGGCGAATATTGATTTGGCACCGGCGCTTCGGGCATTAAATGGCGCGCGTGTCGTGGTGCTTTCCGATGTCGAGAATCCGCTCGTGGGGCGTCGGGGCGCACTGGCGGTGTTTGGCGGGCAAAAGGGCCTGCCGACGAATGATGCCGACGCATTGTGTAGATACGACAGCTGGATGGTCGGCTATGGCCGCCTGCTCGATGCGGCGATTACCGGGGTGCGGGCTCAGGGGTTGTTGCGCGCGCCCGAGGGCGTGCGGACATTTGGCTCGGTGCTCGGTGTGCCCGGTGCCGGCGCCGCCGGCGGCCTAGGCGCCGCGCTGTTAGCGCTCGGTGCGGAGCTACGCTCAGGCGTGGAGACGGTGCTCGATCTGATTGGGTTTGACGAACGCGTGCGCGATGTCGACCTGGTCATTACAGGCGAGGGCAACATGGACGAGCAATCCGCTGCCGGCAAGGCGCCGGTGGGCGTGGCCCGCCGTGCCAATCGCTATGGCAAGCCGGTAGTCGCCGTCGTGGGCGGTCGTGCTGACAACCTGGATACGGTGTATGGGCAGGGTATTGACTTGGTTTTGCCGATCTGTCGCAAGCCCATGGACCTGGAGCAGGCGCTCGATCCCCAGGAAGCCACAACCAACCTCATCTGCGCCGGTGAAGCAGCCGCCCAAGCCTACGACCTCGGCCGCATCTAAAAGCAGTCAAAAAAGCCCCGTTCCAAATTAGCTGTCTTGCCCCATCGGGCGGGAGCGGGTAATATATATCGAACGCCTAGCGCGTTCGATGGGTTCGGATGACGACATGTTCCGAATCTGGTCAGGTCCGGAAGGAAGCAGCCATAAGGAGCCTCTGTCGGGCATCCGGATCCATCGAGCGCGCTTTTTTGCGCGGTTTTTACCGCTATCCAAGATTCTTCTGTAACGAGTTGCTTACGCATCTCCAGGGTTCTCCGTACTATCATGAATCAGATTGAAGAGAGATGATGATAGGGAGCGCCTATACATGATTGAGCTGCTCAGGCGTTTTGGTGGTAAGTTTCGCCGGTATATGGTGATTGGCCCTGCGTGCAAGTTGATTGAAGTGATCTTTGACCTGCTTACGCCGCTCGTGATTGCCCAGATGATTGATAAAGGTATCGGTGCGCACGACGTGAGTGCCGTCGTCCACTACGGTATGGTGCTCGCCGCCATGGCCGTGATTGGCATCTCGTTTACGCTCGTCTGCCAAAAGATGGCGGCGCTCACCTCGCAGGGCATGGGTACTGACATTCGCGGCGCACTCTACAAGCACATCAACAAGCTGAGCTATGCTGAACTCGATCGCTTTGGCACGCCGTCGCTCATCACGCGCATTACCAACGACGTCAACCAGGTGCAGCTCGCCGTGGCGCTGGGCGTGCGTATGCTCATCCGCTGGCCTTTCCTGGCGGTGGGCTCAATGGTCGCGGCCCTTGCCATCGACCTTAAGCTCGGCATGATCTTTTTGATCTGCACTCCCGCTATCGGCCTGGTGTTTTGGTTTGTCATGGCGCGCTGCATCCCGTACTACAAGCAGCTGCAGGCAAAGCTCGATCGCATCGCGCTTATTTGCCGCGAGGGACTTTCGGGTGCCCGCGTGGTCCGGGCGTTTGTGCGCGAGGGTCACGAACGTGAGCGTTTTGCCCAGGCGGCCGATGACCAGGCGCGTGTCGCAATCGCGGTGGGCAAGCTCTCGTCGATTCTCAACCCCGTCACGTTTTTGGTGATGAACCTGGGCGTGTGCGCCATCCTGTGGGTGGGCGGCATCCAAGTCAACGTGGGCGAGCTCACGCAGGGCCAGGTCATGGCGTTTGTGAACTACATGACGCAGACCCTTACCTCCATCGTGTATGTTGCCAACTTGGTTGTAGTCTTCACCAAGGCGAGCGCTAGCGCTTCGCGTATCAACGAGGTGCTCGACTGTGTGCCGAGTATCACGGACGGGGGCAACCAAAAGCTGGATCTTTTTGCGATCGGAAATGCCTGCATGCTTAAAGAAGACCGGTGTTCTCCCAGTGCTTACATGGCCGACAAGCATCCGCTCGTCGATGTCGTGCCGCCTGCCATCGAGTTTGACCATGTGAGCTTTTCGTTTGGCGCCGGAGCCGTTAACGCCGTTGACAACGTGTCGTTTTCTGTTTCTGTGGGCGGAACGCTCGGCATTATCGGTGGCACGGGTTCGGGAAAATCGACGCTCGTTTCGCTGATTCCGCGCCTGTACGATGCCTCGACGGGAACGGTTCGCGTTTTCGGCCGCGACGTGCGCGCGTGGAATCTCGACCAGCTGAGGGAGGTTATCGGCATGGTCCCCCAGCGGGCGAGTCTCATGAGCGGAACGATTCGCTCCAATCTGGCATGGCGTCAAAGGACGTGCTTTATGGATGATGTGCTTTGGGATGCGCTCGAGACGGCCCAGGCGGACGATTTTGTACGGAACCTGCCGGACGCCCTCGATGCTCCCGTCGAGGCAGGCGGCAAAAATTTTAGCGGCGGACAACGTCAGCGCCTGACAATCGCGCGTGCTCTGGTGGAATACCCGCAGATTCTCGTTATGGACGATTCGGCATCGGCGCTCGACGTAAAGACGGATGCGGCTCTGCGCCGTGCCGTGCGCGAACTCGCAGGAAGAGCTCCGGTGTTTTCGAGGGGCATCCCCATGACAACCGTGATCGTAAGCCAGCGCGTCTCGACCGTGCGTGACGCCGACATGATCTGCGTGCTCGATCACGGCTCGGTCGCGGGCCTGGGCGCGCATGACGAGCTGTATGCGACCTGCCAGCTCTATCGCGAGATTTGCCAGTCGCAGCTGCGTCGCGAGGAGCTCGAGGGCCAGCAGGGGAACGCGACGCCCGTGTCCGCCCCGATCGCCTCCGCATCCGTCTGCGCAAAGGAGGGCTGCTAAATGAATCCGTACACTTCTTCCGGCTCGGTCGCCACGATGACGGCCAACGTGTCCGGCAACGATAGCCTCAACGACCTGGGCGATGGCCCGCGCCGGCCCGGCGACCCCGAACGTTATCCCGTGGATGCGGTGACCCGCCGCCTGCTGGGCTATGTTCGCCCGCACCGCGTCTCGTTTGCGGCATCGTTTTTGAGTGCCGCCGTTTCGGTAATCTTGCAGCTCTATACGCCCATCCTTATTGGCGAAGGCATCGACCTTATCGTCGCCGCCGGGCAGGTGGACTTCGACGCGCTACTGCCGCTTGTCACCAAGCTCGCGATTGTCGTCGTAGGTACCGCGGCTTTCCAGTGGCTGCAGGGCTATTGCGTCAACCGCCTGTCCTACGAGACGGTGCGCGACATGCGCGTGGAGGCGAGCGACAAGCTCAGCCGCATGCCGCTCAGCTTTATCGACAGCCACGCCCACGGCGACCTTATGAGCCGCGTGGTCAACGACGTCGACCAGGTGGGCGACGGTCTGCTACAGGGCTTTACCCAGCTTTTCACCGGCGTTATCACCATCGTTGGCACGCTCGCGTTTATGCTCTCCATTAACCTGACCATGACGCTTGTGGTGGTGCTCGTCACGCCGCTTTCCATTTTTGCCGCTGGCGCCATCGCCAAGCTTTCCAACAAGAGCTTTACGGCCCAGCAGCGTATTCAGGGTCAGCTCGGTGGTCATATCGAGGAGTATGTGGGCGAGCAAAAGCTGGTTGATGCGTTTGCCTACGGCCCGAACGCCCAAGCGCGCTTTGACGCGCTCAACGCCGAGCTCTATACGGCAGGTGAGCGTGCACAGTTTATGGGTTCGCTCTCTAACCCCGGTACGCGCTTTATCAACAACATCATCTATGCCGTGGTCGCCGTGATCGGCTGCGTGGGCGTGATCACGGGCGTGCCGGCGGCGCTTACGGTGGGTGGCGTGCAGATTTTCCTGTCCTACGCCAACCAGTACACCAAGCCGTTCAACGAGGTCACCAACGTCATTACGCAGATCCAGACCGCGTATGCCTCGGCGCGTCGCATGTTTGCGCTGCTCGATGCGCGCGAGCAGGAGCCCGATGCGGCGGATGCCGTGGAACTTACCGCCCCGCAGGGTGAGGTGACCTTTGAGCATGTGGACTTTAGCTACGTGTCCGACCGCAAGCTGCTGCAGGATATCTGTATTGAGGCCAAACCCGGCATGCGCTTTGCCCTGGTCGGCCCCACGGGTTGCGGCAAGACGACGCTCATCAACTTGCTGCTGCGGTTTTACGATATCGATGCCGGACGCATCATGGTCGATGGCCGGTCTTCGCGTGACTACACGCGCGCAAGCCTGCGCCGCGCCTTTGGCATGGTGCTGCAGGATACGTGGCTGTTCGAGGGCACGGTGGCGGAAAACATCGCCTACGGCTGTCCCGACGCCACGCGCGAGCAGGTTATCGAGGCGGCCAAGCGCGCGCATGCGCACAAGTTTATCGTGCAGCTGCCAGGCGGCTACGATACGGTCATCGGCGAGGACGGCGGCACGTTTAGCCAGGGTCAAAAACAGCTGCTGTGCATTGCGCGCGTTATGCTCACCGATCCGGCGATTCTGCTGCTGGACGAGGCAACGTCGAGCATCGATACGCGTACCGAGCTGCAGGTGCAGGCGGCATTCGACGAGCTCATGGCCGGTCGCACAAGCTTTGTCGTGGCGCACCGCCTGAGCACCATCCGCAACGCCGACTGCATTCTGGTGATGCGCGACGGCCAAATTATCGAGCGCGGCACGCACGACGAGCTGCTAGCGGCAGGCGGCTTCTACGCCGAACTCTACCGCAGCCAATTCGCCCAGTGAGCAAGCCCGTGGGGCAAATTAATCAGGTTTGTTTGTCCCATAGAGCGATCTTGTTATATAGCGTTTTACCAGCGCGTGAAACATTTTGACGATACTCCGTGACACAATTTGACGGCGTTTTGTGAAACAGTTTTTCGGCCATTCGTGAAACGTTCTGCGGCGGTTTCAATCCGAAGTACATACTGTTCGAAATCTGTCCAAAGATGTCGTCTGCGTCGCCAATCGACAGACGGTGGTTTACATCTGTCACGTTAGTACTAAGATATTCATCTAATAAATTGCATTAGTGGCTTTAGTTTTGGGGGAAACGAGGCAACGTGACTATGACGTGCTCTTTGGTGGTTAACAGCAAGAGCGGTAATACCAGGATGGTTTCGGGCGCGATCAAGCGCACACTGCAGGCTGCGGGCGTTGAGTTTGTCCATGCCGCGGCGTTGAGCGACGATGCGGATGCAGATCAGGTTGCGCTCGAGGCGCAGGGCGCCTGCGCGGCCGACACGGTGCTCGTCGGTTTTTGGTGCGACAAGGGCGCGTGCACGCCTTCGGTTGCCGCGCTGCTCTCCGCTCTGCACGGCAAGCGCGTTTTCCTCTTTGGTACCTGCGGTTTTGGCGCTGACCAGAGCTATTATCAGCAGATTATCAATCGCGTGACCTCCAATTTGGCCGAGGATGCCGAGCTTGTGGGTTGGGCAATGTGCCAGGGCAAGATGGGTCCCGCGGTCAAGCAGCGCTACGAGGCCATGCTCGAGCAAGATCCCGACAATGTCCGCTTTAAGATGCTGCTCGATAACTGGGTCGCCGCAAAGGATCACCCCACCAAGGAAGATCTGGACAACATGGCTGCAGCCGCCAAAAAAGCCGTGCTGGGGGAGTAGCTCCCATCGCTGACGGCGGTCGGTCCATCTTTCTAAATGAAACGTCCTCCCGGGCGTCGGGGCACGAAGTTCCCTGCTCTACAGTCCTGCGCAAGACGAAGGCCACATTAAGTGGCCTTCTTTGCGTGCGGAACTCGCGATGAACTTCGTGCCCCGCCGTCCGGGAGGACGCCTCTTTATTGATGGGAGGCCTGATAGGTCGATGGTTCCGTGCCCGGATGCGTCCAAAGTGGGACGGGCTTTCCGGATGGGCAGGCTTTCGAAAAATGCGTCCCGGAATTTGCCTTTGGAATGGGACGTAGTTTCCCGTTGAGGTGCTTTGCGGAAAGTGCATCCCACTCTGGGCGGTCGAAGTGGGACACACTTTCCCAAAGGCGCTCCAACGGGAAATTGCGTCCCATTATTCGGTCAAGAAACGGGATGCATTTTCCCAATGAGAGCAAAACCGGAAAATGCATCCCACAATCAGCCCTCAAAGTGGGACGCCGTTTCCCAATGAGGCTCAAGCGGAAAATGCATCCCGGAATTTGCGCTCAAAGTGGGATGCGGTTTCCGGTTGAGGGTCTAAGGGGAAAATGCGTCCCAGAATCGACGCTTGAAATGGGATGCAGTTTCCCGATGAGGCGCTCGACGGAAAATACATCCCAGAAATGGCCTTTGAGCTGGGATAAGATTTCCGCGGCATCTCGGATTCTCAAAAATGAGACACGCCGTTGGCGAAAATGAGACACGTGATATCGGGCATCGGATGTATCATTTGCAAAAATGAGTCCACTCCACTCGAATAAAGCGAGGTCCCTCATGTACGTTCCACACCCCCGTATCCGTAGGCTGTCGAAAATCCCGCTTGTTGGGACGGCGGCGCTTGCTGCGTTGATCGCCACGAGCGCCGCCTGCTTCACGGCCACGCCCCAGGTTGCCCAGGCGGCAGACGCGCCCGCAATCACCGATATGACCGAGCAGGATTATCAAGCCCTGGGTCTGGGCACGAGCGAGGACATTCCGGCCGATACCGTTGGCCCCTATTCCACTGATATCCCCACGACGTTTGCCACGCGCAGCGAGGTCTATATGGCAGCTAACGGTAGCCATGGCAATCGCTACACTCTGCGCGACAAGCTCGAGAACGTCGAGCGCGGTGACATTGGCGGCAGCAGCAAACTCACCGATGGCTATGGAAGTGTGTGGGGCGCCGCAAAGTTCTGGCAAAACGTCAACAACTTCGATACGAACAGCGATCTCTACAAGCATAGCGACTACGGTGGCGGCACCTGGTCGTACCTAAGCAACAATGAGTCCTCAACAGTACTCGCCAACGACAACAACGGTTTCTCGGGCATTCACGCCACGAGTGTTGAGTTCTGCAGCGACGCCAGCACGGGCAAAAAGAGCCGCGTTGCCGAGCTCCGTGCCTACGGCGACAGTTCCTCCACGACGATTGACGGCAAGTCATACGCCGGAAAGGTTGAGCTGGTCCTCTACTCGTTTAGCAACGGGCGTACGCGCACTCTCGACACACACCTGCCGGTGACGGTCAACACTAATATGATGTACGAAGGCCGTTTTAAGTACCTGGATGCCGGTTACCTGCAAGAGCACGACGCCGTCTTTGATGTCGAGGCGGGCGATGTCGATGGCGACGGCGTCGACGAGCTTTTTGTCTACGCGGGCTGCTATGTCGACGAGAACGGCGTGCGCAAGGCTGTAGTCGACATGTATGACTTGGAGGGCGGCAACTGGAAGCAAAGCGTCGTCAAGATCGATGCCGGTAACGCCGCGGACTACACCACGCACAACAAAGGCGGGAACGACTCCTGGACGCAGCTTCAGTCAGCTCCTGTCGTTTCGCTAGCGGCCGGCGACCTCGATCGCGATTTTTGCGATGACCTCGCCATCGTGGTCTCGGCACCCTACGGCAAGAAGAATATTGATAAGTCGACGCATTGCGAGCTGTTTTCGTGGGACGCATCCAAGGGTGCGCTCGTCCATGTCGATGCTCTGGGCGACGCGGGCGCAATCTCCCTCTCCGCGAACGGCAAGACCATGGTCGCTGCGAATGCGACGTTCGGCACGTTTGCCGCCTACGATGAAGAAGGAAAGAAGACGGGTGAAACCGTCACGGGCCTTATTCTTGCGGGCTATGACTGGCAACGCAGCGCTTTTGATTACGGCGCTTCTGACGGCAGCAAGGGGCTGTACGGCGCGCTGTACCGCTACGCGTATTTTGACTCGGAGTCTGGCGAGTTCAAGCTTTCCGATTGTAAGGAATACAGAGACGGGCTCCTCGCCTCCTATGGGCTGATGCATGTGCCCAACAGCGCATGGAAGGATAGCGCTCAGGATAAGCGCTATCCGTGCACCTTGGCGCCTATTGCCCTTGCCACTGCCAACCTTGACGGCCTGTCCGAGCAGCTGGCGGTCGACGAGGTGCTCGTGGGCGGCGATGTGTTCCGCGACTTTGCCTGCAACACGGCACAGAGCGGGGCTCAGGGCTTGGGGTCCATGGTCGGAACCATGAGCATGAGCGGTCAGCAATACAACAGCAGCAACAAGCATGACCACAAGGGTATAGAGCAGGTGTGGATCAGCGACGTCAAGGCGGGCAGCGTCTCGGGTTCGGACCGCTATAACGAGAGCTTTATCGCCGTGGTGGGCAAGCACCGCGACGAGGACCTGCGCAAGAACGATGACTACTATTGGATGACCGCCTCGCATTTTTCGCTCGACGAGAACGGAAAGGTGCGCCGCGGCGAGGAGCAGGTGATTAACGAGAGCAACCGTCGCGGCACTACCTACGGCACATTTATCTCGCTCGCGCTGCCCGATGTCGACAACGACAGCGTCAAGATCACGTACAAGGACCGCTACAAGGTCTATACCAACCCGCGCGTGCTTGCCGTGCTGCAGGATGCGCCCTATGTTGAGGATCTGGAGCAGGCATACGGCTATCTGGTGTTGGGCGGCACGTCATACGGAGAGGAAAAGGGCACGGGGACATCCCAGGGCTATACCATTGGCGCCGAGTTGGGCGTTGCCGTCGAGGTGCAGACCGGTCCGCCCCTGGTCGCGATGAATGCTTCAGTCGATTTTGCCGCCGAGGGATGCTATGACTACCGGAGTGAGCGCACGGTCAGCGCAAGCGTAAGCTATGAGTCGCATGCTGGCGAGGGTGACAAGACCGTGCTCTACACGATTCCGATGGTCTATTACGAGTATGAGATCGAAAATGAGGAAACTGGTGGTAAGGGCGTGATGGCGGCGCCCGTGTCGCTCGGCGCGCAGACCTCGGTCGTTAATGTCGAGGCCTATGACCGCATTGCCAAACAGCACAATATGACGCCGCTCAGCTACTTTTTGACCAACCGGTCGGGAGAACCCGGAACCTATCAAACGACGCTCAACGGCGAGACTCCCGTTGGGGATTCCTTTGGCCTGGGCAAGCCTGGCGTAACGCGCGCCTACACGCACGATGGGTTTAACGGCGCCGTCGCGCAGTCGGGGGCGAGCATTGAGCAGACCATCGAAGTCGAGGAGGGCAAGGAGCAGGAGCTCGAGCTCGGCTTGACGCTGAACGGCAGCGTTGTCATGGGCGCGAAGCTCGCAAAGCACGAGTTGTTTGGCGGCCTGTGCTTTGGTGCCAACGCCGGCTTTACTACGGGTAACTCCTCGAGTGAATCGACCGAATACGGCGGCACCGTCGACAACCTGCCCGAGGCCGCGCAGGGCAAGTACGGTTTTGTGTGGCGTCTGGGCGTCAACGCGGTGGATGTCGACAAGTTCGAGGCAGACTCGGGCGACAAGCTCGGCACCAAGGACACCGACCAGTTCTGGATCGTGGGCTATGACGTTAAGGACGTCGAGATGCCCGACGCGCCGGCCGTGACGGGCTTTACGGCAAACGCCGTCGATTCGACCAGCGTTACGTTTAGCTGGGACGATGTACTCGCAAACAAGAGTGGCTTTAGCTACGGCGTGGGCATGCTGCAGAGCAATGCGGCGGATGCGGTCGTCAATAGCTGGAAGATTGCCGACAACACGCAGACCTCGCTCAAGTGGGATGGGCTGCAGCCCAATACGGAGTATCGATTCGCCATCGCCGCCGTTAAGAATGGATCCACGACCGAAACAGGTATTCGCTCGGCAATCATCACGGTCAAGACCATGCCCGATGGCATGACGATGACCGTGAGCGGACCTGCGGCGGATGCTGCGGAGGGGTCGGATCTTGGATACGACTCTTCGGTTGAGCGCACGGCGGGAAGCCACCTGACGCTCTCGGCGATTGGCCATGTGAAGCAACTCGGTGCCGACGATAGCGAAACAGGGCTGGCACCGACCTATATGTGGTACCGCAAGGGCCGCGGCGAGACAGAGTTTAAGCTCGTGGGTGCCGATGGCAACCTCGCGGCTGGAACGGCCTCAAAGCTCGAGATTGACCTGACCGCAGACGATGACGGTGCGCAGTATTACTGCCACGTGGGATACAACGACGTGGGCCTCGACACCGGCACGACGCTCGTGAATATCGAGGCCGAGGAGACGGCGCCCACAACGGTGAACGCCACCCCGATCCGCACGCGCCGCCTGTTCTCACAGGCAAGTGCGGGCGCCAAGAAGTTCCTGGACCATACGCTGGTAAACACCGCCGGCCCAACCGATTCCGAAGGCTCAAAGGACCCCGAGACTCCTGAGACCCCGACGAACCCGGACAAGCCCAAGTCCGACAACGGAGCTAAGACCGACACCAAGGTCAAGACTACGACCACAGCGAAGAACCTCGCAAACACCGGCGACCAAACATTCGCCCTAGTCGCCACCGCAGCAGCAGCGGGAGCAACGCTCGTAGTGATAGCCCTCATCATGCTGATCAAGCGCCGCAAGACCCACTAGTAGCCAGTCGAACATATCGACAACCCAAAAACCCGGGTAGCCAAAAAACAGGCCACCTGGGTTTTCTGTTGAGTGGAGACTCCGCAAGCGGAAACTGCATCCCACAATTAGCGCCCGGAACGGGACACATTTTCCGTCAAGCTCTCATCCGGAAAATCCATCCCAGTTTGAGCGCCCAGACCGGGACGCACTTTCCCAAAAGGGTCCTCAACGGGAAACTGCGTCCCATAATTAGGCCGAGAAATGGGATGAACTTTCCCAATGAGAGCCAACCGGAAACCACGTCCCAGAATCAGCCCCCAAAGTGGGACGCACTTTCCCAACGAGCCTCAACCGGAAAATACATCCCGGAATCCAGCTGAATAGTGGGACACTCTTTCCCAATCGGGTCCCAAGCGGAAACCGCATCCCATCCCAGACATGGATTACGGGACACGCTTTCCGGATGCAAAAAAGGCCACAAGACGTGGCCTTCAATTTATATATGTTCAGCGGATACCCCCATGACAAGCCGTGCTCCAACAACAAGGCGTCTGTCCGGGCGGAGGCATATAAGGTTCATCGCGAGTTCCGCACGCAAAGAAGGCCACTTAATGTGGCCTTCGTCTTGCGCAGGACTGTCCGAGCAGGGAACCTTATATGCCTCCGCCCGGACAGACGTTTCAGTTATGAACTCGCAGCTAGTCGCTACTTGATCTTGGTCGTACCCGGTGCCAAGTTGGGGTCGGTCTCGTTGGCCTCGGTCTGGAAGTGCTCGGTGTACACATTCTTGCCGTCGCGGAACATCTCGTAGTACTGCATCTTGGCGTAATCCTCGCGCGCCTTGGTGGCGGCTGCTGCTGCGGCGTCGTCACCGGTGACGTTGGAGGAGAGTGCCCAGCGCAGGCTGGCGTCCTCGTAGCCCACGGAGTTGATAGCAGGCAGCGACTCGCGCAGCGTCATGTGCGCCTTCTGGTAGTCGGTCAGCGGTGCACCAATCAGCTGCATAAGCTGCGTAGACAGGTAGTTGGTGGACAGGTCGTCGACCTCGCTCGTCTGGTCGCAGCCGGCAACGTCGTAGTTGGCCCAGATGATGTAGTCGGTCTGCCACAGGCGCTCCTGATGCGTGGCGTCGTCCTCGCCGGTAAACCATTTATCGTTGAACTTGGACGGGAAGAACGGCTGGTGGTCGCCCCAGAACACCACGACCACCTTGCGGTCGAGCTTGCTCAAGGCGTTGAGGAAGTAGCGCAGCGCCTGGTCGGACTGCTCGATGCACGAGACGTACTCGTCGACATCGGAGAGCGTGCCGTCCTCGACGGTCTTGGCGTCCAGATCGGTCGTGTCGATGTTCAGGTGCATCTGCTTGTCGACCGGCAGCAGGCCCGTGTCGTAGCCCGAGTGGTTCTGCATGGTCACGTCGAAGATAAACTGCGGATCGGCGTTCTGATCGAGCAGCTCAAGAATCTTGTCATAGGTAGCCTGGTCGGTCACCATGCCGCGCAGGGTATCGGCACCCTGGAAATCGTTGATGGACAGGAACCGGTCAAAGCCAAAATCCTTGTAGACGTTCTCGCGGTTCCAGTTGGTGGCGTGGTTGGGGTGCATGGCCGTGGTGGAATATCCGAGCGACTTGAACTGCTCTGCCAGATTTCCGGTCGTCTCCATGTTGTAAATGGTGTACGGATACACGCCCGAGCCCAGGTTGGCCATGGAGTTGCCGGTCATAAACTCAAACTCGGTATTGGCGGTGCCGCCGCCGTAGGCGCTCACGTAGAGCTTGCCGCGGCTGAGGCAATTGGACAGGTTCTTAAAGTACTGCGGGCCTTCGTAGCCGGCGCGCATGTTCTGGTAGATCGAAAGATCCGAGAAGGTCTCGTTCATGATGGCGATGACCGTGGGCTTCTCGCTATCGAACTGCTCCTTTGCGGCGGTGCGCTCGTCACTCTTGGCGGCGTCGGACTTGTCGTAGGCCTTGGCGTACTTTTTGAGCGTGGCCTTGGCATCGTCGACGGAGTAGTCGGCGGGTTTGGGCGGCTTGATGGACTGCGCTGCGCTAATGAAAGCGGGCAGGTAGCCCTCGCGCCAGTAGCTCTCGAGCGGGCGCCAGGTGTAGACGGTGATGCCAAGGGTGTTGTAGTAGTCGATGAGCGTGACGTGTGCGGTCACGCCGCCCAGGCACAGCACGGCGACGAGCAGGTTGGTGAGCAGCATGCGCTTGGCGTTGGCGGCGCCCTTCTGACGGTGTGGTGCCACCAGGCCGGCGTACTCGCATAGCAGCATGGCGATGGCGGTAAAGCCCATGGACAGCACGCAGAACAGTGAGATCGAGAAGGTGTAGCCGGTGCCGGCGACCGCGGCGGCGGTGGAGATGGCCGAAAGGTCGCCCGGCTGGATGGGCATGGATTTAAACGTGATGACGAAGAACTCGGCAATGCCCAGGACAAAGAGGGCAAAGGCCAGGACCGCGGGAGCTGCGCCGTGGCGCTGGAACAGGAAGAACAGGCCGACCATGAGCGTGGTGATGATGGCCCACTCGAGCAGGATGCATAGGGGGTAGACCCAGGTAAAGTCGTGGTTGGACGAGACCTCCATGCCTAGCAGCGCAAAGACGCCGGCGAGCAGCAGGCACAGGACGGCGGCGACGAGCGGTTTACCCACAAAGGCTCCGCGCAGGTGGGCGAGCTTGCCGGTGGGGGCGGGGGCGTCGGGCCCGGCGAACGCAAAGACGCGCGGGGCGATGCGGTCGCGGGCGATACTGGCCCAGGCGCAGCCGGTGAGGATGGCATTGGTCAGGATGAGCATCACAAAGGCGAGCGGCTCGTTTTGCGCGACGAGGCCAATAGCGCCCCAGACGGTCAAAAAGAGCTGGAACAGCCCAAAGGCGACGCTCCAGGCGAAGGCGCCCTTGGTGACGGTGCCCGACTGAGCGCGAATGGCCTTGGCCTCGCGCAAAACAAGGTAGACGGTCGCCGCAAGACCGACGAGCGAGATGGCGGCAGCGAACATGCTGAGACTCCTCACAAACTTAAAACCTACGAAAGCGGGGGTTTACCCGATTGTTACCTAAATATGCACTGCATTTGCGGGCTGCGCACAACAACCAGCCATATTAACGCGCATGTGCGGCGGTGTGGCGCAATGTGGTGGCGACCTGCGCGATAATGGACGGGAATTACACGGAAACGTAAAGGCTTCTTAAAGAATTGGCGAGGATAGAGCTATGGGCGAGCAGGTTTGTATGACGGGTGCCGAGTACTGCGGCGGAGCTGCGGGCGTGGATACGTGCGGCTATCCGGTCGAGACGACGGGCAATGCGGTGCTGGACACGTTGGAGCACCGTTCCTCCACGCGTGCCTTCGCGCGTGATGACGACGACCGCCCCGTGGCGGTGACCGACGAGCAGCGGGCGGCGATTCTGCATGCGGCGAGTCGCGCGCCGTCGGCGGGCGCCATGATGATGTATTCCATCGTGAGCATCCGCGAGCAGGCTACGCTCGACCGCCTGGCCGATCTGTGCGACCACCAGCCCATGATCGCCAAGGCGCCCTGGGCATTAATATTTGTGGTCGATTATGCAAAGTGGATCGATCTGTTTGAGCACGTGGGCTGCTTTGAGCCCGAGTTTGTCGAGCGCACGGGCAAGGCGCCCCGCCGTGCGCCGGGTTTGGGCGACTTTGCCATCGCAGCCCAGGACGCCGTGATCGCCGCGCAAAACGCCGTGGTTGCCGCCGAGGCCCTGGGGCTGGGGAGCTGCTACATCGGCGACATCGTGGAGAACGCCGAAGAAGTGGCCGAGCTGCTGGGCCTGCCGCCCTATACCATGCCGCTGTCGATGCTCATCATCGGCACGCCCCGTAAGGAGCGTCCGGCCATTGCGCATCCCGTGGTGAACCTGGTGCACGAGGAGCGCTACTGCCGCGCCGATGCCGCGACCATGGATGCACAGGTGGCCGAGATGGACGCGATGTTCCGTCCGCATGCCCGCGAGGTGGGGGAGCGCGTCGTGGATATCTACACCCGCAAGCACACGAGCCCCTTTATGGCCGAGATGAGCCGATCCATGGAGTGGTGGTTCAAAAATTGGCTCGGAAAATGACGAATGTGACAAAGGGGCAGTCCCTTTGCCACATTCCATATCGCCGCGGTGGCCTAAAGGCCGTATAAATGTTTATCTAGCTGGGAAAACAGTGCCATTCAAACATAGGCCGATTATCTATAATCCCTTCGAACATTAAAGTTGGGAGGAAACCGGCTTATGGAACAAAAGGCCAAGGAGGCAGCCTCGCACGCTGCGATTCCTGTGAGCATCTCGGCGATGCTCGTCACGCTGGGCGTGGTGTACGGCGATATCGGCACCAGCCCTATGTATGTAACCAAGGCGCTCGTTGCCGGCAACGGCGGCATCGGAAGCGTGACGGAGGAGTTCGTGCTCGGCGCGCTCTCCCTTGTCGTGTGGACGGTCACGCTGCTGACCACCATCAAGTATGTGCTCATCTCGCTGCGCGCCGATAACCATGGTGAGGGTGGCATCTTTGCCCTGTACAGTCTGGTCAAGCGCTGCGGCAAGTGGCTTATCATCCCCGCCATGCTGGGCGGCGCCGCGCTGCTCGCCGACGGCATCCTGACGCCGGCCGTTACCGTTACCACGGCCATCGAGGGCCTGCGCACCATCCCGGCGGTCCATGCCGTGCTGGGCGATGACCAGGGCCGCGTCGTCGCCATTACGCTCGCCATCATCATCGTGCTCTTCTTGGTACAGCGCATCGGTACGGCCAAGATCGGTCACGCCTTTGGCCCTATCATGACGCTGTGGTTCCTGTTCCTGGGCGGCACGGGTCTATTCTTTGTCTTCCAGCACCCCGCCGTGCTGCTGTGCCTCAACCCGGTGCGTGGCATCGCCTTTTTGCTGAGCCCCAACAACCACGCGGGCATCATGATTCTGGGCAGCTGCTTCCTTGCCACCACCGGTGCCGAGGCGCTCTACTCCGACATGGGCCACGTCGGCCGCGGCAACATCTACGCTACCTGGCCGTTCGTTAAGTGCTGCCTGCTGCTTTCCTATATGGGCCAGGGCGCTTGGCTTATGAACAACGCTGCCAACCCCGAGCTCATGGGCATTGCCGACCTCAACCCGTTCTACCAGATGCTCACTCCGGGCCTGCGCCCCTTTGCCGTCGGCCTTTCCACCGTCGCGGCCATCATCGCCTCGCAGGCGCTCATCACCGGCGCATTCTCGCTGGTGTCCGAGGCCAGCCGTCTGGACCTCATGCCGCACATGCAGGTCTTCTATCCTGCCGAGACCAAAGGCCAGCTCTACATCCCCATGGTCAACAACGTCATGCTTGTGGGCTGCGTCATCGTGGTGCTGCTGTTCCAGAACTCGGCGCATATGGAAGCCGCCTACGGCCTGGCCATTACGCTGACTATGATGTGCACCACGCTGCTGCTCTTCTTCTACCTGCACGAGGAGCGCAAGCTCAAGGTTGCTCCGTGGATCTTCGCGGCCTTCTTCCTTTTGCTCGAAGGCTTCTTCTTCGTGAGCTCGCTCACCAAGTTCTTCCACGGCGGCTACTTCACCATCCTCATGGCCGCGCTCATCATGGGCATTATGGTGTGCTGGTACAACGGCACGGCGGTCGAGCAGCGCCAGTTTACGCTGCTGCCGCTGCGCAGCTACCTGCCGCAGCTCAAGCGCCTGCGCGACGACGACCGTTACGAGCGCATGAGCGACAACGTCGTGTACCTGACCAAGGACACCCATACCGACTACATCGACCGCGATATCGTCTATTCGATCTTGGACAAGCATCCCAAGCGCGCCCGCGCCTGGTGGTTTGTGAATGTCGAGACCATGGACGAACCGCACACCTTTGCCTATTCGGTCGAGACGTTCGGCACCGACTACGTGTTCCGCGTGCATCTGTACCTGGGCTACAAGATCAACCAGCGCGTCAATGCCTACCTGCGTCAGGTTGTTCAGGACCTGGCTGCCACCGGCGAGCTGCCGCCGCAGACGCATGACTACTCGGTCTACAAGGATCCGGGTAACATCGGCACGTTCAAGTTCGTCCTGATCCGTAAGCTTCTGGCGCCCGAAAGCGATGTGGAGCCCAGCGAGCGTACGGCCATCACGCTCAAGTACATCATCCGTCGCGCCGCCGGCACGCCTGCGCGTTGGTACGGCCTGGAGAACTCCAACGTGAGCTTTGAGTACGTGCCGCTGTTCACCAAGTTCAAGGCCGTGAACAAGATGCAGCGCCTGGCCCCCAATGAGCGGCCGTAGTCGACGCTCGAGGTTTGTCTGCGAACGGGCGGGTTTGTATTGACGGGGATTGAGTCCTGGGAGGAAACCATGGATGCAAAGGTGCTTGACGGTTGCGATCTTGCGACCGAGCTGGTGCGTGAGGCGCGCGTCGACGCCGCCGAAGACCGGTTCTTTACGAATCGTGCCAACATGGACATGGCCGACCGCGTGATTTCGATCGTGGTGACGCTGCTTGTCGCGGCGTGCGTGTGCGCACTGCTCGCGCACGTGCTGTTTGTCTAACGACCGCAGGTTGCAAAGGCTATACACTTGGAACCACCACAAGGGGAAACCACCACAAAGGTGCCTGTCCCCTTTGTGGTGGTTTTTGTTTTTGAGAGAGGGGCGGGGCGCTGATGGACGTCCGTACGGACGGCGATATTGCCGATAGCTTTTGGTGGCGGCGCACAACGCTGACGCGCCGCACTCCTCTGTATGACGCCTGCGTATCGGTGGGGCTGCTGGTCGCGGCGACGATTGTGGGCGCGCTGCTCGATCATCCGGGTCTCGCGCCGAGCATCATGATCGTCTATGTGTTCGCCGTTCAGCTGTGTGCATTCTTTACCTGGAGTCGCCTGTATTGCTTGCTGAGCTCGGCTGCCGCCGTGGCGCTCTACAACTTCTTGTTTGTCGACCCGCGCTACTCGCTGTCGCTTATCGACCGCGGCTATCCCGGCATGTTCTTCATCATGTTCGTGGTCTCGCTTGTGTCGAGCTCGATTGCGTTGGCCCTGCGCCGCGCCTTGGCACAGGCTGCCGCCAGCGACCGCCGCACGCATATGGTGCTCGAGACCAACCGCATGCTGCAGCGGTGCGCCGATCAGCATCAGATCGTTCACGCCATGGCCACGCAGCTGGCGCGTCTTTCGGGCTGTTCGGTCGTGTGGTACAGCGCCGACGACGAGGGTGATGACCTGCTGCCGCGTGCGACATACACGGCCGTGGGCGATGCCGCGCCGGTGCATGAACTGGCGCCGCAGATGCCGCCGCGGCTCTCGGCGCCCGCCTATGTGGGAACGCCGCTCGATGCCACCTATGGTGGCTCGGCGTTTTATGGCATCTACCTGACGGTTCGCACAGGCGACGGCTTCGCGCGCTCGGGCGACCCCGCCTCGGTGGTGGGCGTGCTGGCTATCGTTGCCGAGCCCAACGTGCTGACGCATGAGGAGCGGACGCTTGCCGATGCCATCGTGAGCGAAGGCGAGCTGGCGCTCGACCGCGCCCGCGCCATGGAGGCCCGCGAGGAAGCGGCAGTGCTCGCCAAAAACGAGCAGCTGCGCGCCAACCTGCTGCGCTCCATCTCGCACGATCTGCGCACGCCGCTTACCAGTATTTCGGGAAATGCCGACGTGCTGCTCGATCAGGGCTCGACCGGCACCGCGGTGCTCGATGCCCAGACGCGCCGCGGCCTGCTTCTATCCATTCGCTCGGATGCGCTGTGGCTCAACGCCACCGTCGAGAATCTGCTCGCCATCACCAAACTCGAGGGTGGCGGCATGCATCTGTCGACTACGCTCGAGCTTATGGACGATATCGTCGAGGAGGCGCTGCGCCACGTAAGTCCGGCCGTGCGCGAGCACGACCTTAAGGTGGTGCCGTGCGACGAGCCGGCGCTCGTTAACGTCGATGCGCGCCTGATGGTGCAGCTGGTGGTCAATCTGGTGAACAATGCCATCACCTATACGCCCGCAGGCTCGCATATCGTGATTTCGATTGGCGTTGACGATGGATACGTGGCGTGCTCGGTGGCCGATGATGGTCCGGGCATCGCACCCGAGGACCGCGAGCGAATCTTTGAGTCGTTCTACACCGCCAACCACGGTTTGGCCGACAGCCACCGCAGCGTGGGCCTGGGTCTTTCGCTCTGCCGCTCCATTGCGTTGGCGCATGGCGGTAGCATAGAGGTTGCCGCGGCGGATCCGCACGGCTCGGTCTTTACGATTGAGCTTCCCGTCGCCGATGTTTCGTTTGATAAGGAGTAGCGCTGTGCCGAACTCTGCCGTAAAACCGCTCATCTTGGTCGTTGAGGACGACCCCGCCGTTCGCAACCTTATCGTTGCCGCGCTCGAGGCGCACGGCTTGCGCCATATGGCCGTGGAGACCGCCCATGCCGCTATTGCCGCTGCCTCGTCGCAGGCGCCGAGCATCGTGCTACTCGATCTGGGCCTGCCCGATATGGACGGCGTCAAGGTGGTGGAGTCGGTGCGCGCATGGTCGGGCATGCCGATCATCGTGGTCTCGGCGCGCAGTGAGGATGCGGACAAGATTCGCGCACTCGATGCCGGCGCCGACGATTACCTGACCAAGCCGTTTTCGGTCGAGGAGTTGCTCGCGCGCATTCGCACGACGCTCAGGCGCCTTTCGTATGCGCAGATTGGCATGGGTGCGTCCGAGGGCTCGTTCGATACCGGTGAGCTGCATATCGATTTTGATGCCGGCATCGCCACGATGGATGGCGAGGAGCTGCATCTGACGCCGATCGAGTACAAACTGCTATGCCTGCTGGCGCATAACGCCGACAAGGTGCTGACGCACCAGTCTATCCTGCACGAGATTTGGGGCACGGCAACCAAGAGCGACCTGGCGAGCCTGCGCGTCTTTATGGGCACGTTGCGTAAGAAGATCGAGTCCGACCCCGCGCACCCGCGCTATATCCAAACGCACGTGGGCATCGGTTACCGATTGGTCACCCAAGGTTAGATCGCCAACCACCATCCCAATATGAGTTGCGGTGAAATAGTTCCCGTTTGGGCCTTTACCAGGCTTTTTAGGAACTATTCCACCGCAACTTTGTTATTTGCCCTTGGGCTTGCTGGCGTAGAACTTCTTCTTTTTGAGCTTGCCGGCAGGAGAGGGTTTGCCGGCAAAGTTCGACTTGCCGTTGCCGGCCTGCGCGTGCGCGGGTACTGCCGCACGGGGCTTGCGGGCCTCGGGATTGCGCAGTTCCTCGGTTCGCTCTGCAATCTCCTCGGCGCTAAAGCCGACCTCTGCCATGGCGTCCTCGATGGGCAGGCGGCGCACGATGTAGCAGTGGTGCACCTTCTGGTTGCGCGCGAAGTCCTCGGGGATGGTCTGTGCCGTAATGTCCTCCAGCACCACGCCCACACGCGCGAGCTTGCGCGTCTCGGGGCGGAAGCCGCGCAGGTTGCAGCTAAAGATGGCATGGCCGCCCTGTGCGAGCAGGCGAGATACGCCGGCCAAAAGCTCAACATGGTCGCGCTGGACATCCCAAGTGCGGCGGCCCATCTTTGACGAGTTCGAGAACGTGGGCGGGTCGACAAAGATCAGGTCCCAGCGGTTGCGCGTCTGGCGCTGGTCGCGAATCCAGGCGAGCACGTCGTCGCGCACAAAATGATGCTGCGGACCCACAAAGCCGTTCTGGCGCATATTGCGCTCGGCCCAGTCCAGGTAGGTGTTGGAAAGGTCGACCGTCACAGTCTCCTCGACGCCGCCGTCTGCCGCATAGCAGGTGGCGGTGCCGGTGTAGGCAAACAGGTTGAGGAAGCGGCGCGCCTGCTTGGCGTGCTCGCGCACTAGGTTGCGGGTGACGCGGTGATCCAGGAAGATGCCCACATCCAGATAGTCGTCAAAGTTGACGGCAAAGGTGAGCCCGCCCTCTTCGATGAGCGGCAGGCGACGGCGCGCGATGTTGGCGCGCTCGCCTGATGCGCCCTTACCGGCGCCCTGCTTGCCGTACTGCGAGCCGCCGCGCGAACGCATGCGGGCCTTGGCGTGCACGTGCTCGGCCGGAACATCCAGGATACGCGGCGCGATGGCCAGAATGTCGAGCATGCGGGCCTGGGCCAGCGCGGGGTCGATGGTCTTGGGCGCGGCGTATTCGGCGATGACGAGCCAGCGTCCCGGCGTCTGCGGGCAGCCCTCGTACAGATCGATGGCGGCGGAGTAATCGGGCAGGTCGGCATCGTAGACGCGGTAGCAGCTCACGCCCTCGCGCTTGGCCCACTTGCGGCGCAGACGGGCATTCTTGCGCAGGCGGTTGGCGAACTGCTCGGACTCCGGGATGAGCACGGGCAGCGGCTTGCCGTCGCCCAGGTCGAGCATGGCGGCAGGCTCGGGCATGGGGGTGCCGGCGGCTTCGTCTTGGGCACCTGCGGTCTGCTCCTCAGCACCTGCACTGGTCGCAGCTTCAAATGCTGCGGCGGCCTGGTCGAGCGAAGGCCAGACCTCAATAGTTGCCTCTTCATTGTTGGGCATGACGGCGATCGAGCGCTCGGGCTCGGCGTGGAGCGCGCGGGCTAGTAAGCCATCGCGGGTGAGCGCGGCGACCGGTGCCGAAGCAAGCTCGGGCGCGCGGCGCAGCTCACCGACCAGCGTCATGGCGTCGTGCATGAGCGAAAGCGGGGTCTCGGTGGTGTCTGCGACCACGGCGGCGCCGGCGACAGCGCCCGCGTGGTCCAGTACGGTGGCGGACTTGGCGGCGCAAAAATCGACAAAGCGCTTGTAGCCGGCGCACTTGACCATGCGCTCGGCGGTCTTGCGGGCGGCGGGGTCGATGTCTACGGCCACAATGCGTGCTTGGCGCTCGCGTGCTGCCGCCTCGCGCTCGCGTGCCTCGGCGAGTAGCTGCTCCCATAGGGCGGCGTCGTGCAGCTGCCAGCCCTCAAAGCCCCAGCGCTCGCGTGCGGCGCCCGGGGCGCGGTCGGTCAGAATATTCACGGCCTCCAGCAGCAGGCCGCCGCCGGCGCACGAGGCGTCGATCAGCGTGGGCAGGGCTTCGTTCTCGTAATCGTCGGCCGTCAGCTCGCGCTCACACAGTGCGGTCCAGCCGACCTGCGCCAGCACCAGAGCGGCGTAGTCGGGGCGCAGCACGTGCGCACCCTCGCCGGCGCGGGTCGCTGCGGGCGGCAGGCGTTTGAACAGCGGGTCGCCCGAAAGGTCCAGGCTAATGCTCGCGCGGCGCTGACGCAGCGAAAGCAGCAGGTGAACGTCGGGGTCGGCGGCATCGACATCGGCACGACGGCCCGTGGTCTCGGCCAGACGGTCGCACAGCGCGTCTTTGGCGCGCAGGGCCGAGAAGCGCGTGTTGCGCAGCTGCTCGGTCACGCCGCGGGCGGTGATGGCGATGGTGGCTCCGGGGCGGATGATGGTCTCCCAGGCGATGTCGTAAACGCTATCGTACAGCTCGTCGGCATCCTGTGCCTCAAAGCGTCCGAGTACCACGAACACGCGGCTCGCCAGGCGCGACCATAGACAGGCGCGGTAGCCTTCTTCGGGCTCGCCCTCAAACGTGGCGCGGCCCTTCAGGCGGCGAACATGCGAAAGCCCGAGGCGTTTAAGCTCATCGGCGAGTGCGGACTCAAAGCCCTCGGGGCAGCTTGCGTAAAATTCCATGGGTGACCTCTCTGGTTGCGTCGCTCCATTATATGATGGATGCTTCGTTTGCCCTTATCCTCGAAAGGAACCCATATGATTGATGCGTGCCCCGATTCCGCTGTGCTCTTTTTTGACGTGGACGGCACGCTGACGTCGTTCGATCCCGACGATATGACCGATAAGGACTTCAATGCGGTCCACCCGTCGAAGGCCGTTGTCGATGCATTTGGTCGTCTGCGCAATGCGGGCCACCAAGCATTTATCTGCACGGGTCGTCCCTTGTGGCTGATTGCCGATGGCCTGCGTGCTTTGGAGCCTGCGGGTGTCGTTGCCATGGCGGGAGCCACGCTCGAGGTCGAGGGCCGCGTGGTACACGAGGACTGCTTTGACGAGGACGTTGTCGAGGAGCTTGCACGCCGTATGGCCGCGGCAGGGATTGAGGCCTTTTTCGAGACCAACGTTGCTACTTTTGCCCTGGAACCCGCGGGTGTTGAGCAGTCGTCTCTGATCGGCACTTCTGTGGTGCACAGCGCCGAGGAAATGCGCGTCGACGGCAGTCTGCGCGTGGGCAAGGTATGCCTCAATGTGCCCAGTTTGGCTCGCGTAGCCAACGATGACGGCTTTATCGAGCGCTATTTTGAGGCCTGCAACACCGGTGGCCAGAATCGCGAGCTGAGCCCCAAGGGCATCAACAAGGGCGTGGGCGTGGCGCGAGCGCTGACGTATCTGGGCCGCGAGGGAAATGCGCGCACCTTTGGCTTTGGCGATTCGGGCAACGACCTGGGCATGCTCGCTGCCGTCGAGACGGCTGTCGCCATGGGCAACGCCATGCCCGAGGTCAAGGCGCTCGCCGACTACGTGACCGACGATGTCGCACACGACGGTACCGTCACCGCCATGCAGCATTTCGGCCTCATCTAATGAATCCCGCGTTCTGACGTTTGCTCAAACTGCGACTCTTTGCTTTTGCATGCTCAATCGATTTATCAATCCAAACACTGAGGTGTTTATACCGTTCGCCGAGAAGATGAAAACCCGCAGCTCACGCCTTGATAAACGTAGGTAAAGTGTTTAGCAGTTCAACGCCCGCGTGCAAACGAAAGGAATCAGGCAGATGGCAATCAAGGTGTTCGCTGACGGTGCAAACCTCGAGGGCATGCTCGACATGTACGAGAACGGCAACGTTCAGGGTTTCACGACCAACCCGTCCCTTATGAAGAAGGGTGGCGTGACGGATTACCGCGCGTTTGCCAAGGAGGTCCTGACCCACATCACCGATGTGTCTGTGTCGTTTGAGGTCTTTGCCGACGACACCGAGGCCATGGAGGTCGAGGCCCGCGAGATCGCTACCTGGGCCGAGAACGTCTACGTCAAGATTCCGTGCGTGACCACCAAGGGCGAGTCCACCGCCGAGCTGGTGCGCAAGCTTTCGGCCGACGGCATCAAGGTCAACGTCACCACCATCTTTACGTCTGCGCAGGTCGACGAGATGGTCGAGGCCGTTGACGCCGAGACGCCGTCCATCATCTCGCTCTTTGCCGGTCGCATCGCCGACACCGGCGTCGATCCCATTCCGTTTATGACGGAGTCGGTCAAGAAGGCCGCCGCCAAGCCCAACTGCGAGGTCCTGTGGGCGTCCACGCGTGAGCTCATCAACATCTACCAGGCCGAAGCCTGCGGTTGCCAGATCATCACGGTGCCCAACAGCATCCTGGCCAAGCGCAAGAACATCGGCCGCGACCCGTACGAGGTCTCGCTCGACACCGTCCGTGGCTTTGCCAAGGATATCGCCTCGCTCGGCTTCCATATCCTGCCGTAACGTGAACACTGGCTGCGCCGCGGGTTGTTCGCCCCGGCCTTTCCTTTCCCTATCGCTCACGCGCTTCGCGAGGGTCGCGCTAGGCAAAGGAAAGGCCGGGGCTGCCGACGCGAACCCGTCGGTAGGTTGGCGATTGGCTTCCATATCCTGCCGTGGGCAAAGGTACCCCCGCCTGCGCCGTGCAAAATTGAGAGTATTCAGCAAGGTAAAGGTTTTTACCAACTGGTTGAAGCACGGAACAGCCCTCGTTTTGGCTCTGACGACGCTAAAACGGGGGCTGTTTTTTGCTTTTTCGTCTCTGAGGGGCGTTCGGAGCGGCGGAAATTGCAGAATACTCGCGATTTTGCACGTCGCTACAGGGGGTACCCTTGCTTTGGCGGTTTACTTCCCCTGCACCATGGTGAGGGAGATCTTCTTGCGGTCGCGATCGACTTTTTCGACCCACACCTTTACCGTGTCGCCGACGCGCACCACGTCGCTCGGATGCTTGACGAAGCGGTTGGCGAGCTTGGAGATATGCACGAGGCCGTCCTGGTGCACGCCCACGTCGACGAAGGCGCCAAAGTCGACGACGTTGCGTACCGTGCCCTTGAGTTCCATGCCGGGCGCCAGGTCATCGATAGAAAGTGCCGAGCGGCTAAAGACCACCTCGGGCGCGTCGTCGCGTGGGTCGCGACCGGGCTTCTTGAGCTCGTTGACGATGTCGATGAGCGTGAGGGTGCCGCAGTCCAGGTCGTTTGCCAGCGCCGAGATACTGCCCAGGCGGCGCTCAATGTCGGGCACGCCGCCGCGGCTGAGTTCGCTGGCGGAAACGCCGGCGCGCTCCAGGACGGCCGTGGCCACCTCGTAGCTTTCGGGGTGGACGCTCGTGGCGTCGAGCGGGTTCTTGCCGCCGCTGATGCGCAGGAAGCCCGCGGCGTTGAGGTATGCCTTGGGTCCCAACTTGGGGACCTTCTTGAGCTGGCGGCGATCGGTAAAGGCGCCGTTTTCCTCGCGGTATGCCACGATGTTCTTGGCCACGCTCGGCGTGATGCCCGAAACGTAGCCCAGCAGGCTCGCGCTTGCGGTGTTGACGTCGACGCCCACGCGGTTAACGACGTCCTCCACCACGTGGCCCAGGGTGCGCGAGAGTTCGGCCTGGTCAAGGTCGTGCTGGTACTGGCCCACGCCGATGGACTGGGGCGGAATCTTGACGAGCTCTGCCAGCGGGTCCTGCAGGCGGCGGCCTAGGCTCATGGCGCCGCGCACGGTGACGTCCAGGTCGGGATATTCCTGGCTGGCAAGCTCGGAAGCGGAGTACACCGACGCGCCGGCCTCGTTGACGATGGTGTATCGCAGCCCGGGCGCCTGCTCGGCAATGAACTCCGAGACGACTTCCTCGGTCTCGCGGCTGGCGGTGCCGTTGCCGATGACGATGGTGTTGACGCTGTCCTTCTTGACGAGGCGGGCGAGCTCGCGCTTGGTGCCGGCGACGTCGTGGCGCGGCTTGGTGGGGTAGACCACGCCGTGGTCGAGCAGCTTGCCGGTTTCGTCCATGACGGCGACCTTGCAGCCGGTGCGGTAGCCCGGATCGAGCGCGAGCACGCGGGCGCCGCGCACGGGGCGCGCCGAGAGCAGGCCCTCGAGATTCTTGGCAAAGACGTTGATGGCCTCGGTCTGCGCACGAACGGTGAGCTTGGCGCGGGCCTCGCGCTCAAGCGAGGGGGCCATGAGGCGCTTGTAACCGTCAGCGATGGCGGCATCGAAGATGGGAGCAAACACGCCCTGGCGTCGGGGCCAACGGCTGCCGAGGCGTACCGTGGCGGCAGCGCCGTCGACGCTCACGCGCACGCGGAGCTTGCTCTCGCGCTCACCGCGGTCGATAGCCAACACACGGTGGTTGGGTATACGGCGCAGCGGCTCGTCAAAGTTGTAGTAGGGTTCGTAGGGAGTCTTTTCGGCGGGGTCGGTCGCCTCGACGACGATGTCGGCGGTGTTTTGTGTAAAGGCGCGCAGGTCGGCGACGTTCTCGGGATCTTCGGCTACCGTCTCGGCCACGATGTCGGCGGCGCCGGCGAGCGCCTTCTCGGGCGTGTCGAAGCCGGCCTCCTCGTTGACGTATGCCGCGGCGGCGTCGAGTGCGCTGCCCTTGGCCGAGGCCTGCATGATGATCATATTAGCGAGCGGCTCCAAGCCCGCCTCGCGGGCCTTCTGCGCGCGGGTCATGCGCTTTTTGCGGTAGGGCTTGTAGAGGTCTTCGACACGCTGGAGTTGCGTGGCCTCGCGAATCTGCTGCTCGAGTTCGGGCGTGAGTTTGCCCTGGGCGTCGATGAGCAGAATGACGTCCTCTTTACGCTGCTCAAGATTGCGCAGGTAGGACAGGCGCTCGTCGAGCGCGCGCAGGGCGACGTCGTCCATGCCGCCCGTGGCTTCCTTGCGGTAGCGCGAGATAAAGGGGATGGTGCTGCCCTCGTCGATGAGCTTGACAGCTGCCTCGACGTTGGCGGCCTTAAGGTTGAGCTCGCGGGCGAGCTGGGCGATAAGATCCATGAGACTCCTTGCGTTTAAGGTGCGTTTGAAGCACAGAGCTACCAAGGATACCACCCGTCCCAAAAGACTGTTTCGTGGCGAACGAATCAAGCTAAGGTGCAAAATAGCCCCCGCCCCAGAAAAATCGTCGGCAAGGTAGCAAAAAGCCCCGCGGGCAGGAGGCTGCTCGCGGGGCAAAGAAGAGGGGCATATTTGTGGCGGACCGAGGGGCTCGGCATGGGGTTTCTGCCGCGGCCGCTCTTAAGGCATTACAGCTCGACGAGCTGGCCGGTTTCGGCGGCCTCCTTGATGGCGTTGAGAAGCGTGAGCGTCTTGACGTTGTCGGCGGGGGTCACGACGGGCTCGACCTCACGGCGGACAACCTTCACAAAGTGCTTGAGCTGCATCTTGTGCGGCAGCGCCGGGTCGACGGCCGGGATCTCCATCTGCAGCGGCTTGTGCCAGTTGGAGGCGCCGTCGTAGGAGAACTGGTGCAGGCGGGGCAGCGAAAGGGCGCCCTTAGTGCCGCCGATAAAGTAGGCGTCGGCGTCGAAGGGGCGGTACTGCGGATCCTCGCGAGCGGTGGCCTCCCAGTTCCAGGGGCTGGCGGTGGCGTCAGAGATGGTCATGCTCGCAAGCGCGCCATCGGCAAAACGGACGTTGACCACGGCGGAGTCCTCGGTCTCAAAACCGCGGGCGGCGCTGGACTGCATGCCCTGGACGGCAACGGGCTCGCCCAGCAGGTAACGGAGCAGGTCGACGTCGTGCACCAGGTTGACCAGGATCGGGCCGGCACCCTTCTTGCGGCGCCACTCGACGTCGAAGTACTCGTCATTCTTATAGATCATGTAGTGGAAGCTCGATACGGTGAGCTTGCCCAGCTCGCCGGACTCGATGATCTCCTTGGCCTTGTTGACGAAGGGATTGTGGCGACGGTGCTGACCCACGAGCACGGGCACGCCAGCGGTCTCGGCCTCGGCGGCGAAGGCCTGGGCATCCTCCAGGTCGTTGGAGATCGGCTTTTCGACCAACGGCACGATGTTGCGCTTCACAGCCTCGCGGGCAACGCCCAGGTGTAGGTCGTTGGGCGTGGCGATGATGACGGCCTCGGGCTTGACCTCGTCCATCATCTGGGCGGGATCGGTATAAAACGGCACGCCGGCGGCCTCGGCCGTGGCGCGGGCGCCCTCAAAGGCGTCGGCGATGGCGACGAGCTCGGCCTCGGGCTCTTCGGTGACAAAGCGGATGTGGTTGCGGCCCATGGCGCCGGCGCCGATAACGGCAATGCGGACGGGATTGAGCTCAGACATTTCGACTCCTTAATACTGGTGGCGGTGGAATGCGACAAAGGGGCTGTCCCTTTGTCGCATCGGTAAAACTAGGCGGACTTCTTCTTGCTGTCGGAGACCATCATGTAGACGGTGAGCACGACGGCGATGGCGGCGATCACGATGGCGCCGTAGAAGGACTGCTGGTAGGCGGCGCTGCCGGCCTCGGCGTGGTACAGCACGGCGGTGATGGGCTGGCTGATCCAGGTGGAGGCGGCGTAGCCCAAAAACATGATGCCGTAGTTGACGCCGATGTTGCTGGTGCCAAAGGCGCCACCGGTGAGCGGCGGGTAGATGACGAGCAGGGCGCCAAAGCTAAAGCCGAGCAGGGCGAGCGCCACAAAGAACATGCTCTGTGTAAAGCTCATCGACATGATGACGAGCGCGACGATGGTGACGACAAGGCTGATGAGCAGCGACTTATAGGCGCCGAGTTTGTCGATGATCTGGCCAAAGGACAGGCGGCCAACCAGGTTGGCGCAGGTGTTGACGGAGACCACCACACCGCCGAGGGCGACGGCCGCGGCGCTCGTGGGGTCGGCGAAGAGCTGGACGGCGGCGATGGAGGCAACCTTGCCCACGAGCAGGGTGCCTGCGGTGGCGGCAAAGGCGAAGGTGACGATGAGGACCCAGAAGCGCGGGGTCTTGACCATCTCGCCCGGGGTGAGGTCGCCGAAGGTGCCGGCATGCGCGCCGCCCTTGGGGGCCTCGAAGCCCTCGGGCAGCCAACCGGCCTCGGGGGCCTTCAGGAACAGGGCGGAGGCGGCAATCGTCACAAAGAAGATGACGCCGAGCGCCTTAAGGGCTCCAAAGATGCCCAGGCTCGGGATGAGCAGCGAGGCGAGCACCGGGGACAGCACGGCGGGGCCGGCGGTCGAAGCGGCCAGGGTGATGCCTGAGGCGAGGCCCTTCTTGTCGATGAACCACTTTTGGCCGGTGGTGAGCGCCGGGTTGTAGCCCAGGCCGTTGCCGATGGCGGCGACAAGCGAGAACCACAGGTAGAACTGCCACGGCTCGGTGACGGTGCCGGACATGAACCAGCCCAGGCCGTAGCACACGGCGGCGGCGATCACGACGTTGCGCGGGCCGATCTTATCGGAGATGCGGCCGGCGAAGATGCCCGTCACGGCCATGATGGTCTGAAAGACCGGGAAGGCCCAGGTAAGGGCGCTGGACCACTCGGGGTAGACGGCGAGCAGGTTCTTGCTCACGACGGAATACAGCGCGATGGAGCTGATGAAGAACATGGTGACGCACGCGGCGGAAAGCACGACGGCGCGACCCTTGTTGGAGTTGGTGGAAGCCATTGGACTCTTTCTAATCGATACGGGGGAGGGACGGGCATGTCCGCGGGACCTCCCTGTCAGGTTGGTTTACTGGTCAGTCGGCTTGGCGACGCCGGACTCATCGGACCAGAGCTCGACACCCTTGTTCTTAAGGTAGTTGTCGGCATAGGCGCGACGGCCGCCGGGCTTGGCGGTGAGGTCGCCCATCATGTTGGAGAAGCCGCCATCGACCTTGATGGCGTCGCCGGTGGTAAAGTCCGAGCGCTTGGACGCCAGGAACATGACGGCGTTGGCGATATCGCTGACCTCGCCGATGCGGCGCGTGGCGATCAGACGGCTGCGGCTCTTCTCGACCTCGGGGTCGGCGTAAAAGCTTGCCGACATCGGGGTCTTAACGAAGCAAGGCTCGACGCAGTTGGAGCGGACGCCGTAGGGGCCCCACTCGGCGGCGAGCATCTTGGACATCATGTTGACGCCGGCCTTGGTGGAGCTGTACACGCCCGAGAACGTCTCGGGGGAGTGGCTGGCGACGGTCGAGATGTGCACCAGGCGGCCCTGGCCGGCCTTGATCATCTCGCGACCAAAGCGCTGCGAGGTGATGAAGTAGCCGGTGAGGTTGACGTTGAGCACCTGCTCCCAATCGCTCAGCGGCAGGTCCTCCATGGCGGCGAAGCGCAGGATGCCGGCGGTGTTGACGAGGACGTCGACGCGACCGAAGTCGGCGATGGTGGCATCGACGGCGGCCTGAACCTCGGTCTCGTCGGTAGCGTTCATCTTGTAGCCCTCGGCGTGGATGCCAAACTCGGCAGCGAGGTCGGCGGCTGCGGCCTTGACCTTTTCCTCGTCTAGATCGAGCAGGACGACGTTGGCGCCGTTGCGGGCGAACTCGCGGCAAATCTCGACGCCCATACCGCCGAGCGCGCCAGTCACGGCGCAGACATCGCCCTCGAGCTTAAGCCAATTGCTCATAGGAACTTCCCTTCTTGTGCCTCCCGGTGGGTCGCTCCCATTAACCGACCCACGTGGTTTTCGCTGGTTATCGTATGCTTTGCATTTGCGCAGATGAATTGCATATTTGTTAGAATGGTGTTAACCGTAGGTTTACACTGTGCGATGCAGTTTATTCTCAATTGAGCGCGTGACCTGCGAAAACAACCCCCTGTGGCGCCATGCGCTCACAGGCGCGAAAACGGGAGATTGACGTGTACGATCGACGACTCGAGGCCATATCGGCCGCCGCGGAGCTGGGAAGCTTCTCGCGTGCGGCGGCAAAATTGCGTGTGTCGACTCCGGCGCTCGTCAAGCAGGTGTCGGGCTTCGAGGCCGAGTTCGGCATCACGCTGTTCGAGCGCTCGCACTCGGGCGTCAAGGTGACGCCGGCGGGCGCTCTGCTGGTGGATGACGCGCGCTCAATCATGCGGCAGTCCGAGGACGCGTTGCGCCGCGCCCGACGCGCGGCGGGCGATGGCGGTGCCGTACGCCTGGGCGTGTCGATGATGTGCCCGGGGCGCCAGACGCTTTCGATGTGGACGGGCGTGCACGATCTGGAACCGTCGCTACGATTTGAGATCGTGCCGGTAAGCGACCTCTATGACGAGCGCGAATCCGTCATGCGCAGCCTTGGTCGCGAGGTGGATGTGGTGCAGTCGAGTTTTTCGACACCGCGCTGGGGTGACACCTGTCAAAAGCTCCGCATTGTCAACGTGCCGTTTTATATCGACCTGCCGCGCACGAGCCCGCTGGCGCGCAAGAATCGCATCACGGTTGCCGACTTGGAGGGCATGCGCCTGCGCGTGCTGCGTCACGGCAACGATGCCATGGACAGTCTGCGTATCGACCTGTTGGCCGACGGTGGCGTGGACGTGATCGACGTGGACAGCTTTGACTTTGCGCTCTTTAACGAGGCGGAGGAAAAGGGCGACGCGGTGCTCACCTGCGGCGCATGGTCGGGGGTGCACCCGGCCTTTGTGGGCGTACCGTTCCTGTGCGGCCGCGAGGTACCGGTCTTTCTGCACTACCCGCTCGAGCCCACCCTCCAAGTACAAAAATTCGTCAACGCCATGGCTCAGCTTCTCAAATAGCTATCGTGTCGATGATTCTTTAATCCCCGTCCTAAAAAATCATCTGGTAGAGTTGACCCCGCATGATTTACAAGACGCTATGCGCCACCTATTCTTTTGCCATTTGGGGGATTGAACTTTTGAATACTTCTGTCGCCAAGAAGGCCAGCCAGGCGGTGCGCCTGCTCATGATGGTGCTCACGGCAGTTCTCATCTTCTTCTTCATCAACGTTATGCTGCTCGTCTCCGATATCCAGGGCACGGCGCGCGTGGTCAATTACGCCGGTCTGGTGCGCGGTACCACGCAGCGAATCGTTAAGCTCGAGGACGCGGGCCAGCCTCAAGATGACCTGCTCAAAGCCGTGGATTCATACATCAACGGTTTGCGTTACGGAAGTGACGACCTCAACCTCGTCCGCCTCGACGACGATGAGTATCAGGCAAAGATGACCGAGCTTGCAAATTATTTTGATGAGCTTTGCACCGAGATCATCCGCGTGCGCGAAGTCGGCTATGAGAACACCGACATCATCTCTATGAGCGAGGAGTTCTTTGGCATTTGCGACGATGCTACGCGACTCGCAGAGGACTACTCTCAGGAGAAGGCGTCGGCGCTCAACTATCTCGAGGGCTTGGTGATCATCGACATCGTGGGCTTGGTGGCGACCTTTGCGGTCGAACTTGTTCGCGCGGTGCGAACTGCCGCGCTCAATCGCGAGCTGCAGAACAAAGTCTATCTCGACGAAGCCACAGGACTGCCCAATAAGAACAAGTGCGAGGAGATCTTGGGGCAGGAGCGTCCCGTTTCCGCTGAAGCGCCCGTTGCGCTGTGTGTCTTCGATCTTAACAATCTGCATACGGTCAATAACACCTTTGGACACGAGAAGGGCGACGAATACATCCGTTCTTTTGCCCAGCAGCTGGGGCGCGTGGCGTCGGAGACCTGCTTTGTGGGCCGCGACGGCGGCGATGAGTTTATCGCGGTGCTGCGGGATGCCGATCGAGCTGCCGTGGAGTCCTGTCTCGCTCGGGTCCGTGCGAACGTGAACGAGTATTCCGAGACTCATCCCGACATGCCTATTAGCTATGCGGTGGGCTATGCGCTTTCCAGTGATTTTGATGAACCGCCTACGATGCGCGAGCTCTTTTCCCAAGCCGACAAAAACATGTACATCGACAAGAACCGCGTAAAGACAGCCGAGGCAGCTGGGCCGCAACGCGAGGAGCGGTAAGCCTGTAACAGAGGGTATAGAAAAGCCTCCGCAGCCCGTGTGGCTGCGGAGGCTTTATTCGTTGCGGCGCATTGTGTTTGGGTCGCTGAGATGAGTCGATTTGCCCCGAAAGAGGAGGGCATTGACCTTAGGGTCATGCCCGACGAATGAGCGGCAAATCGGCCGTCTCGGCGGGCCGAACTACTCCAGCTCAAACGCTCCGGTATAGAGCTGGTAGTAATACCCGCGCTTGGCGATCAGCTCGTCGTGGTTGCCGCGCTCGATGATGCGGCCGTGGTCCAGGCAGATGATCGCGTCGGAGTTACGCACGGTGGACAGGCGGTGCGCGATGACAAACGTCGTGCGGCCTTCCATGAGCTTGTCCATACCGGCTTGCACGATAGCCTCGGTGCGGGTGTCGATGGAGCTCGTGGCCTCGTCCAGAATCATGGCCGGCGGATCGGCGACGGCGGCGCGCGCAATCGAGATCAGCTGGCGCTGGCCTTGCGACAGCTGCGCGCCGTTGCCGGTGAGCATGGTGTCGTAGCCGTCGGGCAGGCGGGTGATAAAGTCGTCCGCGCCGGCGAGCTTGGCCGCTGCGATGCACTCCTCGTCGGTAGCGTCCAGGTTGCCGTAGCGGATGTTATCCATCACGGTACCGGTGAACAGGTTCACGTCCTGCAGCACGACGCCCAGCGAGCGGCGCAGATCGGCCTTGCGGATCTTGTTGACGTTGATGCCGTCGTAGCGAATCTTGCCGTCGGCGATGTCATAGAAGCGGTTGATGAGGTTGGTGATAGTCGTCTTACCGGCACCGGTGGCGCCGACAAACGCGACCTTCTGGCCCGGCTTGGCAAACACGGACACGCCGTGCAGCACCTCGTGGTCGGGCGTGTAGCCAAAGTCGACGTTGTCCATGACCAGGTCGCCGCGCAGCGGTACGTACTCGATCTCGCCGGTTGCGCGGTGCGGATGCTTCCACGCCCACATGCCGGTGTGGTGGTCGGCCTCCTCGAGCTGCCAGGTGTCGGGGTTCACCTGAGCGTTGACGAGCGTCACATAGCCTTCGTCGGCTTCGGGCTTCTCGTCGATGAGCTCAAAGATGCGGTCGGCGCCGGCGAGGCCCATGACCACGGCGTTGATCTGCTGCGAGATCTGACCGATCTGTCCGCAGAATTGCTTGGTCATGTTGAGGAACGGCACTACGACGGCGATGGACAGCGTCATGCCCGAGATGCTCAGGTTGGGCACGCCCAGCGCCAGGAAAATGCCGCCGGCAAGGGCCACCAGCACGTAGAGCAGGTTGCCCAGGTTCATAAGGATAGGCATGAGGATGTTGGCGTACATGTTGGCCTTCTGCGAGACCTCGAAGAGCTTTTCGTTGCGCTCGTCAAAATCGGCCTCGGCGGCAGACTCGTGGCAGAATGCCTTGACGACCTTCTGGCCGTTCATGACTTCCTCGATATGGCCCTCGACCACGCCGAGCTCGGTCTGCTGCGCAATAAAGAAGCGCGCGGAGTTGGAGCCGAGCAGCTTGGTCATAAAGGTCATAAAGGCGACGCCGGCCACAATGACCAGGCACATCCACACGCTGTAGTACAGCATGATAAAGAACACCGTGACGATGACGATGGTCGTCATGAGCAGGTTGGGCAGCGACTGGCTGATCATCTGGCGCAGCGTGTCGATGTCGTTGGTGTAGTGGCTCATGATGTCGCCGCGCTGGTGCGTGTCGAAGTAGCGAATCGGCAGGTCCTGCATGCGGTTGAACATCTTCTCGCGCAGCTTCTCGAGCGAGCCCTGCGTGACGATGGCCATGGCGCGGTTCCAGAACAGCGAGGACAGGATGCCGACGCCGTAGATGCAGGCGAGGGTGGTCACGAGCTGTGCGATCTTGGGCTGTGCGGCTTCCCAATCGCCCGACTGCCACGATTCGCTAATAATCTGCAGGGCGCTCTGAAGGAAGGTCGCGCCGATGGAGTTGATGATGGCGCAGAGCACCACGCCGACGACGACGAGGGGCAAAAGCACGGGGTAGAAGCCAAAGAGCGTCTTGATGAGGCGCGACATGGTGCCGCCCTTGCGGTTGAGCGCGCGCTCGGCGGTCGTTGCCTTACTCATGTGCCTCGCCTCCTTCCTGGGTCTGAGCTTGCGTTACGGATGCCTCGGTGTCGGCCTCGACGGCTCCTTCGCCCTCGGCAGACATCTTGTTTTGCGAGGTGAAGGTCTCGCGGTAGATCTCGCTCGTCTTGAGCAGCTCGTCATGGTTGCCGATCTGCGCGATACGGCCGCCCTCCATGACGATGATGCGGTCTGCATCCTGCACGGAGCTGATGCGCTGGGCGATGATGAGCTTGGTCGTGTTGGGCAGATAACTTGCCAGCCCTGCGCGAATCTTGGCGTCGGTCTTGGTGTCGACGGCGCTGGTGGAGTCGTCCAGGATCAAGATCTTGGGGCGACGCAGCAGGGCACGCGCAATGCACAGGCGCTGCTTCTGGCCGCCCGAGACATTGGAGCCGCCCTGTTCGATCCAGGTGTCATAGCCCTTGGGGAAGCCATCGACAAACTCGTCGGCGCAGGCCAGGTGCGCGGCCTCGCGGACCTCTTCGTCGGTGGCGTTCGGGTCGCCCCAACGCAGATTCTCGGCGATGGTGCCGCTAAACAGCACGTTTTTCTGCAACACCATGGCCACTTGGTGGCGCAGGGCGTCCAAGTCGTAGTCGCGCACGTCCATGCCGCCCACGCGCACGGTGCCCTCGGTGGCGTCGTACAGGCGGGCGATGAGGTTTACGAGCGTGGACTTGGCCGAGCCGGTGCCGCCGATGATGCCGATGGTCTCGCCGCTCTTAATGTGCAGGTCAATATCGTCGAGCGCCTGGCGCTTCGCATGCGCGGAATACTTAAAGCTCACATGGTCAAAGTCGATGGAACCGTCGGCAACCTCGAGCACGGGCTCGGCGGGATCGGCGATCGTGGGCTCGGCGGCCAGCACCTCGGTAATGCGGTGCGCCGATTCGTCGGCCATGGTCACCATGACAAAGATCATCGACAGCTGCATCAGGCTCATAAGGATCTGGAAGCCATAGGTAAAGATCGAGGAGAGCTGGCCCACGTCGAACAGCGTGCCCTGGCTCGTGATGATGAGCTTGGAGCCCAGGTAGATGATGACGACAAACGCGCCGTTGACGCAGATGTTCATCATGGGGTTGTTAAAGGCGAGCAGCTTCTCGGCGCGGGTGAAGTCCATCTGGACGTCTCGTGCAGCGGTCGCGAACTTTTCCTTCTCAAAGTCTTCGCGCACATAGCTCTTGACCACGCGCATGCCGGTGACGTTTTCCTCGACGGACTCGTTAAGGGCGTCGTACTTGTGGAACACGCGCGAGAAGATGGGGCGCACCTTAAAGATGATAAAGAACAGTCCAAAGCCCAGCAGCGGAATGATGACCAGGTAGACCATGGCAACGCTGCCGCCCATGATAAACGCCATGGTAAAGGCGAAGATCAATACCAGCGGTGCGCGCACGGCGATACGGATGATCATCATAAAGGCCTGCTGCACGTTGTTGATGTCGGTGGTCAGGCGCGTGACGAGTGAAGAGCTCGAGAACTCATCGATGTTGGCAAAGCTGAACGTCTGGATCTTGTAGAACAGGTCGTGACGCAGGTTCTTGGCGAAGCCGCAACTCGCATGGCTGCAGGTGACGCCGGCAGCGGCGCCAAAAGCAAGCGACGTCAGCGCGATGAGCACCAAAAAGCCCGCGGTGGGAAGCATCTCGGCTACGGTGGCACCGTCTTTGATGGCGTCGATCAGGTTGGCGGTGATAAATGGAATCAGCATCTCGCAGAGCACCTCGCCAAGCACGAGCAATGGCGTGGCAACAGCGACTTTCATATAGTCGCGGATGCTGCCCATGAGGGTTTTAATCATCCAGTTCCTCCCAGGTTACACGGATTTTCTCGAGCATTTCGGCGAGCTGCTCGCGCTCGTCGTGAGTGAGGGCACTAAAGGCCCGTTCTCTAAAGCGGATGCGGGCCGCCTGGTCGATGCGGGCGTTTTCCCGGCCGGTTTCGGTCAGGCGAATGGTGAGTTGCCGTCGATCCTTGGGGTTACGGCTGCGCTCGATGAGGCCGTTGACCTCGAGCTTGGACAGGATCTCGGAAAGCGACCCCGGCTTGAGGTCAAAGTGCATGCCGAGTTCCTGCTGCGACATCTCGCCGCCGGGCTGCTTGGCCAGTAGGCAGATGATGGGCGCCTTGCCGGACACGCCTCCGCCATGAAAATGCATGTAATGGCCGCAAAAACCCAGGCCGCTCAGGATGCGCTTGGCGAGTTTGTCTTCGGTGCTGACCGCTTCGGGTATGTCTACCGGTTGCGACGGGTCACCGCCGGGCTCATGCGGATAGGCGAGTGGTTCAACACACATATCTAAGCTTCGCTCCTTTCTTTAGTTAGGTAGATAAATTGTTTTGTGCCTAACTAATCTAGGAGCGCATAGATTGATTGTCAAGGTACCAAACTTATTATGTTCAAGCGGCACTTAGGGACGTTCCTTATGTGCCGGCACTTGGGGACACTCCTTGTGCTGATAGTCGTTGGGGACGTTCTTGTTTGCCTAGTCATTTAAGAACGTCCCCAACGACTAACTTAAGAACGTCCCCAACGACTAACTTAAAACTATGCCGGATTACGGGGCTGAACGACGGATTGCCGACCATGCCGAAATTGGTAAAAAGAAAACCGCAGGTAGAAGGCTCGCTATGATTTGAAAATAGGGGGTGTGGTTGGCTCATTCAGGTTCAGCCCCGTAATCCGGCATAGTTTTGAAATGGCACTGAATAAGTGGCGGCAAATGAGCCGCAATGAAGCAAGCTAGCCCCTCGTTTCCGAAACCTTTCCGCAACAATCTGCTCTTCGCACTGCTCGACTCCGCTCGCAACGTCCCCTGCGCTACACTTAGTTGCACTGTGGCGCCGTTGCGCCGCGCCCGACCCAAGGGGGACACTCATGAAGAACACTCAGCTGCTGCTGATCAACGATATGTGCGGATACGGCAAGGTCGCGCTTTCCGCCATGTTGCCGGTGCTGTCGCACATGGGCTACCGTATCCATAACCTGCCGACGGCACTTGTGTCCGATACGCTCAACTACCCCAAGTTCTACATCCACGACACCACCGAGTACGTGCGCCAAAGCCTCGCTATCTGGGAGGAGCTCGGCTTTGAATTCGACGCCATCTCGACCGGCTTTATCGTGACCGAGGAAGAGACGCGCATCATCTCGGACTTTTGCCACCGCCGTGCGCAAAAGGGCACCAAGGTGTTCGTCGATCCCATCATGGGCGACAACGGCAAGCTCTATGCGGGCGTGCCCGAGTCCACGATTGGTCTCATGAGGCACCTGCTCGAGTGCGCCGACTACGCGGTTCCCAACTACACCGAGGCGTGCCTGCTTGCCGATAGGCCTATCGCCGAGCAAATTACGCCCGATGAGGCCCGCGCCCTTGTGGACGCCGTGCGCGACCTGGGTGCCAAGTCGGTGGTCATTACGAGCGCCGTGGTCAATGGCACGAACGCGGTTATTGGTTACGACCATGTGGCGGGGGAGTACTTTACGATTCCCTTTGAACTCATTCCGGTCTATTTCCCGGGCACGGGCGACACGTTCTCGGCGGTGCTCGTCGGCCGCGTGATGGCCGGTTGGAGTCTGCAGCGCGCGACGGCCGATGCCATGCGTGTGGTGGCTGAGCTTATCGAGCGCAATGCCGACCAAGAGGACAAATCGGCCGGCCTTCCCATCGAGGCCTGCCTGGATGTGATCGACCATGAGTAACGCCGACGAGGGCGGCATCAAGCCTGCGGGCGAGAACAAGCCGCTCGGCGCGCCGCGGGGCAAGCGTCCACGAATCCGCGTGAGCTGCGTGGACCAGCTGGGTGCGTGCCGCTGCCACCATGGTCACAAGCCGGGCGACGTTTTTGACTTCGACCGAGACCGCGGCAAGATGTGCGCCATGGCCTGCCACGTGGGCTTTCCCTATATCGATATCCTGCGCTATGGCGGAACCGTGCCTGGCAACGAGCCCGGCACGGCAAAGTTCTGCTGCCCCGAGGTCGATACGCTGAACGTCTGGCTCGCCGAGATCGTCGACGAGTAGTTGAGCGCAATGTGACAAAGGGACAGTTCTTTTGTCACATTCGCCGGTGGTGTCCCTTCTTTTCCTTATAATCTCAAATCTCTGCATTTCATCTGATTTTAGGTTCTAAAAATTCTGCGTTTCATCGATAATCAAGCATATAAAACGTTGCATTTCAGTCGATGACACCGAGGGGAGAGCCTATGCTGCGCAGGAAAATAGCGGCAGAGCTGGAGCGTTGGCTGAAGTCTTCCGAGCAAAAGGCCTTATTCATTACGGGTTCTCGCCAGATTGGCAAAAGCTATTCGATTCGTGCATTTGGCAAAGCCAACCATGCAACCTACATCGAGCTTAACCTCATGGAAAACCGCCAGGCAAAAGATGCTCTTCTCGAGGCGCGGAATGCCGATGATTTCATCAGCAGGGTGACGCTTCTTTCGGGAAAGTCGATTGCGCCAGGCAAAACGCTCGTGTTTATCGATGAGGTTCAAGAGGCCCCCGACATCATGACGATGGCAAAGTTCCTTGTTGAGGACGGGAGGTGCCGTTGGGCGTTTTCGGGGTCAATGCTCGGGACTCAGTTCAAGGGCGTCAGGTCCTATCCCGTGGGGTATGTCCACGAGCTTAGGATGTTCCCGCTCGATTTTGAGGAGTTTTGCTGGGCAATCGGGGTGAGCGAGGGGGCTCGTCAAACGATACGTGACGCGTGTATCAGCGAGAGGCCCATTCCTGATTACATTCATGACGCGATGATGGCAAACTTCAGGACCTATACCGTTGTCGGCGGAATGCCGGAGGTCGTGCAGCGTTTTCTTGACACGCGGGGCGACCTTGCCTCTGTTCGTCAGCTGCAGTCAGAGCTCAACGAACAGTACCGGCGGGATATCTCCAAGTATGCAAGCGGGCGAGCCCTTCAGGCGCAGAGCATCTACGATCAGCTCCCTATTATGCTCGAGGGCGAAAACAAGCGCTTCGTGCTCAATTCCATTGACCCTAAGGCGCACTACGAGAAGTATCAGCGAGATTTTGTATGGCTTGTCGATGCCGGCGTTGCTCTCAAAGCCGATATCGTAACCGAGCCAAAATCGCCCCTGCTCAAGACGGCACGACCATCGCAGTTCAAGCTATATCAATCGGATACGGGCATGTTGATGGCGCGCTACCCCGTTGGAGTCGCCCAAGCGGCGTATCTTGATAGCAAGGAGCCCAACCTGGGCGGCATTTACGAAAACGTGGTGGCCCAGCAGCTGGCTGCCCAAAATCGCCAGCTTTACTACTATCAGACAAAAAAGCGCGGTGAAGTGGACTTTGTGGTCGATGGGCCGGATGGGACGGCTGTTCCGATCGAGGTTAAATCGGGCTCCTATTACCACGCGCACGCTGCGCTCGGTCATGTGCTTGATACGGCTGAATATGGCGTAAGGCTCGGGATTGTTTTCTCGAGAGGCAACGTTGAGCGCAACGGAGCGGTTCTCTGTTTGCCGCTATATGCGACCTGGGCCCTTTCGGATGTTTTGGGCGACTCCTGTGCCGAGGGGATAAAGTTGGAGGTCAAGCCGGTCTAGGGCCAGTCCCTTTGTCACATTCATGAGCGTGGGCAATCTCCCGTTTAGAGCGCCGTTTCGCGCTCAAAGTGGGAGATTGTCCACGCTCAATTTATGCCGAGGGCGCGGTTAGCATGGTTCGTGCGCCCACGAACCTACAGCTGCTCGAGCATGGCAGTGCAACCGACGAGCACATCGCGGTAGGTGGCATCGAAATTGCCGGTGTACCAGGGATCGGCCACGTCGCCGGGGCGATCGGTCCAATCGAGCAAGCGCGTAATCTTGACGTCGGGGTCGTCGCCAAAAATGCGACGCAGGCCGCGCGCGTTCTCAGCATCCATATATACAATGTGGTCCCAGTCGCCATGCTCCGCGCGACGCACCTGGCGGGCACGGTGCGCGACGACGGGAATCCCGACTTCGCGCAGCTTGGCGACCGTGCCATGATGCGGCGGGTTGCCAATCTCCTCGGTCGAGGTCGCAGCGGAATCGATGACAAATTCGCCCTCGCGCCCGGCGCGGCGCACCAACTCGGTAAACACCGACTCAGCCATCGTCGAGCGACAGATGTTGCCATGACAGATAAACAGTACGCGTTGCACAGGACGATACCTTTCATATAGAAGGCTGCTAAAGAGTCGAAGCCGGGCGCATGCCAAGTTTTATTTCTTGGCCAGTTTGAAGTAGCGCTCAAATATCAATATCTACCTGCGATAATAACAAGATAAGGCCTTTATCACCAACACTTCTACTGCATTCAACGAGCTGAATGGATCTAAAAATTAGTTTCCAATATAGGGAAGGAAATCCACTTTATTAAGGCCGGGAATCAGTCAAAAGTAGAAGCAAAAGTAGTAAAAACGTAGTACGGCTCAAATTTTTACTACCAATGTCTACCTGCGGTTTTGTTCAATAGCAAGCATCTCGTCTTGAATATCTTCAAGTCCAAGATGGGTGTAAACGTTGTAGGTGGTGTTGATATCTGAGTGCCCCATAATGTATCTGAGCTTTGCTGGACTCATGCCAGCGCGTGCCATTCGGCTACAGAAAGTGTGTCTGAGCTGGTGCGGAGTTATATGAGGCAGTTCTTCCTTATAGATGCGGTTGTGCTTAATGATGGCGCGTTTGAGCCTATGTTCCCAATGCAGGGCAACGCATGGCATCTCATTCTTGTCTAAGCAGATGAAGCCTCTAACCCCATCAATGACAGGCTCTTCTTTTGGCTGCGCCCTCTGTTCGATGAGACTGTGGAAGGCCTTTTCGACAGAAGCAGTCATAGGGATATATCTGATTCCTGATTTTGTCTTTGGTTCTTCAATGTAATACTGCATATCTCTCGCGCGATGAAGCTGCTTTTGAACACGTATACAGTGGCTATCGAAGTCAATGTCATCAAAGGTCAGGCCGCAGTATTCAGAAATTCTGAGTCCAGTGTTCAGCAAGATAAAGTAAGTTTCAAAATAGCGCGAGAAGTGATGATCCGAGCGCATGAACTCAAGGAATAGCCGTTCTTGTCTAACGCTTAGCGATTCTCTAGATACCGTATCGTTGACCAGAACATTGATAAGTTCGAAGTTAAAAGGGTTGCGTCTTATAATTCCGCATTCTTCAGCCAGTTGGAAAGCTGGTCTGAGTACGCCTCGGATGCTACAGACGCTGCTATATCCCTTTCCAACATCTTGCTGAAGGTGGATGAGCCATTTCTTTGCATCCAACACCGTAATGTTTGATATTTGGGCTTTGCTGAAGCTGTCTGTTTTCAGGTAATTGGTGACGGTTTTATAGGCGCTAACAGTTGTCTTTCGTACCGCAACCTTGGTCGCAAGGTAGTTCTCAACCAGAGTCATGACGGTCATGTTCTCAGGTGCAATGTGGTCGAAGAGGTCTTTTTGAACCTGCTGCTCTTTTTGTCTTAAGCAGAGGTCTCTCTTTTTGCCGTGCGGCGTTTGGTCGTGAATTGTCAAAGTCCACGAATAGACAAAGCAGGTTTTTCCCATCCAATTGGTGTATTTGAACGAGTAACGACCGTCTGGGCGCTGGCCTTCTCCGCGATGGAGAACTCGACCCTTGTTATCTTTCCTATTCGACATAGCTTGAATCTCCTTTCAGAGACTCAAGCACGACAACATGATTGTAGCTATGGGGTTGTCTATGCCATGGTAAAAGGGTTCGTTTATCGGGTTAAATCAAAGGAAATGAGGCCTATTTGCCCCGTTGAGGCTGGGGTTGGAATAAGTGCCCATCGGTGCAATTCCAAGCCTTAATTTCGCTCTCAGCGTGCATTTTTGCTATAGGCTGAGCGGACATCAATTGAAATCGCAGTTTGATTGAGTCCTAATAGTGCCAATGACTTTATAGGTCGCATGAATACAAAAGGCTGCGCAGCGTCAATGTTTGGGGCGCTGCGCAGCCGCTATTTCTTTAATTGGGCGAAGAGGAGAGTCTAGTTCTCTAATTGCATGAATTGAATGCTGCCGCCCTCGTTATCGTAGTGTTCGTCCGCCACTACAAGGTAGACATCCCAGTTCTCATCGGTGATTTTCCGCCAATCGTAGCTGTACATGTCGTTGCCCCCGTTGATTTGGGATAAGTCGTCGGTCTTGTATTCGTTGCCGAAATAGGATGCGAGGGTGTTGACGGCGTAATCTCTATCGGAGGCGTAGTCGCTTAAAGACCATTTGAAAAAGAGATCAATTACTTTTCCAGAATCTTTATTGATATCGTATAGAAATTCTCCATCAATCCCGAGGAAGGTGGCCTTCTCGCGTAAATCGGCCCCATCCTTTTTTGCGCTTGGAATTTTCTTTTTAACGTATTGAGCGGTCTGCCCGATATATTTCACCCGCTCCCGTACCTGGTCAAGCTCTTTATTAACGGTGTCATGGTCAAGCGGCGTTTTGGTTTCCGTGGGTGCGGCTACGGTTGCGATAATGGATGCTTGCAGAAGGGTATACCCACCGTTTTTTGTCCTGCTGTAGGTGAAGCCGTTCCTGCTTGCCGCGCCCTGCTCATCGATTTCTTTGACGATTTCACCGACCGAATCCCAGTCAAGTGACGGGTCGCATGCCTCAATCATCGCCACAAGGAAGCGTGCCATCTTTTTGTCATAGCTACTTTGGTTGTTGTCGAGCATGACAACGATGCCGTAGTTGAGAGGTTCTGAATAGAGAAGGGTTGGGGCGAGGTTCTCGCCCTTCAGTGAAAAAGAGAGCTGCCCCGCCATCTCGTCATTTGAGTCATTAATTGAATAGACAGTCAGTTTGTAGTCGTATTCTTCGTGCACTGTAAAATCGCTGTCGTTAAGCTCTCGAAGTCTTTTTTCGAAAACCTTCGAGTAGGTGTCTGGGCATATGGTCAGCTTTTCGTTCTCCAGAAACGAGGTAACCTTCTCTGTCTTTTTCTCAATTGTTTTCTCGCAGCGAGAACATGTTTTGACATAGACCCTTTCGGAGAACGTGGAGTCGAATCCATCGTCTTTCCAGTCCTCGAGTTTGTGACCCAGCGGATTGCCCTCGGTTGCTCCGCATTCCTTGCAGGTCTTAGGTTTGGTACAGGTCGCTTTCTTCCATTTATGGGTGTGGAAAATGTTGAGTGTTGCACTCGAATTCGGTTCTGCGGCAAGGCTAGGCACTAAAGCAATCGCGCAAACCAATACGAGGGCAATCGTAACTAAGAGGGCCAGTTGTTTGTTCGTTGGCTTCTTCATCCGCTCTCCTTCCAAAGGTATCCCGACAACCGTGGAAGGGGAGAAGCACATCATTGCAATTAAGCGATGTGGAGGACACCTACCACAGTTACCACACCGCAAGGCTTCACATGCATATGCGAACAGACCTTGAAAGGCGGGTGCCCTCCAATTCGCCTGTTTGCATACGCAAAGCAGCAGCTATGCCATTGTGAAGCTCCATCCAAATATATGGATGTTGCGGTGTGGTAGATGAGATTGTATCAAGGGCATGGCAGATCATTTTGAGTAAAAGGGGAAACGGCAATGCTATTCGCCAATTATTGACAGCTATAAAGAGTGCCTATAGATAATGCATTTATAGCGTCTGGCGGTCTTCCCGATAGCATTGGCAATCATGCCTTGGTAATGCGCTATTTGCAGTGAAGGTAGACGGTCGGTGGAATTTCTTCTTTCAGTCATGTTGATATCAACTACATAGATGGGGTCTGCCAAGTAGAAGTCGAGGCCAAAGTGTAAAACACCCCCGTATGCGCCAAAACAGACTGGGGCAGGGGCTTACGAGGTAACGCATCTTCTGCTAGCTGGGAGTGCGCAAGAAAGTTAAGCTGCGTGATGTTGTATCCCAAAATTCATAACATTTGAGACATGAGAAATACCACTCCCCAAGTGAGTCTTTTGAATCAAATAGTGTCCTAAAAGATATTCCAAAAGTATATGTCCCAATATAAAATACTAATAGGACTTTTGAGACATATAGGAATTGGAGGCACGCGATGAAGTTTCTCTACGCTCGCTGCTCAACAAAGGAACAGAACGAGGCAAGGCAGCTTGAATATGCGCACGAGCTTGGCTTAAAGGATAACCAGATATTTATCGATAAGGCTTCGGGCAAGAACGCCAATCGTCCTGCTCTGAAAGATATGCTCTCTCGTCTGCGCGAGGGCGATGAAGTCTATATCACTGAGCTGTCTCGACTTGGCAGGAGTACTAAAGACCTAATTGATCTCATGGAGACCTTCGAACAGATGCATGTCGAGGTTCATAGCAAGAAAGAGGCTATCGATACGACCACTCCAGCAGGCAAGTTGATATTTCATATGCTGTCAGCCATTGCTGAGTTCCAGAGGCAGATCATCCTTGAGAACGCCGCCGAAGGCAGGGAGGCCGCTATGAAGCAAGGTGTGAAGTTCGGCAGACCTAATGTTGATGAAGACGCTCTCAACATGGCTCTCTATCTATTTGAAAACGACAGAACGAAATCGGTTAAAGAGATATGTGAAAAGACTGGTATCAGCAGGAGCACCCTATATAGAGAAGCTGGCAACAAAAATGTATGTCGTGGTAAATAAAAATCAAATATATAAACTCAATAGCTCAAAACTATATCGCGAAATAGGGAATTGATATTGATGGTTTGGCGTATAACCGTTACATGCTAGGGGATACTTTCACTGTACCTAAATAGCGGACTTGATAATCTTAATTAAGGGAGGTAAGTTTATATCCGCTACTTACTAACGTATCTACCTGCATGTTTAACAATATCAATCTCACATTACTTATAGTTTGCTACATCTCTTCGAGACGTAGCAAATGATTATATTTGTCACCTTTCAAGTCCCTGAATAAATATTTAATTATATATGGTAGTTGATTGGTGACAAATTATGCGAGATGAAATCGAGCATCTATAAGTTAATAAAAAAATTATAGTGACAAATTAAATTCGTGCAGGAAGGTAGTTCAGTTGGATTGATAGGAGGTTTATTTGGATTTAGGGTTAAAAGTTGGAGAGTACAGCTACAAGGAAATGTGTGAGCTATTTCACGAGAAACCAAAAACGGGCAAGTCGAAGCAACTGCAACTGAAGCATTGGGAACTGTATTGCCGCTATGAGAGGCCGACCAATCGATTGTTTGTTGTAAACGAGGTCTACGAGGAGCCGCTGGCGAGAGTCGACGGGAGAAAGACGAACGGGAGGAAGTCGGAAACCGAGGAAGAGTTTACCATCCTATTTGGGTCGCTGTTCGTTCGAGAATATACGCGAAATATGTACCATATAGCAAATGGACAGTGGCAGACAGCAAGACTGACCAATGGCGAGCTTTCAAAATATTTTGGACTGTATGGGGATCGCCTTTATTATGCAAAAAAAGACAAGAAGATAGACGATGACCTATTTCAAGAGCTGACATCCAAGCTGAGTGGCAAAAGAAGGAGTCTTATTGTCGACCGTGCTGCAAAGATAGATTGGGTTGAAGTGAGAAAGGAGGTGATCGTATATTGGGGAGACCATCCTGCTTACTATGGCGAAGAGTATCGAGAGTCTTTTGATTCGTATCGCATCGAGTATGTTCGCAAACATAGATATAAATCTCTTGCGGATGTAATAAAACACGGCGAGTGGTCTGATATGTCTGAGTATGTACTTGGGCGATTTAAGGCAACGTGGGAGAGTTCCCTTGCTGAGAAAAGTCCCTGGGTATTGTCGGACTATGGTTCAATAAATAGGATTGAATCGTGCACCTCGTTCGGACTTAAAGAAGGAGCGGAGAGGCCGCCGTTTCATTATTCTCTTGAAGAGGTTGATTCTGCTAGATATAGCTTCAACCTGAAAACAGTGGCATCGCTGGTCAAACTCTTCGAAAAACAAGTGCCAACAAAGGGTTGGAATATGGAACAGGTTCGCTATCTCCTTAGGAAATATGTTTTGTTGCCCAACTGGCAAGACTATAGGAAACGTTCCAAGGCTGCATAGCTCTTGGTCTGGTCTAAAACTGAAAGGCAATAGAATGTGCCGTAGAGGCCATGGAGAATGACTTGGAGGAAGGGCATCATGCACCCTCCTCCAAGTTTAATTATCATTATGCAGCTATTTCACTGTTATCCGCAGACCTTGCAACAGCGGCTTTTACCGCTTGCGGAGATGCTTCCGCTGTGAATTCCAGATGAGCGTTTCAGCGTTGGGCAGTTTGGCGTGGTGTGGTAGACGCTGCCGCCCGAGACCCAGTACACGGTTTGGCCCTGCGTGGCCTGAGCTTCACTTTGGATGCGGTTTTGTTCAGCCTCCCGTTGGGCGCGCTCTTGCTCCAGTTTCTTCGCATCAACCTGTTTTTGGAGTTCATCGCGCTCGCTTTGAAGAGCATCAAGCTGGGAGTGGAGTTCTTCGAGCTTCGCTTTCTCATCGTCGATAGTTGCCTGCTGGTCTTTATAGAGAGTAAGCTCTCGACTTAAATCTGCTTTTTCGTTCTGTATCTTTTCGATGCGGCTCCGCAGCTTGTTGTTGTTATCTTGCAAAAGAGTTGCCTTGTCGAACGCATCATCATAGTCATCTGAAAGAGAATCGTACTTAGCGGAAAGTGCGTTGTAGCTCTCAACCTGCTCGCTATATGAATGGACTCCAATAGCCGTGCTGGCGATAAGTAATGCGAACAATACGGCGAAGGCTATGACGGATCTCTTGCGAGCCCTGAGGTGCCGTGAGATGCGACGTGCTTCAGAACGGATTTTGATGCACGTGCTTGGTGCGCTGTCGTTGGGCTGATCGACTTTTCCTTTGGATTGGTTGGTCTCTGCGGTTCGCTCAATAGCAACGCAGAGACGGGCTAGGGTTTCATGGGCTAATTTGCGCCCTTCAGGGTTTTCTTCATCGGCGCAAAGGTCGATGAGCTTGCAATTCAATGGTTCCATGGTCACTCTATTAATTAATGGTTATTGAAAGATGGCCTTAATAGACAATATCTGTGTAGTAGTTATTCCATTCGCATCCACCATAACCGCTATCGGGATTGGAGAAGTAGAACGTCACCGTATATCTAGAATGAGGCTTAATGTTATCAACTTGGCATGTTGAATTTTCAGTCACGGTGCCCGACTCATTTTTTAGCGAACATTCCCAAGCCGAATCAAATTGATAGTCGGTGTTGTTGTCGACCTCGAAGCTGGCAGAATAGTCAGTCCATGTTACCTCGTTGTCGATTCGGTCGGTCTGGCTGTCGATATCGGCCTCAATGGCTTCGAGAGCTGTTAGCAGCTTCTTCTGTTTGTCTAGTCCTGCGATGTAATTAGAGACAAAGTCATCGTCCGTGGCAAGGAATCCTATCTCCTCATAAAGCTCGTTGAGCGCTTCGTAACGAAGAACCATGCCCTTTTGCCATTCAATTTGCTCGTCCGATTTAAGGGCTTCGCCGAGGGCGGCTTTTTGGGTGTCGAGTCCTTCCAAATACTTGGTGCAAGAGTTCTTAACCGTGTCGCTGGAGAAATCTGCGGAACGGTATTTTTCTAGCTTTGCTAGCTCAGCATCTACTAAAACACCCTGATCCGTATCGTCCGCGTGTTTTTGCCGCCAATGGATCGACTTTTTCAAATCTTTGCTAAATTGCTGGTCGGTTCTGAGCTTCGAGCATTCTACGAGGGCGCTTTCCAAGTCTTTGTAGTGTTTAACATCCCGCTTCCCGCTAGCATCAAGTTCTTTATATTGGCTATTAAGAGACTGAAGCTCGTCCCAAGAGTCGGCGGTAATTTTTCCGATTGAGGCAATCTGCTGGTCGAGTTTTGTCCCCTGACTTGCGCAGCCGCTCAGCAGGATACATGAAGCCAACAATGGGATGAGCAATGCTTGTTTGCGCATTTGTTCCTCCAAGAAAACGTGAAGATGTGGCTGAAGGCTCTGTTTGTGGTTTGCCGCAAACAAAAGCCAGAATGCTGGCATCGCTCATCGTGGCAGTGCCATTTTCAAGATTGATCATGAACGCTTCGTCAGATGGTCGGGCTTGTTGCGTAAAGCGGCTGATAGGCTGATGGGGCGCAATCGTTGATTGCAGTGGAAATCAGAGACGGGACGAGTTCTGCCGTAACAGCAAACGGGCGGTTCTTTTGGCTCATTGGGCTTTCCTTCCTCCGACACTTGGAAAACGCTGTGTTTGGTTGGCTGATACGCCTGATAATCAGCGCTTATCTAGCCGAGCGATAGATATTGCCGTGTCATTGGAGACTGTTCCAAGTTTTTCCATTATCGGTTGAATAGGAATCGAGTTTTCCGTCTCCATCGTTATCCACGGCTTTATTGCCATTGCCGTCAGCAATTGCTCCAGTTCCATCAGCATTTTTATGAATGGCGTACTCCCCATCGGTGTCGATATAGTCTGTGCCACCGTCTTCCGAGTCAGACTTTAGATACGTTTTGCCGTCATCCGTATCAACCCAATCGTCCTCATCTAATAATGTGCTAGAAGATGAGCTCGATGAGGAGCTGGAGTAAGAAGAATAATCATCATCGTCCTCAGAGTCTTCATCATTTTCATCATAGGCGGCAGAAGAAGAGGAGCTTGACGGATCATTGAAAGAATTCAATATGCAAGCACAGCTGGTGATGTATAGGGCGCAAAGAAGGCAGACAGCAAGCATAGGCAGCAATGCCTTTTTAAAGTGCGTCGCAAACTTCGCGCTTTCACTTTCGGTGCCAGTGTTTTCGTCCGTCATGGGTGTCATCCCTTACGCATCGTAGTCTTCGCGGAATCCGCAGTTCTGGCAGTAATACGTCTTTTTCTTCTTGCCAAGTGCTCCGCCCACGAGGCCAATGGGGCCTAAAAGCAGACCTCCAGCGGCGGCTTTTCCCACACTGAAGCCTTTATTAGATTCTCCTGTGCATTTCCAACCTGTGCGTTCTCCGCAAGATGGGCATTGTGCTGGTGCTTTGTTTGCCATAAAAATCATCCTTTCTCTGGCGATCGGTGCATCAACGTCTTTATGACTTCAAGTATTTCTTTTCAAGACGTTTGTGAATTAAATGCTATCGGTGTGAACTGACACCGATTTCGCAGCTTGGGGTTAACGGACGAGGGTCACGTTTTATTCATCGTGATAACGGAATTGTTGTGCAGCAAATTGAACTTTTTGAGAGATGAAAGCTATGTGTTTGTGCACGATGCGTTCTCCTTCCATTGGCGTGACGGAAACTGCGGAAGGAGGCTCATCCGAAGAGCGGAATGTGTAGCACGAAAAGGAGGAGTATCCACCCACAGTTGCTACACAGCTCCGAGCGCCTCGCAATAGCACGAACCAGCAAGGAGAAAGGGCAAATACCCCTCCTTGTCGCTGGTTGAGTGTCTTCAGTTGTGAAGCGCGAGCATTAAAAAATGCTAGAGCTGTGTAGCAGGTACAACTCTAGCATGCTGATAAGCCATTTAATCTACTGACCTGTTGAACGGTCGAAAAAGTAGGCTGTTGTGAAAAGCGGAACCATCTGGTCTGTCGTGCCTGAGCCTCTAATGAGTAGTAAAAAGGTAGTAGACCAGATGATTTGAATGGTTAATACGCCTGATAATCAGCGGTTACCTCGTCGAGCGGCAGATGTTGCCATGGCAGATAAAAAGAACGCGTTGCACAGGGTTTCCTTTCTAGACAGGGCCGTACGGCCTGCGGTGGCACTGTAACACAGCCCTTTCCAATGAAGCCAACTGCGCAGAGTGGAGGATGACGCAGCTCACGCCCATCGTCTGATGTAAAGCGGGCAAAAACGTTTTCCACGAAGACAGGGGTGCTCAAGATTTCATGTATTCCAGATACATGAAATCGAAGAAAAACGTGTATCTGAAGTACACGAAATTGCACTGCTGGAGCTTGCAGGCGGATAAACACTACTCGTATGGGACGGTTTTCACCGGTTGCTCGCCACCCTGAGCCGTGTTCGCCCCTATGCCCGCATTGAGGGCTGTGCTGATTGACGGCGGCGCTCCCAGCGAGCCAACTTAATCGTCACCAGCGTAAGCACCCAGGCCACAAGCGAGAACACGGCACCGACCGCGCCAACGTAGGCAATGCCAGCTCCGCTTACCACGGCGCCGCCCACCGCGGTGCCAAACGAAATGCCGACGTTAAACGCCATGGGCTCAACCGAACTTGCGAGTACCATCGACTTGGGATGGCGGCTGCGTGCCACATCCATAAAGTGCGTGATGCACGATACCGAGAACAGGTACATGAGCAACGCCAAGCTAAAGACAAAGACCAGCGCGAGCGGCATGGTGCCGCCCACGGCAAACAGCCCGAGTAACGCCGCAGCCTGCAGCACAAACGTCACGAGTAGCGCCTTCATGCCAAAGCGCGCATCGATCCATCCGCCCAGGATGTTCGAGATCAGGCAGAATACGCCGTAGGCCATAAGCGTGGTACTGGCTTCGACCGTGCCCATACCCAGCACCTGCTCAAGATAAGGCGTCACGTAGCCGTAGAACACATAGACCGAGCCCACGCCAAACAAAAAGATGAGCATGCCGGTGATGATGCTCGGTTCGCGCAGCAGCCCCGCCTGCTCGCGAAAGGTGGCAGGTTCGTCGGTTTGCCCAGCGCGCGGCATAAACATCACGAGCGCTCCGCAGATCAGAACGGCAAAGGCCAGCGTGCCGTACATGGCCACGTGCCAATCGAGCGTGTCGGCCACAAACTTGCCGATCGAAGTGACAAAGACCATTGCCACGGAAAACGCACCATATACCACCGAGATGGCAAGCGAAGTTTGCTGCGGGGACAGCAGCTCGGGGATGTACGTCACACCCACGGCGAGCAGTGCGCCAGAGACGGAGCCCAGGATGATGCGCGAGATAAACAGCACCTGGAAGTTGGGCGCCAACGCCATGACCAGGTTGCCGAGCACAAAGACGATGCTGTAGCACACGAGCAGCTGGTAGCGGCGAAAACGTCCCGTGCTGAGCGCAAGCACCGGCGTGGCGATGGCGTAGACAAGCGCAAACACGCTGATGAGCTGGCCTGCGGTGGCAAGCGATATGCCGAGCTCCGTCGCCAGGTCGCTCTCGATGCCGATGACCACGAACTCCGAGCAGCCGAGCGAAAAACCTAACAACACGAGCAGCGCCAGGCAAAGATTGGTGCGCGCAGGTGAAAGCGCGGCGGCGGTTGACTTGCTTTTAGGCGTGGTTGCGGCGGTCAAGGCTGTCACTCCAATGTCGCATTAATAAGCGGGATTCAATCCCTGCAACTCTAACAGAATGTGACAAAGAGACAGTCCCTTTGTCGCATTGCGCTGCCAGCCAGTCGCCCAAACCGTCACAACATTCGGCGAAAATCTCGAAATCAAGGAAAAGCGTCGAATGTTGTGACGGTTTTCCTGTCTGTGCCGGCGAGCTCCAGCGCCGTCTGAGGGTATAAGGCTAGCAAGTGTTTATTTGCGAGGCCTAAGGGGCGCCCCGTATGGATATCGATAACTTTGAATGGTGGTATAGCGAGGGCGAGGCTCCGGACGAGGGGTGGGACGAGCCCGCGTCGCGTGACGTGTCGAGCGACGAGGACGAGACCGGCAACGATGCCGTCGAGACGGATGCCGCTTCCGACTCCGCCGAACCCCTAACCTTTGAACAGGCCTGGGCTCAGGCCGAGGCCGACGAGGCAAAGGCCGATGCCACGGCTACACTCGGTGAGCCGGCGGACATGTCCATCTCGCCGGCCAAGACCCCGCAGCCGCGCCATAACATCGACCCCGGCAGCACGGCATCTTTCAGCATACTCGACGTGCCCGCGCAGGGTGCCCAGGCGCCCGCCCCCACGCATCGCCCCAATCTGTCTCGCGAGGAAGATGCAGGACGTCGCTCTCCGCTCGGTCCCATCCTTATCGCCTTTATGGCCGGCGTCATCGCTTGCTCGGCGATCGGAAATGTCTGGAGCCATGTGGAACAACAGCGCAAAGATGCCGCCAAGGTCGAGATGTCTGTCGAGCAATCGCTCAGCCGCACGCGCTCGGTGCATGTGTCGGTCGAGGTTAAGGATGGTGCGACATGGGACACCGCTCGCGGCGACAGCCAGATGCTCATCCATATCGTGGGCCGCACACTCAGGGGGCAGGCGATTGACGAGTATCAATATGTCAACTCCGCTGGCGACGGTATCGAACTCAAGCCCGGCGACTACGAGCTCACGGTCGACGAGCCACCCGTCGCCACCGATGGCACGCGCTTCCGTGCCTCAAAGCGCATGGTTCCCGTGAGTTTTAACTCGCAGGCGCCCGATACGGTCGACAGCACGCCGCAGGGCGGATTCGACCTTTACGCAATCGCTCAATAACTGCGCCTGCCGCTTCTCCTTGCCGCCAAGAGTGGCACAATAGCCCTCGACACTGTTGTTTACTTTTGGAGGAAGTAGCATGTCCACCGTCACTACCATCAAGCGCGGCGGCCTTACCGCGGCCATCGATTCCATGGGTGCCCAGCTCACGAGCCTTGCCCTCAACGGCAATGAGTATCTGTGGCAGGGCGATCCCGCCTTTTGGGGCAAGCACGCGCCCATCCTGTTCCCCATTGTGGGCTCACTGCGCAACAACACGGCGGCGTCTGCGGCCGGCACCTGCGAGATGCCGCGTCACGGCCTCGCGCGCATCGTCGAGCACAAGCTGGTCGAGGTCTCCGAGGACGGCTCGTCCGTCACCTACGAGATCACCGACACGCCTGAGTCGCTCAAGGCTTTCCCCTTCCACTTTAAGCTCAACATGACCTATGCCCTGACTGGTGACGTCACGCTTACCCAGACCTTTGCCGTCACCAACACCGGCGACGTGGACCTGCCGTTCTCGGTGGGCGGCCACCCTGCATTTAACGTGCCGGCTCCCGGTGCCGAGAACGAGACGTTCGAGGATTACGAGCTGGCATTTACCGAGGCTTGGACCAACGAGGCCCCCATCATCACGCCCGATGGCCTCATGACGTTCGAGGGTAGCTACAAGGCTCCCGATAACTCGGACGTGCTGCCCATCACGCACCGCAGCTTCGATAACGATGCCATCATGTTCACCGATACCCCGGGCTCCACGCTCACGCTGCGCGGCCGCAAGTCGGGCCACGGCGTCAAGATCGACTTTGAGGGCTTTAAGTACATCGGCGTGTGGTCTGCCGCCAACGACGCCCCGTTTGTGGCGCTCGAGCCCTGGACCGGTCATACCACCATGGACACCGAGGACGACGTCTTTGAGCACAAGGTCAACACCATTACGCTGGCGCCGGGCGAGACGGATGTCCGCAGCTTTAGCGTCACTTTGCTCTAGAGGTTCCGCCGTTCTGACGAACGGCGGGCCGGTCGACGCTGCGCGCCACCCAGAGCGACAATTTGTCATTCAAAAGGCAAGGCATGACCAGAAGGTCTATGCCTTGCCTTTTTCATGCCTGGTCGTTGGGGACGTTCTTGTTTGACTAGTCGTTTAAGAACGTCCCCAACGACTACCAATCGTTTTCAGTTCGTAAATTTGTATATATGCATTTATATATGCATTTGCTGGAGGTAGCGCTGAGCGGTATCCTGTTAAGTTGTCAGCATACGATTCAACAGGGAAGGCAGATTATGCATTCTCCCCAACAGTGCGATGCTCAGCGCCAGCCGGTATGCAGCCGTCGCATCTTTTTGGGTAGCGCTCTCGCTGCGAGCGCTTCCGTCGTCGCCGGCGCGCTCGCCGGCTGTCAGCGCCCGTCCACGCTCAAGGTGGTTCAGCCCACGACGGGTGGCGGTCGCGATGACCTGTCCGATTCCGTGATCGGCAAGGATAAGATCCGCATCGGTATGGAGGCAGCCTACGCCCCGTACAACTGGCAGGTTTCCGAAGCCAGTGAGTACACCATCCCCATCGACAACGTGCAGGGCGCCTATGCCGATGGCTACGACGTGCAGATCGCCAAGATCGTCTGCAAGGCCCTCGGTGGCGAGCCCGTTGCCGTCAAGCAGAGCTTCTCGGGCCTTATCGATTCGCTCAACAACGGCCAGATCGACCTCATCATCGCCGGTATGAGCGCCACGCCCGAGCGCGAGGAGTCGGTCGGCTTCTCCGACCCGTACTTCATTGGCTACTTTGGCCTGTTCGTAAAAGAGGGTTCCCCCTACCAAAACGCCACCAAGCTTAGCGACTTTAGCGGTGCCACGGTGCTCGGCCAAAAGGACACCATGCTCGACACCGTCATCGACGAGATCCCGGGCGTTGTGCACAAGAACCCGGTCGATTCGGTTCCCACGGTGTTCTCGAACCTGCTGCAGGGCACGTGCGATGCCGTGACCTACAACACCGAGAACGAGAAGGGCTATATGGCCCAAAATCCCGGTATCGTCCCCATCCATTTTGCCGAGGGCGAGGGCTTTAAGCAGGAGGTCGCGGCAAACGTCGGCTGCCGCAAGGGCTCGGACAAGCTGCTTAAACTCATCGACAAGACACTCAAGGGCATTAGCCAAGAGGAGCGCGACCAAATGTGGGACGCGTGCCTCGATCGTCAGCCGGCATAGGGAGGCAGCATGAAAACCATCAATCGTCTGGCCTCCTTTATCAAGGCCGACCATCGTTATGTGTACCTGGGCACGAGCGTCATTGCGGCGCTCGGCCTGGCGTTTAGCCAGCGCAACCCCACACCGCTGAGCTTCTTGGCCCCCACCGGTATCTTCCAAGACTGCCTCTGGGCAATCCTTTGGTCCTGGCTCGTCGTGTCGGCGGCGGCGCTCGTCACCAAGCTCATGCACTGGAACGACTATCGCGAAACGTCGCCGTTCGCATCCGAGCGCTTCCGCCGCGGCGCGCGCCTGGGCAGCTATGTCGTGGTCGCCATCGCGGCGATCTTCTTTATCGACCGCTGCGTCATGTCATTTATCGACCTGGTGCAGGTGAGCATTGTCTCGGACTCCAACCCCAGCGACTTTTTGTCGAGCCTGGTCTACATGACCTATAAGAGCGGCGACTTCTTTATTCGCGGCATCGAGATCACCATCGCGCTTGCGACCTTCGGTACCGTCATTGCCTTTTTCCTGGCGCTGCTCTTTGTGTTCCTGCGTATTCAGACGTTCGATCGCGTGGATAACGATCTCACGCGCTTCTTTAAAAGCATCGGCCGCGGCTTTGCGACTGTCTACTCCACCATCGTGCGCGGCACGCCCATGATGGTCCAGGGCCTGCTCATCTATTACGCGGGCTTCACCGTTTTGCGCGGCATGGGCTTCGAGACCGCCCAGGCCAACCAGATCTGGAGTACCTTCACCGCCGGCCTTGTCACCATCTCGCTCAACTCCACCGCCTACATGATGGAGGTCCTGCGCGGCGGTATCGAGTCCATCGATCCCGGCCAGGCCGAGGCGGCGCGCTCGCTGGGTCTGTCGCAGTGGCAGGCCATGCGCAAGGTCGTGTTCCCCCAGGGTATTAAAAACGCGATCCCCGCACTCACCAACGAGCTCATCATCAACATCAAGGACTCGTCGGTGCTTTCGGTCATCGGCGTGTTCGACCTCATGTACGCCACCACCACCGTCGCCGGCGTGTACTACCGCCAGATGGAGGTCTACTGCGTGGCACTCGTGGTTTACCTGATCCTGACGCTCGTGGCGAGCCGCCTGCTCGAGGCCTTTGGCAAAAAGCTCGGCGCCGAGGCCCCGGCAACGCTGCCCAGCTCCAACTAGGCTCAAGACGAGGAGAATCATCATGGCAGATACCGCCACTACCGGCACCGCGGCCGCCGCACAGACCAATGAGCCGCTCATCCGCGTCGAGGGCCTGCGCAAGAGCTTCGGCTCGCTCGAGGTGCTTAAGGGCATCGACCTGTCCGTTAACCCCGGCGAGGTCGTTACCATTATCGGCGCCTCGGGCTCGGGCAAGTCGACCTTCCTGCGCTGCCTCAACCTGCTCGAGACCCCGGACGCGGGCCACATCTGGTTTCACGGCCAGGACCTTACGGCCGAGCGCTGCAATATCAATAAACTCCGCGAGGACATCGGCATGGTGTTCCAGGGCTTTAACCTGTTCAACAACATGGACGTGCTCGACAACTGCACGCTTGCGCCCGTCACGCTCAAAAAGATGAGCAAGGCCGAGGCCGAGAAGGTCGCGATGGAGCATTTGACGAGTGTGGGGCTCGAAAAGTTCGCGCACGCCGCCGTGGGTCGCCTGTCCGGCGGCCAAAAGCAGCGCGTGGCCATCGCCCGCGCCCTGTGCATGAATCCGCAGATCATGCTGTTCGACGAGCCGACCTCCGCGCTCGACCCCGAGATCGTGGGCGAGGTGCTCGAGGTCATGCGCAAGCTTGCGGCCGACGGCATGACCATGGTCGTCGTTACGCACGAGATGGCCTTTGCCCGAACCGTGTCCGACCGCGTGGTCTTTATGGACAAGGGCGTGGTGCTCGAGGACGCCGCGCCGGCCGAGCTCTTCGGCAACCCCAAACACCAGCGCACTCGCGAGTTCCTCTCTCGCTATCTCGAGGACAAATAACCGACCGTAAACGCTTACGTTGCAGGGCCGCTCCCGTGGGGCGGCCTTTGTCGTCACAATCGAAAGGATGTCATGGCCGAGGTTTGGCGCTTCTTTGCGCATGAGGACGATTTTGCCGATATAGACGAGGCCGGTGCGTGCGAGCGCTTGGGTCGCGTGCTGTCGTTTCCGACCATCTCGAGCATGGATGCCGAGGCGGTGGACTGGCAGCCCTTCGACGACCTGCGCGCCTATATGCAGCAGGCCTGGCCGCGCGTGTTTGCGGCGGGCGAGGTCGAGCTTATCGACCATTCGCTGCTGGTGACGCTTGCCGGCAGCGATCCGGCTCTTAAGCCCGTTATGCTCATGGGCCACATGGACGTGGTCCCCGTGGTGCCGGGCACCGAGGCCGACTGGACACATGCCCCCTTTAGCGGGCACGTGGACGACACCTACATCTGGGGCCGCGGCGCGATCGACATGAAGGACCAGGTCGCAGGCATTCTCGAGGCTGTCGAGTATGCGCTGGCGCACGGCTGGGAGCACGAGCGCACGCTGCTTCTGGCCTTTGGCCAGGACGAGGAGACGACGCAGTACGGCGCAGGCGACATCGGCCGCGCGCTCGAGGAGCGCGGCATTGAGCTTGAGTACCTGATCGACGAGGGCGACTACCGCATCGTTTCGGCTGTTGAGTACGGTGCGGGCGAGGGCTGGCTTATGCATGCCGACCTCGCGGAGAAGGGCTATGCCGATATCGTGCTCAAGACGAAGAGTGAGGGCGGGCATTCCTCCAACCCCTACGGTGGCACATCGCTCGAGGTGCTGAGCCGCGCTATCGCCGCAATCTGCGATATCGAGTGGCCGACGCGCGTGACCGACTTGCTTGCCGCCCAGCTTGTCGAGTTAGGGCTCTACACGGCCGATGAAATTGCCGCCAACGGGGGTGCCATCGTCCGCGATTGCCTTGCCAGCAAGAAGCTCTATCCGCTGGTGACGACCACCTGCGCACCCACGCAGATCGAGGGTGGCAGCACCGGCGCCAACGTAATGCCGCAGGATATGTGGGCCAACATTAACTTCCGCATGCTCGAGGGCACGAGCGTGGCCGACGTTGTGGCGCGCTGCTGTGAGGCAATTGCCGCAACGGACCTTGCCGGTCGTGTCGAAGTGGAGCTGGGCCCCGGCAGCTCCGAACCCTCGCCGTCCCCGCGCATCGGTGGTCCCGGCCTCGAGGCGGTTCGCTCCATCGCCGCCCACTATTTCCGTGATCCAAAGGGGACGGAGGAAAACGGATCATTCGAGCCGGTGGCAATTGTGCCCTCGACCGTGATCGGTGCGACCGACGCTGCCAACTACCAGCACATTTGCCCTGATTGCATTCGCTTCTCGGCCTTTGTGGTTGATGACGAAGAGTGTGATCGCGGCGTTCACGGCACCAACGAGCGCATCACCCGCCGCGCCTATCTCCAGGGCGTACGCTTCCTCATCGCTCTGCTTCAGGCGCTCTAAAATGTGACAAAGCGACAGTCCCTTTGCTAGCCGTTGGGGACGTTCTTAAACGACTAGTCGTTAAGGAACGTCCCCAACGGCTACGCCCAATCATTCCGTGCGGGTTATATGCAGGTTTGCTTGCGCACGCTATCATGTATGGGTTAGACCGCAACTATGTACCCCATACGCGAAGGGATGCGCATGTATCTGAAGATCGACATGTTCTAGCCGGGCTTACCCCCGCAGTGGCGCCGCGCGCCCCATCAACTCTGCCGATTTTCACCTTCACGCATATAAAGGAGTCCCGCCATGCGCGACAAGCTCGAAAAGATCATCAAGGCCTACGAGGAGCTCGAGAAGAAGCTCTCCGACCCGGCCGTCGCCTCCGATATTAAGGAGTTCACGCGTCTCAACAAGGAGTACGCGCACCAGTCCGACCTCATCGCCGCCTCGCGCGAGTACATCGGCGCGCTCGATGACATCGAGGCCGCCAAGGAGATGCTCCGCGACACGACCGACGCGGACGAGAAGGAGATGCTCCAGATGGACATCTCCGAGAACGAGGAGAAGCTCCCCCAGCTCGAGGAAGATATCAAGTACATGCTCATCCCGAGCGACCCTAACGACGACAAGAATACCATCGTCGAGATCCGCTCCGCCGCCGGTGGCGACGAGGCGGCCATCTTTGCCGGCGATCTGTACAAGATGTACCAGCGCTTCTGCGAGTCGCGCGGCTGGAAGACCACCGTGCTCGACTCCAGCCCCAGCGAGGCCGGTGGCTTTAAGTCCATTGAGTTCAAGGTCGAGGGCGACCGCGTCTACTCCGTCATGAAGTTCGAGTCCGGCGTGCATCGCGTACAGCGCGTTCCCAAGACCGAGTCTCAGGGCCGCATCCAGACCTCAACGGCAACCGTCGCCGTGCTTCCCGAGGCCGAGGAGATCGACGTCCAGATCAACCAGTCCGACCTGCGCATCGACACCTACTGCGCTTCGGGCCCTGGTGGTCAGTGCGTTAACACCACCTACTCCGCCGTACGCATCACTCACCTGCCCACCAACACCGTGGTGCAGTCGCAGGAGCAGCGCTCCCAGATCCAGAACCGCGAAGTCTGCATGCAGATGCTGCGTGCCCGCCTCTACGAGATGGAGCTCGAGAAGCAGCAGGCAGAGCTTGGTGCCGAGCGCCAGAGCCAGATTGGCCACGGCAACCGTTCCGAGAAGATCCGTACCTACAACCAGCCCCAGGACCGCGTGACCGACCACCGTATCGGTTTCAACTCCACCTACAACGGCGTCCTTCTGGGCGACCAGCTCGGCACCGTCATCGAGGCGCTCGCCGCCGCCGAGCGAGCCGAGAAGCTGGCACAAGCAGTTTAAGTTACGGCGTTTTACCAAACGCCGTAACGGCTCGACGCTGCGCCCTTAGGTTCCGCCGTTCTAACGAACGGCGGACCAGCTGACGCTGCGCGCCGCCCAGAGCGACAATTTGTCATTCAAAAGGCAAGGCATGACCAGAAGGTCTATGCCTTGCCTTTTTCATGCCAACTTGTTCGCTCTGGACGTCGCTCGCTGTCCGTCCTCTACCTGCGGCGTTCTCTTGGGTAGTCATTGGGGACGTTCTTAAATGACTAGTCAAAAGGGACATTCTTGCGGCACTTGGCAGTTGGGGACGCTCCTTTTGTGCCGGCAGATGGGGACGGTCCTTTGTGGCTGGCTGTGAAGACTGTCTCTGACAGCTAGTCGTTTAAGAACGTCCCCAATGACTAGGTTGGGCACATTGCTTTGTGAGTTTATTCAATCTTCTTTAATAGCAATTAAGTTGTTTACCTGCTTAAATTTACTTATCATTTTTAAAAATAATGCTCGAAAAATCGTTCAAGAAGTCGCGGGGCGATTTTTGATGCGTCGCGCGTCAAGCGATGTGGCAAGTATTTGGTTAGATATTGGTCAGTTTTGGGGCAACCTTGCCAAAAGCTTGACGGATGCAGATATGGACGTCGGCGAATGAACACTTTGAGCGAGCCCGGTGCAAAATTCTGGGCTGATTCTCGATAATCGCTTTCAATCGTCCCTTGCCGAGCGGTGCTCTCGCGTACAATCTGCTCCGACATTCGCGCGCCGCCCGGCGCTTAAGAGGGGAGGACCCCATGGCAAACGAGATCTGGACCATCAAGCGTTGTCTCGAGTGGACCAAGGAGTACCTGGCCGAGCGCGGTGAGGAGCATCCCCGTCTTTCTGCCGAGTGGCTGCTGTGCGCGGCCACGGGCCTGGCCCGTATCGACTTGTATATGCGCATGGACGAGACGCTCGACGCATCGCGACTCGAGACCATGCACGCGGCGGTCGTCCGTCGCGCGAAGGGCGAGCCGCTGCAGTACATCACCGGTAGCACGCAGTTTCGCATGATCGACGTCGCGTGTGCCCCCGGCGTGCTCATCCCGCGCCCCGAGACCGAGATGCTCGTCGAAGAAGTCCTGAACTACCTGGATGCCGAGGTGCTGAGCCCCGAGGCCGCCGCCCGCCAGCGCGTGGAGCTGCCTTGGAACGATGAGGTCGAGCAGGCCCGCAAAGCCGAGGCGGCGCTGGCAGACGAACGCGCGACCGCTGAGCGCCGTGCCGCCAACCTGACGGCCACCGATGAGGCTGCGCTGGGTAGCGACGTGCTCGGTAGCCGCGCCTATGCCGAGGAGCTAGCCGATCGCGAGGCCGAGGAAGCCGCCGTGCGGGCGGCAGAAGCAGAGGCCGTGGAAACCCCCGAGCCCGAGCTCGACGAATACGGCATCGCCATTGAGGACAACGACCAACAGACGACTCCCGCGCAAAATGCCGCCGAGGCCAACGTATCTGCCCCAGCCGAACCCCGCACTGCCCGTGTTCTCGAGGTCGGCTGCGGCACGGGCTGCATCTCGCTCTCGCTTGCCTGGGAGCGTCGCGGCCACGTCACCTGCACTGCTACCGATATCGAGCCGCGCGCCATCGACCTTGCTACCAAAAACCGCGATGCGCTTGGCCTCGCGTCCGACGAGGTCGCCTTCAGCCTCACGAACCTGGTGAGCTCCATTCCCCACGAAGAGTGGGGCACCTTTGACGTACTCGTCTCCAACCCGCCCTACATCCCCACCGATGTCATGCGCTCGCTGCCGCACGAGGTTAAGGACTTTGAGCCCGATCTGGCGCTCGAGGGCGGTGCCGACGGCCTCGATATCTTCCGCCGCCTGCTCAACGCGGCGCCCTACATGTTGCGCGCCGGTGGCCTCTTTGCCTGCGAGCTTTACGAGGGTGCCCTCGATGCCGCGGCCGAGCTCTGTCGCCAGGCAGGCCTTTCGGACGTGCGTATCGTCCACGACCTCACCGATCGTCCCCGCATCGTCCGAGCCATCGTCACCGAGCCCAAACAGCGCCAGTAATATTTATTAACTGGTTAGCAAAAATTATAAAGTAGTTTATAATTAGGACGGCTGAAAGAGGTCGGCCCATGCAACCTCCTACCTTTCGGGAAATCATTGCCCTACTCAAGCACGATGGATTCGTGAAGGTCGCGCAAGTCGGTGGTCATGCTAAGTATGTTTCTGGCGACCGTGTTGTCACCGTGAACGGCTCTGGTGGTGATCGACCAAAGAAGGGCACGTGGGAAAGTATTCGTCGCCAAGCTGGATGGTAGTTGGAGGCAAAATGAGGCAGCGATTTACCTATGACTGCGTTCTCATAAAAGAAGACGACGGTTACTGCGCAAGCTTCCCGCAGATTCCCGGCGCTTTTGCCGATGGCGATACGCGCGAAGAAGCGATTGCCCATGCCACCGAGGCGCTGATGGCGTTTTTGGCCGACGATCTCAACAACGGCTTGACTCCGGCAGGGTACGAACGCTCGGCCGAGGTCGTGGCCCTTTCAGTCGAAATCGACCACGAGGACGCTCGGGAAGCGGCGTGCCGAACATTTAAAGACGCAGCACTGGACCTCAAAGTCTCCGCTCCGCGGATTACCGCGCTGGTCAAAGCTGGAAAGCTCGATGTTGAACTCGTCGGCGGCCGTCGGATGATAACGATAGAAAGCATCGAGCGTTACGCCGCCCAAGAACGCCACGCCGGCAGGCCAAAGAAGTTCGTAGCCGTCCAATAACCCCCTCACTTTCACCGACTACTAGAGCCGCTCACCAAACCAACATGCGCTCTGGGCAAATAGGTTGAACGTTTCGTGCGAGAATGCCCCACAGTAAACAAACTTGCACCAGAGCGTAAGGGGCTGGCATACACATGCAGACGGTCTATCGGGTATACGAGGGAGCGCGCGAGCCGCATCGGCTTGCAGTCGAGCGCACGGCCGAGCTACTCGGTCGCGGCGGCTTGGCGCTTATTCCAACCGAGACGGTCTACGGTGTCGCCGTGGCGGTCAACGCCTTCTCGGATGCCGTGCCCCAAGATACAAGCGAATTCCCATCGTGGCCGCGCGATCCGCAGGCTGTCGTCAATCGCGCCGCGGTCCCTGCGCTCGGTACCGGATATCGTCGCATCTTTACCCTCAAGCAGCGCGAGCTCACCCAAACGGTTGCCTGGCTGGTCGATGATGCCGAGGCACTCGACCGCTATGGCGTGGATATCCCTAACGAGGCCCGCGTGCTCGCCCGACGATGCTGGCCGGGCGCCCTGACTATCGTGGTCAAGGCGGCCCCCTGCGTGCCGACCTTTATGCGCGCCGCCGACGACACGGTGGCACTTCGCGCTTCGGCCTCGCCCGTGGTTCAGGCGCTCATCCGCGCCTGCGGCAGCCCTCTTGCCTGCACCAGCGCCAACACGCACGGCGCGCCCGCGCCGGCAAGTTTTGTCACGGTGGAGGAGCGCATCCTGGAGGGGGTCGATGTGGCTGTCGATGCAGGTGAGACCCCGTGTCGCGACGCCTCAACCATCGTGTCGTTTCAGCGCGGCGAGCTCCAGATCCTGCGCCAAGGCGCGCTCCCCGCATCAGAGATCGAGCGGGTCCTGTCCGACCCGATGCAATAGAAAGGTGTAAGCGATGTCGTTGAATCTAGGTAGCCTGGGTATGGAAGACGCCTCGTTTAGCTTTGGCGGTTCCTACATCATGGCGCTCGACTGCGGCACTACCTCGGTACTCGCGACCATCGTCGACGAGTACGGCTGCATCGTCGCCCAGGCGCGCCGTAGCGTCAAAACCAGCTTCCCGCGCCCCGGCTGGGTGGAGCAGGATCCCACGGAGGTGCTTGCCAGCCAGATCGGCGTGATGATGGAGGTCCAGTTTAAGAGCGGCATCCATTCTGACCGCATTGCCGCCATCGGTATCTCCAACCAGCGCGAGACCACGGTGGTGTGGGACCGCATAAGCGGCCAACCCATCTATAACGCCATCGTGTGGCAATGCCGTCGCACCGCACCTCTGATCGACGAGCTGGTCGAGCAGGGCGCAGAAGAACTGGTGCGCTCCCGCACGGGACTCACACTCGATCCGTATTTCTCGGCTTCCAAGGTGCAGTGGATCCTCGACAACGTTGACGGTGCGCGTGAGAGCGCGGTGGCGGGCGACCTCATGTTCGGCACCATCGACACCTGGCTCATCTACAACCTCACCGGCGGTCAGGTCTTTGCCACCGACTACACCAATGCCAGCCGCACCGCGCTCTTTAATATCCATACGCTCGATTGGGACGACGATCTGCTGGCGCTCTTTGACGTTCCACGTTCCATGATGCCCGAGGTTCGTTGGAGCTCGGGCGACTACGGCCGCGTCGCGAGCGACATCATGACCAACATGCCACCCATCATGGGCGTGGCGGGCGACCAGCAGGCGTCGCTGTTCGGCCACTGCTGCTTCCATCCCGGCCAGACCAAAAACACCTATGGCACGGGTTGCTTTATGCTCATGAACACCGGCGACGAGATCGTCGAATCCAAGAACGGTCTGGTCTCCACGATCGGTATCGCCGCGGACGGCAAGATCAGCTATGCGCTCGAGGGCTCTATCTTTGCCGCCGGCTCAACCATGAATTGGCTGCGCAACAACATGGGCATCATCTCGAGCGTGAGCGAGTCCGCGCAACTCGCCACTTCGATCAGCGACAACGAGGGCTGCTACTTCGTCCCCGCCTTCGCAGGCCTGGGCGCTCCCTGGTGGGACCCGCATGCTCGCGGTATCGTGTGCGGCCTGACCGGCGCCTCGAGTCGCGCGACCATTGTGCGTGCGGCCTGCGAGTCCATGGCCTACCAGAGTTATGACGTGCTGCGCGCCATGGAGCAGGACGTGGGACTTTCGATTGAGCGCCTGTCCGTCGATGGCGGTGCCTCGCGCAACGAGTTCATCATGCAATTCCAGGCTGATCTGCTGGATATCCCCGTGCTGCAGTGCGAGACGGTGGAGACCACGGCGATTGGCGCCGCGTACTTGGCGGGCCTTGCTGTCGGCTATTGGGAGGATTTGGAGGAGCTGGAGCAAAACGCTCAGATCGTCAAAGTCTTCCATCCTCACATGTCCGCCGAGCGCCGTGAGAGCAACCTCGCTGGTTGGCGTGATGCCGTCAGGCGCTCGCTCAGTACCGCACAGTAGGGCTGCGATGGGCTGCTCGATACAACAAACCGTTAAACTTATGCACGGCGCGAGGCAACAATGTCGCCATGCGTCTTGTCAGCAAGGCCATCTTCCGGCCGCAACGAAAGGGGCAATCAACCCATGACCGTCACCTACGATACGTCCCGTGTGACCCTTGTCGATCACCCACTCGTCCAGCACAAGCTGTCGATCCTGCGCGACAAGAGCACCGGCACCAACCAGTTCCGCCAGCTCGTGCGCGAGCTCGCACTTTTTGACGGCTACGAGGCCATGCGCGACCTGCCCATGGAAGACGTCGAGGTCGAGACCCCCATCACCACTGCCACGTTTAAGCAGCTTGCCGGCAAGAAGCTCGCCATCGTTCCCATCCTGCGTGCAGGCCTTGGCATGGTCGATGGCATCCTCGACTTGGTACCCTCCGCTCGCGTGGGCCACATCGGTATGGAGCGCGACGAGGTTACCCACGAGCCGCATGAGTATTACTGCAAGATGCCCAAGGATATCGACCAGCGCATCTGCCTGGTTGTCGACCCCATGCTCGCCACGGGCGGTTCGGCCGAGATGGCCATCAGCTACCTGCGCGAGCGCGGTGTCAAGGATATCCGCATGCTGTGCATCGTCGCCGCGCCCGAGGGGCTCAAGTCGCTGACCGAAAAGGACCCCGACGTACATATTTATACGTGTGCCATCGACGACCATCTCAACGAGGCCGCCTACATCGTTCCCGGCCTGGGCGACGCCGGCGACCGCATCTACGGCACGCTGTAATCTCTGGGCCATACCGGCTAACGTCGAAAATACGAAGAAATGGTGCGCGCGGGCGAGCAAAAGACGTCCACGCGTACTCCTGTTAACGGACGTTTTGCGCTGAGGGGTTCGAAAAAACGTATTACCGTACCTGCGGCATAAAGAAGGCCTTAAGAAAACGTACAGGTGCGTATTAACCGTTTGTTTTACGGTTGTACTTTAGCGATTGGCTCGTACAATAGTCACCAATGTTTGGCGGGAGCTGTTTTGTGAGGCGTTAAAAAGGAAAGTGAGGACGCCAGTGTTTCAGATAGCCGATCTGCTCGCTATCGTTGCAGGCGCCATCGCGGGCGCAATTGCCTTCCTTCCCTTTGTCTTTACGCTCAAGCCGGTTCTTGACGATAAGCAGAATGCGGACATGCTCAAGGGCATGGTGAGTCTGGCGGTCTCGGCAGTCGCCCTGCTCGTCTTTACCTTGGTTGTGTTTGCGTTGTTCGGAGAGGCATTTCGCATGTTCCTCCTGGGCGAGGCGATCGGCTTCGTGGCCTTTATGGCCGCCTGCACGGTTCGCGTCGCCAAGGCGCTGCGAGATCCTCATGAGGTCGAAAGGTAAGTCGTGGAAATTTTTGAAAAGCTGCCTGATGAGATTAATCATCTGGTCAGCGAGTTCAGCTCCACCCCTGTCGTGGGCGATCTGAGCTGCGGCATCACGCAGTACTCGTTTTGGCTGATCGTCTCCACGATCGTGCTCCTGATCGTCCTGGCCGTCTTCAAGAAGAAGCAGACTCTGGTTCCCAAGGGCTTCTTCGTCAACGGTTTCGAGTACATCATCGAGTACGTCGAGAACGATATCGGCAAGGGTGTCGTGGGTGAGAACTGGAAGAAGCACTTCCCGTTCCTGTGCTCGCTTTTCCTGTTCATCCTGATCAATAACATGATCGGCCTGATCCCGGGAATGAAGCCCGGCACCGGCGCAATCGGCTCCACCGCCGCACTCGCCATCTTCGCCTTCGTGTACTTCATCTACTACGGATGCAAGACTCACGGCGTGATCGGCTACATCAAGAGCCTCGCCCCACAGGGCGTGAGCTTCCCGATGAACGTGCTTGTGTGGGTCGTCGAGCTTTTCTCGACCTTCCTGCGCCTCATCACGCTCGCCGTCCGTCTGTTCTGCAACATGTTCGCAGGACACGTGGTCATGGGCTCGTTCGCCATCATGGCGAGCATGTTCATGCAGCCGCTGCTTCAGCAGGCTTCCGCGGCCCACGCCGTCGGCGCCCTGCCTTCGCTGGCCTGGCTTGCCATCCTCATCCTGATCTATGCGATCGAGCTTGTGGTCGGCGCCATCCAGGCTTACGTCTTCACGGTCCTTACCGCCGTGTATGTCTCCGAGGCAGAGGAGGTCGCGGAGGAGGAGTAATCTTCCGTTCGCGCCTTAAAGGTAAGGCAATTCGTTAAACCGCCGGTGCCCGTACCCATGGAGCCCGGCAGTTATAAAAAGGTTATCCTGCGTGAAATAAGACACGCACGACAAAGGAGGAATCGTGGGAGTTATCGGTTACGGTCTCGGTGTTATCGGCGCTGGTCTTGCTATCGGCCTGTCTGCTCTGGGTGCTACGGGTGCTATGGCCCGTCAGCCTGAGGTCCAGGGCCGCGTGTTCACCGTCTTCATCATGGGCTCCGCCTTCGGCGAGGCTCTGGCTCTGATCGGCTTCGTTGTCGCGCTGATCGTTAAATAGCACGGAGCGTCAAGTATGAATCTTTCATCCCAGAAGAGCGCGATCGCACTCTCCGCGTCCGCGGCCGCGCTGCTTATGCCGGTTTCCGCGTTCGCCGAGGACGGCGCTGCCGGTGCGGACATCCTCATCCCTAAGATGGCGGAGTTCATCCCGGCGCTTATCGCCTTCCTGATCATCTGGATCGTGCTGGCAAAGGTCGCCCTGCCGGGCATCATGAAAACCATGGAGGAGCGCGGCAAGAAGATCGAGGAGAGCCTCGACGAGGCCGAGAAGACCAAGCAGGAGGCCATCGCCAAGCGCGCTGAGTCCGACTCGATCGTCACCGACGCCCGTCGTCAGGCTGCCGACATCGTTCTCGAGGCCCGTAAGGACGCCGAGTCCGAGCGCGCCCGTATCATCGAGGCTGCGCACAAGGAGGCCGAGGAGATCATCGCCAAGGCCCATACGACCGTCGAGGACGAGCGCAAGTCCATCTACGCCGGTGCCGCGAGCTCCATCGCCGACCTGTCCGTTGCCGTCGCCACCAAGATCGTGGGCGAGGCACTCGAGGACGAGTCCGAGCAGAAGAAGCTCATCGAGCGCTACATCCAGGAAGCAGGTAGCCTGAATGCCGACTAGCCGCTATCAGGACAAGGTGCTCGAGACCTACGCGCGCTCCCTTTTGGAAGCCGCCAAGGCCGAGAACCATGTGTTCGAGGACCTCGAGATGATCGAGCGCCTGGCTAGCGCCAGCCCCGAGATCATCGCCGTGCTCGACACCATGTCCAAGCGCGACCAGCTCGACCTTCTTCCCAAGGTGGCAGCTGCCTTTAAGTATGTTGCCGAGGAAGACGAGGATGTAGTGGGCGTGACCGTCACCACGGCGATCCCGCTCGACGACGAGCTGCGTCAAACCATCACTAAGAAATGCGAGCAGGACTTCGGCCGCAAGGTATTCCTTATCGAGCAGGTCGACCCGTCTATCGTGGGCGGCCTGGTGCTCGAGGCCCGCGGCGAGCGTCGTGACATCTCCGTCAAGACGCAGCTGCGCATCGCGCAGGAGACCCTCGCAAACTCTGCTAATTCGTACGGAGGTGAAGCCTAATGTCCGAAACCCTCAATGCCCAGGATATCGCCAAGAAACTGCAGGAGCAGCTCACGAGCCTCTCCGCGACGGTCGATACGCATGAGGTTTCAACGGTCGACGAGGTAGGCGACGGCATCGCGCGCGTCTCCGGCCTCAAGAGCGCCATGGCAGGCGAGCTTCTGGAGTTCAAGAGCTCCGATACCGGTGAGACTGTCTTCGGCCTTGCCCAGAACCTTGACCGTGACGAGGTCGGCGCCGTTCTGTTCGGTGCCGTCGACTCCATCAAGGAAGGCGACGAGTGCCGCACCACTGGCCGCATTATGGATATCCCCGTGAGCCGCGCCATGCTCGGCCGCGTCGTCAATCCGCTCGGCCAGCCCATCGACGGCCTGGGCGACATCGTCGCCACGCACCGTCGCCCCATCGAGTTCAAGGCCCCCGGCGTCATCGACCGTACCCCGGTGTGCGAGCCGGTTCAGACCGGCCTGTTGGCCATCGACTCCATGGTGCCTATCGGCCGTGGTCAGCGTGAGCTCATCATCGGCGACCGTAAGACCGGTAAGACCGCTATCGCCATCGACGCTATCCTCAATCAGCGCGGCAAGGGCATGGTCTGCATCTATGTCGCCATCGGCCAGAAGGCCTCCACGGTTGCCAACATCCGCGAGACCCTCGCTCAGCACGGTGCGCTCGACTACACCATCATCGTTTCGGCCACCGCTGCCGATTCCGCCCCTATGCAGTACATTGCGCCTATGGCCGGTGCCGCTATCGGCGAGTTCTTTATGTACAACGGCGAGGACGGTAAGCCCGCCAGCGAGACCAACCCCGGCGGTCACGTGCTCGTCATCTACGACGACCTGTCCAAGCAGGCCGTGGCCTACCGTCAGATGTCGCTGACGCTGCATCGTCCGCCCGGACGCGAGGCCTATCCTGGCGACATCTTCTACCTGCACTCTCGTCTGCTCGAGCGTGCCGTCAAGATGTCCAAGAAGAACGGCTACGGCTCCATGACGGCACTGCCGATCATCGAGACCCAGGACGGCGACGTCTCGGCCTACATTCCGACCAACGTCATTTCCATTACCGATGGTCAGATCTACCTGCAGTCCGAGCTCTTCTTCCAGGGTCAGCGCCCGGCAGTCGACGTGGGTATCTCCGTGTCCCGCGTCGGTGGCGATGCACAGACCAAGGCTATGAAGCAGGTCGCCGGCAACCTCCGTCTGGACCTCGCTTCGTACCAGGAGCTCGCTGGCTTTACCCAGTTTGGCTCCGACCTCGACGAGGCTACCCAGAAGCAGCTGACCCATGGTGCCCGCATGACCGAGCTCCTGAAGCAGCCGCGCTACCAGCCGTTTGAGGTTGGCGAGCAGATCGTTACGCTGTTCGCTGGCAACGAGGGCTTCCTGGATGACCTGGAGATCGCCGACGTGCTGCCTTTCCGTGCCGAGCTCATCGAGTACATGGACAACGGCTTTGGCTCGCTGCTCGACAAGGTTCGCGCCAAGAAGATCGACGACGACACCAAGGCCGAGCTCTTGCGTGTCATCGGTGACTTCAAGCAGCAGTTCATGGCCAAGCACCATGCCGACACGACTGGATCAGAGGAGAACTAAGCCCTATGGCCAACCTTCGCGACATTAAGAAGCGAATCTCCTCGGTTACCACGACCAAGCAGATCACGCGCACGATGGAGATGGTCTCTACGGCCAAGATCCGTCGTGCCCTCGATCGCTCCAAGCAGGCCGAACCCTATAAGGAGGCGCTGACCGACGTCATGTTGACGGTCGCCGGCGACGCCTCCTGTTCGGGCACCGATCCCATGCTGCAGAAGCATGAGAGCGTCAAGCATGGCCTGATTGTCGTTATTGCCTCGGACCGCGGCCTTGCCGGCGGTTTCAATACGACGGTGGAGCGCACGGCCGAAAAGCTCGCCGCTTCTTGGGCGAACGACGGCATCGAGTGCGAGATCATCGCGTGTGGGCGCAAACCGGCCACGTATTTCCGTGACCGCGCAAACGTCACCATGCACTTTGAGGGCAACTCCTCCGAGCCCGATTTTAATCAGGCCCGCATGATCTCCTCTCATATCTGCGATGCGTATCGTTCCGGTGAGCTTGACCGTGTCGAGCTTGTCTACCACCACGCCAAGAACCGCGTGGATCAGGAGCTTCGCGTCGAGCACTTGCTGCCGCTCGATCCCGAGATGATCGCTATGGCCCACGGTCCGCGTAAGAACGAGACCGACGCCCCTAAGCGCATCTCGTCGACGTTCGAGTTCGTGCCCTCTCCCGAGCATGTTCTCGGCAAGCTTGTACCGTCTTATATCCTGACGGTCATCTACCAGGCCCTGATCGATTCGGCGGCCGCCGAGCAGGGTGCGCGCCGCAAGGCCATGCACTCCGCGACGGAAAACGCCACCGCGATCATCTCGACCCTTACCCGCACGTATAGTCGCGTGCGCCAGGCTTCGATTACGACCGAGATCAACGAGATCGTCGGCGGAGCCTCAGCATTGGAGGAACAGTAATGGCTAATAACACCGTAAAGCTTGCGGTCGAGGAAGCCACCAAGAAGACGACTGCCGGTGATGGTCGCATCGTGCGTATCATCGGCCCTGTCGTCGACGTCAAGTTTGACGGCGCGGTGCCCCCGATCTACAACGCGCTCACGGTCGAGGCCGAGACCCCGATCGGTCACCTGAGCACGATCCTCGAGGTCGAGAGCCAGCTTCCGGGCGGCGTCGTCCGCACGGTCGCCATGTCCTCGACCGACGGCCTGCAGCGTGGTCTCATCGCCACCGATACCGGTGAGCCCATGAAGATGCCCGTTGGCCCCAAGACGCTCGGCCGCATTTGGAACGTCATGGGCAAGCCTGTCGACGGTAAGCCCATGCCCGAGGTGGAGGAGTTCTATCCCATCCACCACGCAGCGCCCCGCTTCGACGAGCTCACCACCAAGACCGAGATCTTTGAAACCGGCATCAAGGCCGTTGACCTGCTCGAGCCCTACATCCGTGGCGGCAAAACGGGTCTGTTCGGCGGCGCCGGCGTCGGCAAGACCGTTCTGATCCAGGAGCTCATCAACAACCTCGCCCAGGAGCACGGCGGTACCTCGGTGTTCACCGGCGTCGGCGAGCGTACCCGCGAGGGCACCGACCTGTTCCTCGAGATGAGCGAGTCTGGCGTTATCGACAAGACCTGCTTGGTCTATGGTCAGATGAACGAGCCGCCCGGAGCGCGTCTGCGCATCGGTCTGGCCGGCCTTACCACCGCTGAGTACTTCCGCGATCGTGGCCAGGACGTTCTGCTGTTCATCGACAACATCTTCCGCTTCTCCCAGGCAGGTTCCGAGGTTTCCGCACTGCTGGGCCGTATGCCGTCCGCCGTTGGTTACCAGCCTACGCTGGCTACCGAGATGGGTGACCTCCAGGAGCGCATTACCTCGACCAAGACGGGTTCCATTACCTCCGTCCAGGCTGTCTACGTCCCTGCAGACGACCTGACCGACCCGGCGCCTGCCACGACGTTTACGCACCTCGACGCCACCACGGTTCTTTCGCGTAGCATTTCGTCGCTCGGTCTGTTCCCGGCTATCGACCCGCTCGCGTCTTCCTCCGACGCTCTCGATCCCTCGATCGTCGGCGAGGAGCACTACCGTGTCGCCGTCAAGGTCCAGGAGCTCCTGCAGGAGTACTCCGACCTTCAGGACATCATCGCCATTCTGGGTATGGACGAGCTGTCCGAGGAGCAGCGCCTTACGGTCAACCGTGCCCGTAAGATCCAGCAGTTCCTCTCCCAGTCCTTCCACGTCGCCGAGAAGTTCACCGGCAACCCCGGTGTCTACGTCCGCGTCGAGGATACCGTCCGCTCCTTCGCCGAGATTGTCGACGGCAAGGCCGATGACCTGCCCGAGCAGGCATTCCGCTATGCTTCCACGATTGAGGACGTGCGCGAGCGCGCCCGCAAGATGGGGGAGAAGTAGGTTATGCGTATCCGCATCGTGTGCCCCGTGAGCTGCGCCTATGAGGGCGACGCTGCGTTTGTGTCGATTCCGTCCACGGATGGCGAGTTTGGCGTTCTGCCTGCTCACTCCAGCGAAATCTGCACGATCGACCGCGGTTACGTTCGCGTTTCCGATAAGGCCATGGGCACTGTCGACCACACGTTTGCCGTGGCCGGCGGCTATGCCCAGGTTGCGGACGATGTCGTGACCGTCCTCGCCGAGCGCGCTTGCGATTTGGCGACCGTCGACGCCGACAAGGTTAAAGCTGATATTCAAGGTTTTGAAGAGAAGCTGGGTAATTTGTCGGAGGATGATGCACGCCGCGCCTACCTCTATAATGAAATCGCATGGTGTAAGCTCAAGCTTGCCCAATAGTCAGACGTTTTAGCGTTCGACCATTTGCGAACACATCATGCCCGGGATGGCCCAGCCACCCCGGGCATGCTTTTTGAAAGGGTAGACCTTGGATATTATCCGCGTTGAGGGTGGCCACGCCATCGGAGGTTCCGTGCCTGTTTCGGGTGCCAAGAACTCCGCGCTCAAACTTATGGCGGCAACGCTTCTGGCGCCGGGCAAGACGACGCTGCAGAACGTGCCTGATATTTCCGATGTCCACGTGATGGGCAAGGTGCTCAAGGGTATGGGTGCCACGATTGATGTTATCGACGAGCACACGCTCGAGATCGATACCTCCCAGGTCGATTCCTGGGAGGCTCCCTATGAGCTCGTCGCTAAGATGCGTGCTTCCACCGCCGTCATGGGACCCCTGCTGGGCCGTTTCCATCGCGCCAAGATCGCCATGCCCGGCGGCTGCAACCTGGGCGCTCGCAAGATCGACATGCATATCTTGGGTCTTGAGGCCTTGGGCGTTGAGTTCGATACCGCCCACGGCTATATCAACGCCAACGCGCCCCAGGGCCTGCACGGTACCACCGTCACGCTCGAGTTTGCCAGTGTCGGTGCGACCGAGAACCTCATCATGGCCTCCGTGCGCGCGCAGGGTACCACGGTTATCGATAATGCCGCCCGTGAGCCCGAGATCGTCGATCTCGCCAACATGCTCAACGAGATGGGCGCCAAGATTGTCGGCGCCGGTACGCCTGTCGTGACCATCGAGGGCGTGGAAGAGCTGCATCCCGTTACCCATCGCGTGGTGGGCGACCGTATCGAGGCCGGTACCTTTATCGTTGCCGGTGCGTTGATGGCCGACGATCGCGGTGTCGATGTCACGGGCTTTTGCCCCATTCACTTGGGCATGGTGCTCAAGAAGATGGAGCTCATGGGTATTGACTGCGAGCGCGTCGAGGATGGCGTCCATGTGAACCGTGCCGAGCGTATCAAACCGGTCGACATCCAGACGCTTCCGTTCCCCGGGTTCCCCACGGACATGCAGGCGCAGATCATGGTGCTCTCCGCCCTGGCCGACGGCAGCTCCGTTATCACCGAGAACATCTTCGAGAATCGCTTTATGTTTGCATCCGAGCTGGTGCGCATGGGCGCCGATATTCGCATCGAGAGCCATCACGCTATGATTCACGGCGTCAAGGGCTTCTCCGGCGCTCAGGTAACCTCACCGGATCTTCGTGGTGGCGCGGCACTCGTCGTTGCCGGCCTAATTGCCGACGGCACGACCGAGGTCTCGGCCATCCATCACATTAAGCGCGGCTACGAGCAGTTTGTTGAAAAGCTGCAGGCGCTTGGCGCTCATGTCGAGCACGCTACTGTTCCCGATCCCGTCATCTACTAATGCAGGTTGCCTATGTTTAAGAAAAAGCCCATTACGGAATCTCGAAGACCTTCGACCGGCGCTCAGGCAAAAATCTATAGCCGCGATAACGTTGCCCGCTATTCCGAGCGCGCCCGTCAGCGCCGTCGCGGTCATACGGTTCGCCGCGTCGCGCTCATTGCTGTGCTCGGTGTGCTGTTGAGCGCTACGACTGCCGCCGGCCTGTGGTTTGCCACCATTATGGGCAAGCTCGGCGATTCCAATGTCATTACCGACAACCTGCGCCAGATCCTGGTTGATACCGACGAGGCAAAGGACCCGTTCTACGTGCTACTCCTTGGCACTGACGGTCGCCCGGGCGAGGATACGTATCGCGCCGACTCGATTATCCTGGCGCGTATCGATCCCACGCAAAAGCAGGCGACGCTCATCTCCATTCCGCGTGATACCAAGGTCGTCTACAACGGTTCGACCATGAAGATCAACGCCTGCCACACCTACGGCGGCGCCGAGGCCATGGTCCAGGTGGTCAACGAACTGTGCGGCGTGCAGATTTCGCACTATGCCGAGGTCAGCTTCGATGGCATGCAGTCGCTCATCGACTCGGTCGGCGGCATCGACATCAACGCGACCGATGACGTTGATGACCCTGAGCACCTCGACATTAAGATCACCGCCGGTCAGCAGCACATGGATGGCGCAACCGCCCTTACCTATGCCCGCTGCCGCTACATCTATGCCGATGGCGACTACACGCGTATGCGCCACCAGCGTCAGGTACTTGGCGCCCTTGCCAACCAGATCCTCAACAACTTCGATGCCACCAAGGTCTTCGACCTCGTCAATTCGCTGTCCGACATGCTCGTGACCGATATGAGCGTTCAGGACATCGTCTCTACGGTCAATGCCATGCGCGGCATGGATGTTGACGGCATCTATTCGGCCAACTTGCCTTCGTATGCCGATGACAGCACCATGATTGATGGTGTGAGCTACGTCTTTGTCTACGAGGACGAGCTCAAGGAAATGATGGAGCGCGTCGACGCTGGTAAGGATCCCAAGGGCCCCAATACCATGGGCCAGTCCGATGGCTCCAGCTCTACGATCGGCGACCTGAACAACAACACGTCCGACGATTACGCCAACGGCACCGCAACCTCATCGGTCAGCTCTGACGATTCCGATGACTCAAGCGATTCGAGCGATTCGGACTACTACGAAGAGCCCACCGGCGACGGCAACGGCTACTCCTACTAGTTCCGCCGTTCTACCGAACGGCGGACCGGCCGACGCTGCGCACCGCCCAAGGCGACAATTTGTCATTCAAAAGGCAGGGCATGACCAGAAGGTCAATGCCCCGCCTTTTTCATGCCAACTTGTCCGCCTTGGGCGGCGCTCGCTGACGTTGGCTCAACCTGCGATGCTGTGTAGTGGTAGTCATTGGGGACGTTCTTAAACGACTAGTCAAGGGGGACACTCTTGCGGCATTTGGCACTTGGGGACGTTCCTTTTGTGCCGGCAGTTGGGGACACTCCTTGCGTCAAGAGGCTGGCGCGCGTCAACCTGTCCTCATTGCAGCAAAAAATCGCCCCGTTCTCTGGTGAGGACGGGGCGATTCGTCTTTTGGGGTGGTGCAGCCAGGCTTATGCGAAACGAGCGACGAGTTCCTGGAGGACGTCGGTCATCTTGACGAGCGAGCTGACCGGGACAAACTCGTTAACGCCGTGGTAGCAGTAGCCGCCCGTGGAAAGGTTGGGGCAGGGCAGGCCGCGGAACGACAGCTGCGCACCGTCGGTACCACCGCGAATCGGCAGTACCTGGGGCTCAATGCCGCAGGCAAGGTAGGCTTCCTTGGCGACATCGATAAGCTCGGGATAGTCACGCACGATCTCGGCCATGTTGCGGTACTGCTGCTTGATTTCGACCGTCACGCGTTCATCGCCCAGGCGCTGGTTGAGCAGGGCTGCGGCGGAATCAATCAGCGCGAGCTTCTGCTGGAACTTTGCCGCGTCGTGGTCGCGAACGATATAGCGCGCCGTGGCGTGGTCGACGGTTGCAGACACGCCCTCAAGATGATAGAAGCCCTCGTAGCCCTCGGTGTATTCCGGGCGCTGCGCATAAGGGAGCAGCGCGCTAAAGTCGCAGAACAGATTGCCCGCGTTGACCATGCGGCCCTTGGCGTCACCGGGATGGATGGACTGGCCCTCAAAGTGAACGGTTGCCTCGGCGGCGTTAAAGCACTCCCACTCCAGCTCGCCAATGGGACCGCCGTCGACCGTGTAGGCGTACTTGCAGCCGAAGGCCTCGATGTCCAACAGTTCGGCGCCGTGACCGATTTCTTCGTCCGGGCAAAAACAAATGCCGAGTGCGGGGTGGGGCAGCGAGGGGTCCTGAGCGATACGCGCGACAAGCGCCATGATCTCGGCGACACCGGCCTTGTCGTCGGCGCCCAGCAGCGTGGTGCCGTCACTGCAGACCAAGTCCTCACCCACAAGGTCGTTCAGGGCGGGAAGCTTGGCGGTGCTCATGGCCACGGGCTTGCCGTCAACGGTACCGCAGACCAGATCGCCGCCTTCGTAGCGCACAATGTGCGGCTTCACGCCGGCGCCCGGCGCAACCTCGGTGGTGTCGAGGTGTGCGATCAGGCCCAGGGCGGGCTTGTCCTCCGCGCCCGCGCTCGCAGGAATATGCGCGCAGACGTAGGCATGCTCGGTCACATGGGCATCGGCCGCGCCGAGCTCGCGCAGCTCCTCGGCCAGTACATTAGCAAGGTCAAACTGAACGTTGCTCGAAGGCACCTGGTCGCAGTTTGCATCCTCGGATTGCGTGTTGATTTGGACGTAGCGCAAAAAGCGCTCAAGGACGTCGGGGTTCGTGGTGTTGTTTTCCATAAAGACCGCTCCAATCTTGGTCGTCGTGTGCAACAAGAACTCTAGCACGGTATGCCACAGCATACCGCGACGGGCGGATGGGGTAGAATCAGCCTTTGAACGCAGAAGGGACGGAAGGTCATGGATACGACAAATAGCTCGCGCGAGCTGCACCTAACAGTGGCGAACGAAGACTACTTGGAGTGCATGGTTCGCATCGAAAACGAAGAAGGAGAGACCAATGGCGTGCGATCGGTCGACATCGCGCAGCGTCTCGGTGTCTCCAAGGCATCGGTCAATAAGGCAGTTTCGGCGCTTAAGGCGTCCGAGCTTGTCGAGCAATCGCATTACGGCAAGGTCATCCTGACCGACCGTGGTCGCGAGGTCGGCACGGCTATCTGGTACCGTCATCGCCTTATCCGCACGTTTTTGGTCCAGGAGCTCGGCGTCGATTTTGAGCGGGCCGATTCCGAGGCGTGCATGATGGAACATGCGCTTTCCGAGGACACGATGAGCCGCTGGCTCGCCTATCTCGAAAAACAGGGAATCAGCGTCGAGGAATAGCGAAACACACATATGGATACGAGTTATTACAACCGTCCCGGCGGCGAGGAACTTATGCGCCGCATGTCGAGCGAGACCCTGTTGACGCAGGGCCCCATGGGCAGCGTGCTGATGAGTGAATACGATGCCGCCGACATCCCACCGGCGTTTTGGAACCTTGCCGAGCCGCAGACTGTTTCTCGTATCCATCGCCTGTATGTCGCCGCCGGTGCGCAGGTGCTCATTACCAATACCTTTCAGGCATCAAGCTATGCCCTCAAGCAAGATCAGATTACGCCGTCCGTGGCTGAGGTCAATCGCGGTGCCGTCGATGATGCGCGCCAGGCGCACCCTCAGCTGCTGCTGGGCTCGATGGGCCCGATTGGCATTGAGTGGTTTGCTGAAGACTCTGCCGAGTATCGCGAAATCCGAGGCATTTCGCGAGAGCAGGCATACGCCCTGCTCAATGCTGGTGTTGACGGTCTGCTGATCGAGACGGTGACGTCTATCCGTAATCTGCAGCCCATGCTTGCCGGCGCCCAAGATGCTGCCGATGGCATGCCTGTTTTGGTAAGTTTTGTCGTTGACGATAAAGGCGACCTGCTAGGCGATGGCCTCAACATCGAGGCTGCCGTTTTGTACGCCGAAAAGCACGGCGCAAACTCGGTTGGCGTTAACTGCTGTTCACTTGCGGCCGCGAACGTGGCAGTGCCCAGGATGGTTGCATCGGCGACTACGCCCGTCACGGTACGTCCCAACGTGGGCGATCCGGTCCAAACTCAGGATGGCCCTGTGTGGCGCGAGAACCCCGAAGCCTTCGCGCGCGCTTGCATCCAATGGAAGCATGCCGGTGCCGCAATGGTGGGCAGTTGCTGTGGAACCACGGCGATCACCACGGCGGCGATGGCCGAGGCACTCGATATATAAAGGTCGAAACCGCTCCATACGGGGCGGTTTTTTATTGCCTGCACATCGTCGGTAGCGTTTGCCCAAATGGTGAATGACGATTTTGGCAGGTTGCTAGGTGTGCGTTGCGGGTATACCCCATGCGTACCATGATCCAAACACTGTGAGGTGTCTGCGCGTGTGCGCGATAATTCATTTTGGAACTGATGGTTGGCGCGCTCGCGTCGACGACGACTTTACCGCCGACAACGTTGCCCGCATTGCCGATGCCGTCGGCGAGTTGTGGCAAAAGATCAATCCCGGCAAAACGGTATATATAGGGTTCGACACCCGGCCGCAGGCGCGCGAGTTCGCTGAACTTGCGGCAGGCGTGCTTGCGGCTCACGGATTGGACGCAGTGCTCGCATCTCGGCCTGTCCCGACCCCCGCCCTCACGTGGGCGGCGGCGTATGACGGCGAGGCCTGCGGTGCGCTCATGGTGACGGGGTCCCATCATCCGCAGGGGTATCTGTGCCTTAAGCTACGCATGGGAGATGGCTCGACGGCCAATCAGGATGTCATCGAAGAGCTTGAAGAGGCCATGGCCCCCGAGCCGATGGGGATCGAGGAAAGCTATCGCACCGCGGATATTATTCCTGACTATATGCAGGCGGTGGCGTCGTTTGTCGATGCCGAGGCCATTCGAGCCGCTCACCTGCGGGTGGTAGTTGACCCCATGGGCGGCGCGGCTCAGGGATATCTTGCCGACCTGCTGCGGGAGCTAGGCGTCGAGGTGCACGAGATTCATGCCGGACAGTCGTCCGATCAAGAGGACATTTGCCCCGACCCTGTTGAGCCATGGGTGGACGCTTGCGAGCGTGCGGTTGTCGAGGACGGGGCGTGCGCGGGTCTGGTGACCGACGGCGATGCCGATCGTATCGGCGCGGTCGACGAACGCGGTAGATATATACATCCGCATCAAATCATGGCGCTTGTTTTGGGCGACCTCGTTCAATTCCGCAATTTGGAGGGGCGTGTCGTCGTCAATCTCTCGTGCTCGACGCTCGTGCGCCGCATTGCTGAGGCGCTTGGCTGTCGTGTGACCGTTAAGCCGGTCGGTTTCAAATATATAGCTGCAGAGATGAAGAAGGGCGGCGTCCTCATGGGAGGTGAGGAGGCCGGCGGTATCGGCATCGCCGCGCATATGCCCGAGCGTGATGGAATCCTTGCTTGTCTGATTCTGTGTGAGCTTATGGCAAAGACGGGCGCGCCCTTGGGCGTTTTGGTCGATCAGCTCGAGGCCAGTTTTGGTAAGACGAGCTATGGGCGTCGCGATTTGCGCCTTGAGGCAGAAGACGCTGAATCGCTGCGAACGCTGCTTCCTGGCATGAATCCCAAATCGATTTGCGGCAAGGCGCCGCAGGCTGTAAGCCATATGGATGGTTTACGTTTGGCATTCGAGGATGACACCTGGCTGTTGATCCGCCCCAGCGGGACCGAACCGGTGGTTCGCGTATACGCCGAGGGGTTCTCGGTGGAGGAGCGCGATGAGTTACTCGATGCCGGCTGTGCCTTGGCTAAGGGAGCCTATCAGCTTTAGCCATATGACGCTTCACTATAAAGAGACCCTCGGTGAGCGGTAGAGAACGGCTGGCAAACGTAAGCTGGCTTTAAATATATGTAGGAAATGTGTACGACCAGATTCCCGCCCGCGGGGGCCCTCCGGTCTGGCAATATATCTCCTTGCCGCGCGGCCCGGTCGAACCGGGAACCGGCGCTGGCGTGCACCTTGAGAACCGGATACTGCGAGGATGGACACTTACTTCAGTGTCGCATCCGGGCAGACATCGAACCATTTGAAATGGTCTAACTTGGATTTGTT
>UQLA01000004.1 GCA_900541745.1 uncultured Collinsella sp. | reverse complement strand
CACTTCTAGCTTCGTCGGCAGCGTCAGATGTGTATAAGAGACAGCGCCCCAGCCCTTTGTGCCATTCCGCGCAACCGAGCGCGATTCTCAGGCACTTCAGGCAAGGAACACGATGAACGACCGACCTCTCGCCATAGGCAAAGGAACGAAGCAACGCCGCGACAAATACACGTGGCGCTACCGTCACAGCCTCGGCAAGGATCCGGTCACGGGCAAATACCGCTATTCGCCGTGGCAGACCATACATACCACCAAAAGCCGAGAGGTCGACGCCGCACTCGAAGCCTACAAGGCAGAACTCAACAGCGGCACCTACGTCCAAAAATCGAGGGACACCGTCGGCTCGTACGCAAAAAAGTTCCACGACAACCGCGAAGGAACCATCACGCCGCTCGCCTACTCGACATCCTACTCAATCGAGAACCGGACGCGCACATCACATGCGTGATGCTCATGCTCGGCACCGACATGAGAAGGGCAGAAGCCCTCGGGATGACGTGGTCCGATGTCTCCGTCGAGAACAGAAGCATCCTCATTGAGCAGCAGTTCGCGGCCGATCGAAGCGTTCGCTCGCCCAAAAGCAAGAAAAGCGTGCGGAGGATCTCGATAAGCGAGACGCTGACGTCGTATCTCGAATTCTGGAAAAAGGAGCAGGCCCGCGAAATGGAAGCCTTCGGCCTGGAACAAGTCAAAGGCACTCCGCTCGTCCACTCATTCGAACGAACGAAAGACAGGCATCCCCAAGTCAACTTCATGGACCTGAATGGGTTTTCGCGCTGGTTCAGAAACTTCAGCGTCGAGAACGGGTTCGGCAAGTTCGAAGGCGTTCGAACATACCATTATGTGAAGGAAACTGTCGACGGGGAAACGATTTCGAAGCGTTATGAGCATAAAGAGTGACTCGAATTGAGGGATTACCTCAGGAAGCATCCCAAGGTTCGCGAGGCGAGGCATATCAGCACATATGAGAGCGAGCACCTTCCTTACGGATATTCGGGCCTATCGAGCCACACCGCTACTGCCGCTACTGCCGCTACTGCCCGCCAGCTTCCGAACCAGCGGGCGGTAGCAGCACCCCGAACATCTCGCCGACAGCGCAGAGAGTCGTCGACCTGGCGGCCAAGGCCGACATCGAGGACGTGATGCTGTGCGACCTGCCCGGCGTCCTGTCCTTCCTAGGGCTGCCACCTGAGACGGAGATGCCGCCGGGCAACAAGGGGAAGACGAAGCTCAAGAAGCTCTACAGGAAGGTGGCGCCGAACAAGGCATACCACTCCGGCGAGCGCGCCAAGGATTTGATCTCGCACCTCGACATGGCAGAGATCAGGGCATCGGCGCCCGTCCCGCTCGGAGAGATAGACAGAGCGGTCGTAAGCGGCTGATGTAACTTCTGACACCCTAGAACTTACATCGAGCCCCGATTTTTGAACGAGCTCGGGGCTCTTTTCGTCTAGATTGGGGACGCATGGCCGGACGAAAACAATTTGCGTCTGGTAATAAGCGTACGAAAGCGCAATTTACGTCTTAATTCCGTACGCAAATCAAGACGAAAATCGTTTACGTCTGTTTTAAATCCGTACGAAAACGGTTTTCGTCTTGCAGGGCAGTTGCCGTTTCTACAGTTCAACTTCCAGTTCGGCTTTGTGCTCGTAGAGGTAGTCGCGCATGTAGGGGATGGCAAATGAGACCTTGCCGTACGAGGGAGCCTCGATAATCGATTCTCTTAACAGGCGGCTGCGGACGGAACTCACCTGTTGAGGCGTTTTGTTTAGGGCATCGGCAACCATGCTGGTCGAGCTCGTCTGCCCCAAAGATGCCATGCTCAGCAGATAAGCGATGCACGTGGGCGGAATGCGCTGTAGCGCGGGCTCAATCACCATGGCACAGAAGCGTTCGCGTGCCGTTGCAATGCCGCGCTCGGCTTCTTCTTCTCCAATAATCGGTGTATGTGCGCGTCTTGCCAACTGCCATGCGTAGTATCCAACGAGTTGGATCATGAAAGGATAACCTTGCGTTGCCTCGGCAAGTTGGCCGGCAATACCTGGCTGCAACTCCATGCCAGACGCTTCAATGGTTTCCTCGAGGGAGTACGACACTTCGGTTACTGCCACAGCCTTCAGGTCAAAGGGGAGGGCACGGCGCAAAAACGTAAGTGTCTTTCCGTTGATGATGCTTTCAATCTTCGAAGGAAGCCCAGCAAAAACAAAGGCGATATCAAGGTCTTCGCCGATAACCTGCTGAATCGCAATGGAGAGCGTTCGGATCTCATCGAGCTCTGCGTCTTGAACCTCGTCGAGAGTGATGAGCAGGCCATTTCCATTCTTGGATATTGTCTGTCTCATGGCGTCGCGTAGCGATGGGCCGATTCGCTCAATATCTATGCTGCCGATGGATATGCCAGCTACGGTGGGCTCAAATCTGGCGTGTTTGGCCTGGAATTTGGGCTGCAGCTGTTCGAGAATGCGCTGACAAAGTCCCTCGGTTGCGACCTCTTTTATGACCGTCCAGCCACGGCTTTGCGCCAAACGTGAGCACTCGTCAAGGAGGACCGTCTTGCCCGTTCCACGGACGCCGGCTATGCGCATTAGGCGCCCAGGGGCACCAGGCCCGTTGGTGAGGCCCTCATTGAATTCTTCGAGCACATCTTCGCGGCCGATAATCGTGGGAGGTGTTTTACCTGCTGTGGGCTTAAAAGGGTTTGTTTGCATGTGAGCCACCTTTGCTCAAGATATAGCAAGATATAACAAAGTATAGCAAGATATAGCAAAGTATAGTGAGATATAGCAAAGTAAGCGCTACTCGCGGGTTTTGCGGTGGTGCTATTTTCCAAATGCCGCGCGGATAAAGCGCTGGGCGAACAGCTTGTTGGCAACTCACGAGGGCTCGGGGTGCCAATTTGGGGTGCAGTAGTGCTGCGCCACGAAAAGGGCCTATCTACTACGTTTAAGCCGCAGGGGTCAACCATAGTCGGCTTTTTCGAAAATCGACAAGCTGTCTACCTGCGGTTTTGTTTTCACGGTTTTCGGTATGGCCGAGGCTATCCGTGTTAACGTAGTAGATGGGCCACTTTTGTGGCAAGGGGGCCGATCTGCGGGCCAGGGTAGCTAAAAGAGCCCCGTCCCAAAAAGACTGATTGGGAGCCGGGGCGTGTCGATGCGATAGTATTACGTGGTGAAATTCGACAAACCGTGAGCTTCATCCGAGGGCTTTATGGAACAACACCAGCATAATCAGAGCCTGCAAGACCAGGCATACAACGCATTGCGCTCCAAGATCATCTATGCCGAGCTCAAACCCGGCACGCGCCTTTCGGCGATTGGTCTGGAAAAGGAGACGGGAATCGGGCGCACGCCCATTCGCGAATCCTTTGTGCGCCTGCGTGAGCAGGAGCTGGTGGAAACGCGTCCCAAAAGCGGCACCTATGTCTCAAAAATCAGCATGGAGCGCGCCGAGAACGCCTGTTTCTTGCGTGAGAAACTCGAGAGAAGCGTGCTCATTAAATGCTGCTCGGCCGCCACGCCCGAGCAAAAGCATCGGCTCGAGCAGATTCTTGCCGAGTCCGAGTCGCTCGGCCATAGCGAGACGCGTCGCTTTTTTGACCTGGACAACCTGTTCCATGAGACGTGTTTTGAGATTGCCGGTCGTCACATGTTGTGGGATTGGATGAAGAGCGTCAACACGCATTTTGAGCGATACAACTGGTTGCGTATGGTGTCGCAGGATCTGGATTGGGAGCCGATTCGTCGGCAGCATCGCCGGATTCTCGAGGCCATTAAGAGGGGCGATACCGACACGGCGAGCTATCTGGCCGAGACGCACTTGCATCTGATGCCCGAGGAACAGGGACCGGTTATCGCCTTGCATCCCGACTATTTCGAGCTGTCCAAAGACTCGTCTATCTAGCCCATCACCGCATCTGCTCGAGACGCAAAAACGATGCTACTCGCCTACAGCGTTTTGCAACCGAGATTTTTAAAAAAATGCCTAAAATGGCTCAGACCGCCGACAATTGGGAAACGGGGTGCGTTATGGCGCAGATGAGAATCAAGGACATTGCCGCCGAGGCGGGCGTGAGCCCGGCCACGGTCTCGCGCTATCTCAACAACCGCCCCGGGCAAATGACCGAGGAAACCCGTGCTCGCATCGCGGCGGTTATCGAGCGCACCGGCTATCGCCCGCGTGCCGCCGCGCGCAATCTGCGCAGCTCGCGTACCAACCTCATCGGTGTGATCCTGGCCGACATCGCCAACCCGTTCTCGAGCGCCATGCTCGAAGGGCTTTCCGCCAGCGCCGCCGCGCGCGGCTGCTCGCTCATGACGGCCATTAGCGGCAACGACCCCGCTAAGGAAGCGGAGTCGCTCACCAGGCTTATCGATGCCGGCGTGGACGGCCTGGTCGTCAACACCTGCGGAGGCAATGACGAGGCGATCGCCGCGGCAGCGGGACGTCTGCCTGTTGTGCTGCTCGACCGCGACGTTGCCGACGGCGGTGTTGACCTGGTGACATCGAACAACCGTGAGCTAGTCGCCGGCTTGGTAGACGCCTTGGCCGCTGCGGGCAGCGAGCGCCTGTGCCTGCTCACCGAGGCAAGCGACGATAGCCCCGTGCGTCGCGAGCGCGCCGAGGCCTTCACCGACGAGCTGTCGCGACGCGGCCTTGCCGGCGAGGTTGTCACCTTGGCCGATGGCGGTGCCACGGGCGTTGGTCGCTTGGACGAGACCATGCGTGACTATGCCGGCAAAAAGCTCGGCCTCATTGCCGTCAACGGCCTGGTTTTCCTGCGTCTGACCGAGGCGCTAGCGCAGCTGGGACCCTCGCTGCCGGCGGGGCTCAGGATCGCGACGTTTGACGACTACCCCTGGAACCATGTGCTCTTTGGTGGCGTGACCACGGCCGCGCAGGACACCCTCACCATCGCCGAGCGCGTAGTCGAGCGCCTGTCCGAGCGCATCGATGTTGTTACCACCACCGTGGGCGAGGCCGCAAAGCTCGCCCCCAAACGCATCGAGATCCCCGGCCACATCGAACACCGTGCTTCGACCTCACGCTAGCCTGTGTGATAATATATAAACAATGTCATACAGGAGGTATCCATGGCCGCGTCTGTGCTGAGTGTGCGAGTGGACTCGTCAATTAAGGACTCATTTGCCGAGCTGTGCGAAGAACTTGGCATGACTTCGTCTGTTGCAGTCAATATGTTTATGAGACAGATGCTGCGCGAGCGCTCGCTGCCGTTTGTTCCTTCACTTGGTAAAAACTCTGCGAGTAAAAACGTCGCCGCAGGCATTTTGGATATTGCTCGGATTGAGTCCGCCGTCCGCGAGGCGGCCAGCACGATTCCCGCCATCAAAACCGTGATTCTATTTGGTTCGTATGCCCGTGGCGAGGCGCATGCCGATAGTGATATTGACTTGCGTCTCGAAGTCGATCGCGAGCAGGGCTTCGGTCTTTTCGCGTTGTCGGCGTTTGGTGAGACGGTGCGCAAAGAGACCGGGAGGCAGGTTGACCTTGTCTCGAGTGACTATCTTGATGACGATCTTGCCGCGGTAATCGAGCGCGAAGGAGTGATCCTTTATGATCGCGCGTAAGTCAGACGGCCTCCGCGCTCAAGAGGTTTTGGAAGCCATCTCTGAAACGAACGAGCGCATCAAGGCTTTTGATATCACCGAGGACCAGTTTCTGCATGCGAATGACGTGCGGACGAGGGCGTTGGCGGACTCCCTTTTGATGTGTGCGCTTAGGGTAACGGAAGAAGCGGGCAAGTTGTCGGAACGCTCGCAGCGGCTTCATCCCGAAATTGAGTGGCGTGGAATTATCGGCATGAGAAATTATCTTGCGCATGATTACGGCAATGTCGACCGCTCGGTTGTTTGGGATGCAGTGACGATGGAGTTCCCTACGCTGGAACGAGCCTGTAAACAAATTGTCTCCGAATCCGAGCGATAGTTACTTGTCATACCTGCCTGTTCGCACACGTTTTTTGAGCGCTTGATACGCTTTAACCCTGCGGAAACATTTTTCTGCGATAGTATCTGCGATATAGACCAGTCGAAACCCGCCCGAAAGAAAGGGGAGCGACATGAACCAGCAGAACATCGATTACGTACTTCGTTCCGTAGAGCAGCGTGACATCCGCTTTGTGCGTCTGTGGTTTGTCGACATTCTCGGCCGCCTCAAGAACTTTGCCATTAGCCCCGAGGACCTCGAGGTCGCTTTTGAGGAGGGTATTGGCTTTGACGGTTCCGCCATCGAGGGCTTTGCCACGCCCGAGGAAGCCGACATGCTGGCGTTTCCCGATGCTTCGACCTTCCAGATTTTGCCGTGGCGCCCGAGCCACAACGGCGTCGCCCGCGTGTTCTGCGACGTGTGCACTCCCGATCGCAAGCCGTTTGCCGGCGACCCGCGCGATGCCCTGCGCCGCATGTTCCGCAAGGCCGAGAAGGCTGGCTACCTGCTCAACGTGGGCGCCGAGCTGGAGTACTACTACTTCCCCGACGAGCACACCCCCGAGCCGCTCGACAACGTGGGCTACTTCGATCTTTCGGTGAGCGATGCCGCCCGCGACCTGCGTCGCAACACGGTCCTCACGCTCGAGAAGATGTCCGTGCCCGTGGAGTACACCTTCCACGCCGCCGGCCGCTCGCAGCACGGTATGAGCCTGCGCCACGCCGAGGCCCTGAGCATGTCCGACGCCATCACCACGGCCAAACTCATCATTAAGCAGCAGGCCTACGAGAGCGGTTGCCACGCTTCCTTTATGCCCAAGCCGTTGGCAGGCGAGGACGGCAGTGCTATGTTCCTGTGCCAGTCGCTATTCGACCACGACGGCAACAACGTCTTTTGGGGCGAGGACGACGAGAAGTACCATCTTTCCGATATCGCCAAGCACTATATGGCCGGCATTCTGGCGCACGCGCGCGAGATCAGCGCCATCACCAACCCCACGGTCAACTCGTACAAGCGCATCACCACGGGTGGCGACTCCGTGCCGCAGTACGCCACGTGGGGCCTGCGCAACCGCGCGAGCATGGTCCGCATCCCGGTCTACAAGCCCGGCAAGCAGTTGTCCACGCGCATCGAGCTTCGTAGCCCCGACCCCATGGCCAACCCGTACCTGGTCAACGCCGTCACGCTGGCGGCCGGTCTCGACGGCATCGAGCGCAAGCTGGAGCTCCCGCCCGAGGCCACGGCCGAGACGCTCAAGCTTACCGACCGCCAGATGCTCGAGGCTGGCTACACGCTGCTGCCGCGTTCGCTCAAAGAGGCGCTCGACGTGTTTGAGGACTCGCAGTTTATGAAGGATGCCCTCGGCGAGCACATCCACAGCTTCTTCCTCAAAAAGAAGCGCGACGAGTGGCATAAGTTTGAGTCCACGATCACCGAGTGGGAGATCAAGCACTACCTGGCGAACTCCTAATCGCGTTGGCTTGTTCCAGTACGATTGAGCTCATTTCCTTGGAGGCCGATATGTCCGAAAAGAGTGCCCTGTTCATGGCGCGCACGACGCGCTTCCACGAGTTTGCCCGCAGTTTGACGACCACCCTGGGTGTCGAGGTGAGCCTGGCAACCCCCGATTCACCGACTGCGGCGCACGACTTTGACCTGCTGATCCTCGATTCCGATGGCATCCGCAGCGACCGCATCGACCAGATTGCCAAGTGGCTTGACGATCGCGGCGGCGTCCCCATGTTGGTGATCGTCGACGACGAGGCGCTCGGCACCCTGCGTCTGCCGAATCATGCGCATGCCGACTTTGTATGTCCCACGGCGACGCCCAACGAGCTCAAGGCTCGTGCGCAGCGCCTGATGGGCGAGGAAGAGACCGTCACCGCCGACGATGTGCTCAACATCGACAACCTCGAGATCAACTTGGCCACCTACCAGGTGACGCTCGATAACGAGCCCATCGACCTGACGCTGATGGAGTATTCGCTGCTGAGCTTTTTGGCGACGCACCCCAACCGTGCCTACAGCCGCGAAGTGCTGCTGCACCGCGTGTGGGGCTTTGAGTACTGCGGCGGTACGCGTACCGTCGACGTGCACATCCGACGCATCCGCTCCAAGGTGGGCCCGCAGATCGCGGCGCACATCACCACCGTCCGCGGCGTGGGCTATCTGTTTAAGGACTAGATTTCCACCACAAAGGGGACAGGCACCTTTGTGGTGGTTTTGCCGCATGTGCGGGTTCCTTTCGGGTTTGCAGAAGAACTTAAGCCTTCCTAAAAGATTGCGTTCTCATACACGTGCACCCGCATATTGGGGTACAACTCAACGTGAACAATGATGGCCCGCCACGTGTTTGGCGGGCCTTTGGTTATTTGACGAAAGGATCGCAGCTATGAGCGAGAACGATTCCCAGCGTCCCCAGGATGCGGACCACGCCGGCGAGACGCAGCAGCAGCCGCGCGTGCAGGTGGAGTCGACGCCTGCCGACAGCAACATTCCCTACGTGCAGGCCTACGACACGCAGACCGGCAAGCCGCTGGGCAGCCAGCAGGTTGTAAACAAGCACACAGTGGTCAAGACTAAGACCAAAAAGCTGCCGATCTTTATTACAGCACTCGCCGGCTGTGCCTGCGGCGCCCTGCTGGTCATTGCGCTCATTATGAGCGGCACGCTCAACATTGGCGGCGGAAAGAATGCCGTGACGGCGGGTGCTTCGGGTTCATCGACGCAAAAGATTACGATTGATTCCGAGGACACCACGCTGGCCGAGGCCGTTTCTGCCAAGGCCCTGCCCTCCGTGGTTTCCATTACCGCCACTTCGAGCGGCGGCCAGAATGGCTCGCTTTCGCAGTCTGCCGACGAGTCGGACGGCTCGGGCAGCGTCGGCTCGGGCGTGGTGCTCGATACCGAGGGCCACATCCTCACCAACAACCACGTGGTCGATGGCTATGACCAGTACGTGGTGACCATGGATGACGGTACCACCTACGAGGCCGAGTTCGTGGGCAACGACGCCTCGAGCGACCTGGCCGTCATCAAGCTCAAGGACGCCGACGCCTCCAAGCTCACACCGATCGAGATCGGTGACTCCTCCAAACTCAACGTGGGCGAGTGGGTTATGGCCATCGGTTCGCCGTTCGGCAACGAGCAGTCTGTCTCCACGGGCATTGTGTCGGCGCTTTATCGTTCCACGGCCATGAGCTCTACCAGCGGTAACACCATCTATGCCAACATGATTCAGACCGATGCTGCCATCAACCCGGGCAACTCCGGTGGCGCGCTCGTTAACGACAACGGCGAGCTCGTGGGCATCAACTCGCTCATCGAGAGCTACTCGGGCTCTAGCTCGGGCGTGGGCTTTGCTATTCCCGTTAACTACGCCAAGAACATTGCCGACCAGATCATCGGCGGCAAGACGCCGGTGCACCCGTACCTGGGAGCCACGCTTTCGAGCGTCAACGCGCTCAACGCTCGCACTAACAAGCTCAGCACCGATAGCGGCGCGTACGTGGCGAGCGTCGTTGAGGACGGTCCTGCCGCAAAGGCCGGCATCCAAGAGGGCGATGTCATTACCAAGCTGGGCGACGACGAGATCACGAGCGCCGATGGCCTGATCATCGCGCTGCGCAGCCACGAGGTGGGCGAGAAGGTCGAGATCACGCTCATGCGCGGCAAGGACGAGAAGAAGGTCACCGTCGAGCTTGGCTCCGACGAGGAGCTGCAGAACCAGCAGCAGGACGACAGCGCGACTGACACCGGCAACGGCGGTATTACCGACGAGCAGTTGCGCCAGTATCTGGAGGAGCTGCTGGGCCAGCAGGGCCAGGGCTACGGTCAGGGTTTCTAACGAGCCGTATCGCACATACCGATGCCAGAGGGGCTGTCCCATCAATGTGGGACAGCCCCTCTTTTCTTATTGATCCGTTGGGGACGGAGAAAAACGGATCACTTGGGGCTGATAAGAGGCCTGGTTCGTAATGGTCTGGACAGTTGGTTCAGATACGTATAAATCTGGGGCAGCTTGGGATGCGTTTTGAGCAATTTTTGATTGGGATGGGGCTCGAATGGGTGTTTGGAAGGGAGAGTGGGACGTTTACATGGTCTCGAGGAGCCCAAATTAGTTGAAACAGGGGTGTTCGTGCTTGATTCGGCTCTAGGATTTATACGTATCTGAACTAACTGTCCACTCCAGTCTGGTGGCTGCCGATTCGGTGCGGTTCGAAAGGGTTATTCGGCCCTATCGTGACCGGTGGTACTCTAGTATCCGTTTGAAATCGAGCGAAGGAGTGCCGCTATGGAGCAATCGAGCCTGTTTGGTGACGGCGTGGACATCGATACCGAAACGCCCACGACCGCGGAAGCAGCCGCACCGACCGACGCCCGTGCCCAGGCGGCAGCGCGCGCGGCCGAGCTGCGCCACGAGCTCGATTACCACGCGTACCGCTACTACATGCTCGATGCACCCGAGATCACGGATGCCGCCTTTGACAAAATGCTTGTTGAGCTGCAGGAAATCGAGGCGACCTACCCCGACCTGGTGACGCCCGACAGCTATACCCAGCGCGTGGGCGGCTACGTGAGCGAGCAGTTTACGCCGGTCACGCACATGGCACGCATGTATTCCATGGACGATGCCATGGATCTGGACGAACTCGACGCGTGGCTCCAGCGCACTGAGGATGCCCTCGGTGCCGGCAGCGTCACCTATACCTGCGAGCTTAAGATCGACGGCCTTGGCGTGGCGCTTACCTACCAAAACGGCAGCTTCGTGCGCGCGGCCACGCGCGGTGACGGCACCACGGGCGAGGACGTGTCGCTCAACGTCCGTACCATCAGGGATGTGCCCATGCACCTGTCCGAGCCGGCGCTCGCCCACATGGGTGCCGACCGCGAGCGCACCATTGAGGTACGCGGCGAGGTCTATATGCCCAAGGGCAGCTTTGTTCGTCTGAATGAAGAGGCCGATGCCGAGGGGCGCGACCCCTTCGCCAACCCGCGCAACGCCGCCGCCGGCAGCCTGCGCCAAAAGGATCCCAAGGTCACGGCGCGCCGCGACCTGGCCACCTTTATCTATGCCATCGCCGATACCGACCCGCTGCACGTCCACAGCCAGCGCGAGTTCCTCGATTGGCTGCGTAGCGCCGGCTTTAGCGTCAACCCTAACGTGGCTCGTTGTGCCACGCCGGCCGAGGTCCACGAGTTCTGCGCCCAGGCCCTCGAGCATCGCGGTGACCTGGACTACGACATCGACGGCGTGGTCGTAAAGGTTGACAGCTTCCAGCAGCAGCTCGACCTGGGCTTTACCGCCCGCGCGCCGCGCTGGGCCATTGCCTTTAAGTTCCCGCCCGAGGAAAAGCAGACCGTCCTGCGCGAAATTCGCATCCAGGTTGGCCGCACCGGTGTGCTCACGCCGGTCGCCGAGTTCGACCCGGTGACGGTCGCCGGCTCCACCATCGCGCGCGCCACGCTGCACAACATCGACGAGATCCGCCGCAAAAACGTGCGTGAGGGCGACACTATCATCGTGCACAAGGCGGGCGACGTGATCCCCGAGGTCGTGGGTCCGGTGCTCGACAAGCGCCCGGTCGATTCGGCCGACTGGCACATGCCCGAGGTCTGCCCCGTGTGCGGCAGCCCCGTGGTCCACGAGGACGGCGAGGTCGCCTACCGTTGCGTTTCCATCGACTGCCCCGCGCAGCTCAAGGAGCGCCTGCTTCACTGGGTGAGCCGCGGCTGCATGGACGTCGATGGCCTAGGCGACGAGATCGTCGACAAGATGATCGCCGCCGGCCTGATCCACGATGTCGCGGACTTCTACCAGCTCACGGTCGACGATATCGCCGGCCTGGACACGGGCCGCGTGTACGCCAGCTCCAACAGCAAAAAGGGCGTCAAGAAGGGCGATCCCATTCCGGTAGGCCTCAAGACGGCCGAGAAAATTATCGCCGAGCTCAACAAGTCCAAGAGCCAGCCGCTCGGTCGCGTGCTGTTTGCCCTGGGCATCCGCCACGTGGGCAAGAGTGTGGGCGAGGTCATCGCCGAGCGATTTCTGTCGATCGACAAGCTCATCTTGGCGAGCGAAGAGGACATTGCCGAGTGTGAGGGCATCGGTCCCAAGATTGCGGCGAGCGTCAAGCAGTTCCTGGCCGTGCCCGAAAACCTTGCCGTGCTGGAGCGCCTGCGCCAGGCGGGCCTGTCGCTCGAGGTCGACTTGGGCGCCGCGCATGCACAAGCCGCAGCCGACGCGGGCGTGGCGGGCGAGCTCGCCGATGCACAACCGCTCGCGGGTCTGACCTTCGTGCTCACCGGCACGCTCGTCAACCGCACCCGCGACGAGGCGGGTGCGGCGCTCAAGGTACTCGGCGCCAAGGTTTCGGGCAGTGTTTCAAAGAAGACGAGCTACCTGGTCGCCGGCCCCAAAGCGGGCTCCAAGCTCACCAAGGCCGAGCAGCTGGGTGTGCCCGTGCTGGATGAGGATGCACTCGAGCAGATCCTGGCGACTGGTGAGGTGCCCCAGGCTTAGTGCATCGATAACCAAATTGAAGATCCGCCCGGAAAGCATGATTGAACTGCCTTCCGGGCGGATCTTACTTTGCTGGGGCAACCGGCACTGTGATTTGCGTCACGTAGGTTGTGGGGTCGTCGCTGATGATGTCGTCGATGAGGGTGATTTCGCGTTGCCCCGCTACGCTGCCAGCTTGTCAAAAGCCCCGCGCCGGTTGAGCACGGTAAACGCGACAACACAGATGACTGCCGACAAAATCGATCCGCACGGCGAAGCGATGCCCATGGGAAACAACGTATCGGAATAGGCGTTCGACAGCAGCCACGCGCCCGGCACGCGAATGAGCGCCACGGCCAGTACGTTGTGCGCAAAGCCGATGTAGCTCTTGCCATACGCAGCGAAAAAGCCACTAAAGCAAATGTGGATGCCGGCAAAAATCGCATCGAAAATGTAGCTGCGCATATAGCCGGTACCGGCCGCGACCACCGCGGGGTCCTTGGCAAAAAAGCCGATAAACGCCGGCGCCACTAGCCACATCAGCACCGTGATCAGGCAGCCGTACACCACCGAGATGGTCATGGCATCCTTGAGTACCTGACGCGCGCGGTCGCCCTTGCCCGCACCGGCGTTTTGCGCCGTGAGCGCGCTGACGGTGGCGCCCATAGAACTTGGCACGATGAACAAAAAGCTGATCATCTTCTCGACCAGGCCCACGGCGGCGGCGTCGACCAGGCCGCGATGGTTGGCGATGACGGTGATAAACATAAACGCTACCTGGATGCAGCCGTCCTGCACGGCCACGGGCACGCCGATCTTAAGAATGCTGCCGAGCACCTCGGGCTGGGGGCGCAGGTCGCTGCGCTTAACGTGGATGTTCGTGCGACGGCTCTTGAGCCACACGAGCGCGAGGGCAACGCTGGCTGTCTGCGCGGTTACCGTGCCGAGCGCCGCACCCACGGGGCCGAGCCCCATGTGGCCGATAAACAGAAAGTCGAGTGCGATGTTGATGATGCACGCCACACCGATCACGTACATGGGCGAGCGCGAATCGCCCAGGCCGCGAAAGATGGCCGAGAGGATGTTGTACGCGGCGATAAAGGGAATGCCGACAAAGCAGATACGCAGGTAGGCGGCGGTGCCTTCGACCGCCTCGGGCGGCGTACCAATGAGCGCCACGATTTGCGGGCATAGTGCAAACAAGATGACGGCCAGTACCACCGAGACGCCCATAAAGAGCGTAATGGTGTTGCCGATGGCGGTCTCGGCGCGGTCGAAGCGACGCGAACCCACGGCGTGGCCGACGATGACCGTCGTTCCCATGGCTAGGCCCACAAGCGTTACGGTAATGATATAGAGCGTCTGCGCGCCATTGCCAACGGCGGTGATGCCGGCGGCGCCGCTAAACTGCCCCATCATGTACAGGTCGGCCATGCCGTAGAGCATCTGTAAAAAGTACGAGAGCATATAAGGCAGGGCAAAGACCGCGATGGTCTTAAGGACATTGCCGCGTGTGAGGTCGTGTTCCATAGGTGGGGCTTTCTGGCTGGGTTTGTTTACGTACCAGTGTAGTGAAAACCCTACAACGATTGTAGAGTCAAGGTTTGTGTCGGCAGTGGGGCGAAAAAAATCGCGCGCACCATTATTCCGAGTGAATATGGACACACGTCACGAGAACTCGCCGCCGTCGCTAACCTTGCAGAAAACGATTTCGGAATACTTGACACCATTATTCGGCGCGCAATAATACGTGCGTTTGCGAACAACGTTTGATGGGGGTTGAACCTGCGTGCGCAATCTCAAAATACTGTTTTCCTACCTAGGGGCATACCGTCGCGATGCCATCCTCGGCGTGTTCTTTGTGTCGGTCGAGACGGTGCTCGAGCTGTTTATCCCGGTCATCATGGCCAACATCATCGATGTGGGCGTGCCTGCGGGTGATATCAACTACATGCTGCTGCAGGGCGCGTACATGTTGGTGTGCGCTGCGCTTTCGCTGGTACTGGGCTTGGGTTATGCCCGCACGTCTGCCCGCGTTGCCTCGGGCCTAGGCGCTAACCTGCGCGAGGCCGAGTACAAAAAGATTCAGACGCTCGCTTTTGGTAACCTGGACAACTACGACGCCAGCTCGCTCGTCACCCGCATGACCACGGACATCACCGTTATCCAAAATGCTGTGGGCAACGGCTTTCGCCCTATGGTGCGCGGCCCGGTGACGCTTATCATCGGCCTTATCTACGCGCTGATGCTGTCGCGCCCGCTCGCCACCGTCTTTGCGATCATCTTGCCCGTGCTGGCAATCGTGCTGGGCGTCATCACCTATCGCGTGAGCCCGCTCTACCGCCAACTCCAGACCTCGATGGACCACCTCAACGGCGTGGTACAGGAAGACCTCACCGCCGTGCGTGCCGTCAAGGCCTACGTTCGTACCGAGCACGAGGAGGCCAAGTTCGACACCGTCAATACCGAGCTCGCGCGCACTGCGACAAAGACCTTTGGCAGCGCGGTGCTCAACCTGCCGGTGTTTCAGCTGTCGATGTACGTGGCTGCGCTCTCCATCCTGTGGATTGGCGGCCGCATGATTCTCGCCGGCAAGCTGGGCGTGGGCTCGCTCACGGGCTTTATGAGCTACGTGCTGCTGATCATGAATTCGCTCATGATGATTTCCAACGTGTTTTTGCTGCTCACGCGCGCTCTTACGAGTGTGGGCCGTATCGCCGAGGTGCTCGATGAGGAGCCCTTTATCGCCAACCCCGCGGGAGACCTCGCGATTGCGGCGCCAGCGGACGGCAGTATCGAGTTTCGCGACGTTTCCTTTAAATACCGCGCGGATGCAGCCGAGGATGTGCTCGAGCATATCGACCTTCGCATCGAGAGTGGCTCGACGGTGGGCATCCTCGGCGGCACGGGCTCGGGCAAGAGCTCGCTTGTGCAGCTGATTGCGCGCCTGTACGACGCCACCGAGGGAACCGTGCTTGTGGGCGGACACGACGTGCGCGACTACGACCTGGTCGCCTTGCGCGACGCCGTGGGCATTGTGCTGCAAAAGAACGTGCTGTTCACGGGCACCGTGCGCGAGAACCTGCAGTGGGGCAATCCACGGGCGTCGGACGATGAGCTCCTCGCGGCTTGCCGCGCGGCGTGCGTGGACGAGTTCCTTGATCGCATCGGCGGGCTGGACGGCGAGTTGGGCCAAGGTGGCGCCGGTGTTTCGGGTGGCCAGAAGCAACGCCTTTGCATCGCGCGCACGCTGCTCAAGCATCCGCGCGTGCTCATTTTTGATGACTCCACCAGCGCGGTTGATATGGCGACCGACGCTAAGATTCGCGAGCACATCGCCCGGATTTCCGATACGACCGTGCTCATCATCGCCCAGCGCATCGCGAGCGTCATGGATGCCGATCGCATTGTGGTGTTAGACGACGGTCGTGTCCACGGCGTGGGCACGCACGAGGAATTGCTGGCGGGCGACAACATATACCAGGAGATTTACGCCTCGCAGATGGAGTTTGCGGGGGACGCGGACGCCGGCGACGGCAGCGACGATGGCTGCGCGAATGACCCGTTTTCCTCCGTCGCATGCGGATCACCCTTGGAAGGGGGTGAGCGCCATGCCTAAGACCGCAGCCCAAGCACGCCCGGCCGACCTCAAGCGCACGGTGCGCCGCCTGCTCTCCTACATGGGGCATGCCAAGTTCTCGTTGCTCGCGGTGGGCGTGCTCGCCTCCGTCGCCGCCATCGCGAGCCTCGTCGGCACCTACATGGTGCGCCCCATCGTTAACGGTTTGGCCACGGGCGGGGAGGAACTGCTTACCAAGCAGGTCATCCTGACGGCGATCATCTACGCCGCGGGAGTGCTTTCGGCCCTGGGCTACTCGCAGATTATGGTGCGCGCGGCCCAACGCGTGGTGTCCGATATTCGCCGCGACCTGTTCGCGCACATCCAGACGCTGCCGCTCAGTTATTTTGACAGCACGCGCTCGGGCGACATCATGAGCTTTTTCACCAACGACGTCGACACCGTCTCCGAGGCGCTCAACAACAGCTTTGCCAACGTGATTCAGGCCGCCATTCAGGTTGTGGGCACCACGGCAATGCTCATCATCCTTAACTGGCGGCTCACGATTATCACGCTTGTGTGCGATGCGGCCATTGTGCTGTATGCGCGCTACTCGGGCGCGCGTTCTAAGCGCTTCTTTGCCGCCCAGCAGGCATCGCTTGGCGACCTGGACGGATATATCGAAGAGATGGTCTCGGGCCAAAAGGTCATCAAGGTCTTTAACCGCGAGGCAGCGAATGTCGCCGGCTTTGCTTGTCGCAACGACGAGCTTCGTCGTACCGGCACCGCCGCCGTGAGCTATGCCAACTCCATGGTGCCCATGACCGTCGTGATTGGCTACGTCAACTATGCCATCGTCGCCGTGGCGGGCGGCATGCTCTGCATCAAGGGGCTCGCCGACGTAGGTGCGCTTGCAAGCTACCTGGTCTTTGTGCGCCAGGCCGCCATGCCCATCAATCAGTTTACGCAGCTGGGCAACTTCTTGCTCAATGCGTTGGCCGGCGCCGAGCGCTTGTTTGCCGCCATGGATCTTGAACCCGAGGCGGACGAGGGCCGCGTGGAGCTGGTGCAGACGGGTGACGCCGCGTGGGCGTGGAAGATTCCCGAGGGCCAGGGCGTGGGCGCGTACGGACACTTGCATGATGTGGCGGCCGTTGATGAGTCGGGCCGCGCGGTAGCCGTCGACGGTACCGAGCTTGTCACCGGTCTTATCCCGCTTGCCGGCGACGTGCGCTTCCATGCCGTTGACTTTTCCTACGTGCCGGGCACCCGTGTGCTCACGGATCTCAACCTGTTTGCCAAGCCGGGGCAAAAGATCGCGTTTGTGGGCTCGACGGGCGCCGGTAAGACGACCATCACCAACCTCATCAACCGCTTCTACGAGGTCGATGACGGCGAGATCACGTACGACGGCATCGACGTCAAGCACATTGCCAAGGCCAGCCTGCGCGGATCGCTCGGCATTGTGCTGCAGGACACGCACTTGTTTAGCGGCACCATTGCGCAGAACATCCGCTTTGGCAAGCTCGACGCGACCGACGAGGAGGTGCGCGCCGCTGCCGAGGCAGCCTGCGCCGACTCGTTTATCCGCCGCCTGCCTAGAGGGTACGACACGCCGGTCACGGCCGACGGCGCCAACCTGTCGCAGGGCCAGCGCCAGCTGCTCGCCATCGCGCGCGTGGCCGTGGCCGATCCGCCGGTGCTCATCTTGGACGAGGCCACTTCGAGTATCGACACGCGTACCGAAAAGCTCATCGAGCGCGGTATGGACCGCATCATGCGCGGACGTACCACGTTTATGATCGCGCACCGCCTGTCCACCGTCCGCGACGCCGACGCCATCATGGTTCTCGAACACGGCCGCATCATCGAGCGCGGCACGCACGAAGAGCTGCTCGCCCAGCATGGTGAGTACTGGCAGCTGGCGCATGGCTTAAAAGAGTTGGATTAACCCGTTCGAGCACGATGCTTTGACCCCTCCGTGCTCCTCACCTCGCCTCAAACCATCACAACATTCAACGTTTTTTGCCAAAATCGGGAAAAGCATCGAATGTTGTGATGGTTTTTCTGCCGCTCGACCGGGTGGAATCGCTTTCTTGCGCACGAAGGTGTGCGGACCCGTGGGCAGGGGAATAAGGTTGGTTATCCGACTCCATTGGAGGGCTCATGGACCTGCCGATCGTCCTGTCCCATAAGACTGCCTGGCTGTACCACAACGTGGCGCGCCCGTCCGAGCCGCTCTCGCGAGCAAGCAGTCTATACGATGAGGACTCGCTTGCTAACGAGGCAGAACCGACCGCGAGCCTGCCCAAATTGGGACTCGATGCCAAGGGGTTGAGGGCTTCAACGGCAGTCGGGATCGTTACCGACTATCTGGTTTCGCTTGGTATTCCACAAGAAGAGCTCGATCATATCGACACGCTCGTCAACTTCGATTTTGAGCGCTCGACGCCGGCTGGATTTAGGTGCCACGTGTTTGGGGCGCCGGTACCTCCAGGCCATCTTATCGAGGTGGCAGAGGGCCTTCTAGTGGTTGATGAGGCCATGTGCTTTGTCCAAGCGGGTTCGTGGATGAGTGAGCCCGAGCAGCTGGAATATGGCTACGAAATCTGCGCCCGATACCATTTGAATCATCTGTCGACAGACGATTATATCGAGATGGGGCAGAGGTATACCGTTGCCGACTTGATTACTTATTGCAATGAGAACCGATCTCGTCAGGGGGCTATACGCGCGGCCGCCGTGCTCAAGCGCGTGCACGATGGCGCGCGGTCGCCCATGGAGACGGCCACCGCAATCATGGTCGTAGCAAAACGTTCTCAGGGAGGGCTGGGATACGCCAAGATCGAGCTCAACCATCGGGTCGATGTCCCCAACGAGTTCAAGTATCTCGCAAAGGCCGGGTATTTCGAGATCGACGTATATGCGCCTGCGAGCGGTACGGGGATTGAGTACAACGGCTCGGACCATCTTGATAAACAGCGCAGCGCGTCGGATGCGGAGCGTATGACCGTGCTGAGCGCGCTGGGCTTTAAGATGATCGTCCTCACCGGGACTCAGTTTGCCCACCAGCTGCAATTGCACCGGGCGATGAACGCCATCGCGCTCGCTATGGGCCTTAAGTGCGACCGAAGCGAAGCGTTTCAGAAGCGGCAGAACGACCTGCGAGAATTCGTGATTCGGCACTGGGACGGCAACCTTTAGGGGCGCTTTGGTCCTTCTACGGGGTGCCGTGGGCAGGCAAACCATCACAACATTCGACGTTTTTTGCCAAAATCGGGAAAAGCATCGAATGTTGTGATGGTCTGTGCTGAGGATGGGTTTGGAAAGTCCGTTTCGCTTGAAACGACCTGTCCTGTCGTACGGGTGTCGGCATGATTCTCTCGTGGGGTATTATGTTTTCCGAAGAATAAAACGCCGCGTGAGGGGAGGGCTGCGTGGACGGGCGCGTGCAACATGACGGCTTTGGCCGCGATATCAACTACCTGCGCATTGCCGTTACCGACAAGTGCAATTACCGCTGCATTTACTGCATGCCGGCCGATGGCGTGGCGCCCCGCGCACACGACGAGCTACTCAGCGCCGAGGAAATTGCCCGCTTTGTGCGCCTGGTGGCGGGAGAGGGCATTCGCCGCGTGCGCCTGACGGGTGGCGAGCCGCTGGTCAGCCGCCGTATTATTCCGCTCATTCGCGACATCCGCGCGATCCCGCAGATCGGGGACATCTCGCTTACCACCAACGGCGCCCTGCTGCCCAAGCTGGCACCGCAGCTCAAAGATGCCGGGCTTGACCGCGTCAACATCTCGCTCGACACGCTCGACCCTACGCTGTTTGGAAAGATTACGCGCCTGGGCCGGCTCGAGCAGACCATGGCTGGCATCGACGCGGCGCTAACTTGGGGCTTTGAGCCCGTTAAGGTCAACTGCGTTGTTGTGCGACGGCTCAACCAGGATGTGGCGGCCCTTGCACGGCTGACCGTCGACCGCCCCATCCACCTGCGCTTTATCGAATACATGCCCATTGGCGACGAGCACACGAGCTCGCATTGTGCCGTAGACCCTCACGCGCCCACACTCAATCCCGAGCTGTGGGACGCGAGCGACACCGTGCCGAGCGACGAGCTGCGGGCGCGCATCAATGTCGGGGCCACCGCGGCGGGACTGGGCGAGCTCGAGCCGCTCGACATCAACGACGCTCCTGCCGGCGCGGGCCCTGCGCGCTATTGGCACTTTCCGGGCGCGGCGGGAACGGTTGGCTTTATTAGCGCCATGTCCAACCATTTTTGTGCGAATTGCAACCGCCTGCGCCTGACGGCCGATGGCAACGTGCGTCCGTGCCTGTTCAGCGATGCCGAGTATTCGGTGCGTGAGGCGTTGCGCCGTGGTGATGATATGCAGGTACTTTCGATTTGGCGCGATGCCGTGGCCCACAAACCGCAGGAACACGCGATAATTGAGGGCACGCAACGATTTATGTCCCAAATCGGAGGATGATCATATGGCCAAGAGCAGGTACGCCGATGCCACCAAGGCCGCTCGCAGGGGCGCGATGTCTGCCCACAAAGCCTCAGCCGCGGCGAATGCTGGCAACGCCGACGCGTCCGCGCAGCCGACTGCCAGCGCTGTCGCCGAGCCCGCCCGCGACGCCCGTCGCGACGAGCTGACGCACGTGGACGCCAAGGGCGAGGTGCGCATGGTCGACGTGTCCGACAAAGCCGAGACCCATCGCATTGCCATCGCCGAAGGCACCATCCTCATGCACCCTGAGACGCAGGCTATGGTGCTGCAGGACCGCGCCAAGAAGGGTGACGTGCTTGCCTGCGCGCGCGTGGCGGGCATTATGGCCATCAAGCGCACGAGTGACATCATCCCCATGTGCCATCCGTTGCTCATTACCAAGAGTAAGTGCGATATCGAGCCCATCGCTCCGGCGGGGACGCCGGCCGAGGACGTGCCCGAGGGCTGGTCGCCGGCGCGCGCGGACGGGCAGGTTGGCTTTCACGTACTGGTCACGGCGGGCGTGACGGGCAAGACGGGTATCGAGATGGAGGCGTTGACCGGCGCGAGTGCCGCGTGTCTGACCATCTACGACATGTGCAAGGCCGTCGATCGCGGCATGGAGATCGTCGACGTACGCCTGCTGCACAAGGAAGGTGGCCGTTCGGGCGTGTGGGATCACGCCGAGCGCCAGGCTGCTGCTGTCGAAGCTGTGGCCGCTGACGGTGCCGCGCCCGCAAGCGCACCTGCCACCGTCGCGCCCGCAGCTCCGGCACCGGCCGTCCCCGCGATCGCGTTTATCGGCTACCAAAACTCGGGCAAGACCACGCTCGTCGAGAAGGTTATTGCCGAGCTCACCCGCCGCGGCCTGCGCGTGGGTTCTCTCAAGCATCACGGGCACCACGGCTTTGATATCGATGTGCCCGCTAAGGACACCTGGCGCCATCACCAGGCCGGATCCAAGCACGTGGGACTCATCTGCGCCACGCGCTGGGCGGAGTACGCTAACACGCGCGAGGAGGACGAGATGCCTGCGCGCGAGCTGCTGTCGCGCTACAACGATGTCGACGTGGTGATCATCGAGGGCTACAAGACCGAGGGCTTCGACAACATCGTCGTCGCGCGCTCCGGTGTCGACCGTCTGCGCGGCAAGAGCTCGCTCGACCTGGTCGACGGTCACACGCTGGCCCTTGCCTGCAACGAGGCCCTGGCGCGTCAGGCCTTCGACGCCGGCTTTGCAACCCGAGTCATCAACATCAACGACGCCCGAGCCATCTGCGACCTTATTCAAGATTATCTGGCCTAAAACCAGCCAAAAAAGACAGGTTAATTTGGCAGGTTTTATCTGGGCAAGCGTCATTTCCACCACAAAGGGGCCAGGCACCTTTGTGGTGGTTTTTGCTTTAGTAGATGTGTGGGACATGCCTTACAATCTACCAAGTAGTTCATGATGGGCGAAAAACGGAGAGAAGGGGCTTGATGCGTCCTTAATGTTTCATGCGGATAGATTGATTTGACAGACGGTGGCGAATGCCCGCCGTCCGCATTCGTATGAAACAAGGAGTCTCCATGCTCGCCTCTCTTTTCTCAAAGCCTCAATCATCGCTGTCCGTGCAGGCCAAGCGCCTGGTGGCGATGCGCTTTCTCATCTACACCGGTTATCAGACCAGCTACTTTATCGGCGTCATCGGAACGCTCACCTATGCAGACGATGCCTCGGTCGTGGCGACATCGCTGGCCGTCCTGTTTATGAACGTTTTCGTGATCCTGGGGTCCTTTGCGGGCGGCGCGGCGCTCGACGCTTTGGGCCCACGCCGCCATTTCTTGCTGAGCATCATCAGCACGCTGGCAACCGGCACGGCGATCCTCGTTTTTGGCAGCGCGACCGGCATCGTCCTGCTCGGCGCGGTGCTCCTGGGCTTCGTGATGGGGTTTGCCCAGCCCATCGCCACATCTTATCCAGCCTACCTCACCGACGATCCTGTCGAGCTCAAAGACATCAACTCCGCCATCGCCATGTTTTCAAACGTGAGCATCATCGTTGGTCCCACGCTGGGCGGCTTTGTCGCGGCGGCTACATCGTCACGCGCGGTGTTCGTGCTCATGATGCTCTTTACCGCATTGGCGCTCATTGCCGGTTGGGGCTTTAGGCAAAGTGCAGGTCAGGCCGCCACACACGAAGGCAAACCCGCGATCGGCGACATCACATCGGATAAGGCCAGCCAAAGCCTCGACCCCAACACATCTTCCCGCGCTACCTTCGCGACCAGCATCAAGACGGTCTTTACCAACAGCGTCCTCGCCCTGCTGTTCTCCATCATCTTCCTTTCGAACTTTGGCTATGGCGCCTTCGACCCGCTGGAATCGTTCTTCTACCGCGATGTCCTACACGTCGGTGTCGAATGGATGGGCTGGCTCTCGTCGGCCAGCGGTGTGGGTGCGGTACTGGGCGCCGTGGTCGCGCTCCGCTTGCCACCGCACCTGGTCAGCCTCAAAACGCTGCTCGTTGCACTCATATTCGTGGGCCTGGGAAGTTTGCTCTATGTGGGAACACCGTACGTGGGTGTAGCCCTCGTCGGCCAGATTGTACTGGGCATAGCTTGGGGCATCGTCAACCCGCTCCACAACACGATCGTGCAAACGACGGCCCCGCTCGAGCAGCTCGGTCGCGTGAACTCGGTCATGGGCTTTGGCAACATGTTCGCCGGCGTGGCCCCGCTGGCGATTGCCCCCTGGCTGGCGGCGACGTTTGGTGTGCAGCAGACGCTCATCGGGGCGGGTATGGTCGTGACGGCGGTTCCCGTGGCGTTGCTGCTGTTTGGACACCGGCATTTTGATCGTGCCGCAAGGCAGTAAAACCATCACAACATTCGATGAAAATCGCGATTTTGCTGAATCACGTCGAATGTTGTGATGGTTTGCGTCCCGAGCCAGGCCATCCTGCGGGTCCGGCCACCACAAAGGGGCCAGGCACCTTTGTGGTGGTTTTTGCTTTGACGGGCCGCGCCTGCGCCTTGGTATACCATGTGCACCATTTCCGGCCACATTCAGCATCCCCCCCGCACAACCCAGAAAGGCCTCCCATGGACACCACCTTCAGCCACATCAAAGCCGTGCTCTGCGATCTTGACGGAACGTTGCTCACGAGCCAGCACACGGTGTCCCCGCGCACCGTGGCGGCGATCCGTGCCCTGCGTGAGCGCGGCGTGCTGTTTGGTCTGTGCACCGGGCGCGACGCCCAGGCGACCGAGGCCATGTTTGGGCTCTGGGGTATTGACGGCCTGGTAGACGTGCTGGTGGGCTGCGGTGGCGCCGAGGTCATCGACCGTGCGCACGGCATCAACGAGCTGAGCTACCCGCTGCCGGGCGAGACCATCGCGCGCATCTGCGAGCACATGGCAGGCCTGCCGGCAACGCCCGTCTGCCCCCGAGACGGCGTGCTCTACGTGCCCGAGAGCAACGCGTGCATCGAGCACCTGTCGCGCGTCGACGGCGTGCCCTACCAGGTGGTCGATTTTGCCGAGTTTTTGCGTGAGCCGCAGCCCAAGGTGATGTTTACCATGGCACCCGAGGTAATGCCGCAGGTCATCGAGCGGGCGTCGACGTTTGCCGACGACACCGTTAAGGCGGCGGCTCTGCAAACCACGCAGCGGCTCTACGAGTTCATGGATCCGCGCGTGTCCAAGACGCGCGGCCTTGTGCGCGTGGCGGAGCTCAACGACATGGAGCTCCAGGACATCTGTGTGTTTGGCGATGCCGATAACGACACCCGCATGGTGGCTGACGCCGGCGTGGGCGTGGCCATGGCAAATGGCAGCGACGCCACCCGTGCCGCCGCCGACTTTGTAACCGCGAGCAACGACAAAGACGGCATCGCGATCTTTATCGAGGAACATCTGCTGTAGCGCTGAGGCAGAATCACCACAATGGGGACAGGCGCCTTTGTGGTGGCCTCAGGCGATTTGGGCGAATTGATACCGAAAATCTGCGCGCAAATTCAAATATGGTTGTCTGAGCATTACGCTTCTAACCGCCGATGGGTTAAAGATATTCTCATCAGTTTGGTAGGATATTCCTTCCGGTTGATGACCTACTGCTCACGGTCGATTTTCGACCGTGAGCGGGATGTTTGCTATTGAGCAAAAATTTGTGCAAAAAATCTAACGCCATTAAAAAATGATGTGCAACTAAATTACCAGTAGAAACAAAAAATAGATAGCGAATAAACGAAGGTAAATCTGAGCAAATTTCAAGAGAATTGAGAATCCGCTACAAAAATGTCGGTTTTGTTGCTCAGATGTCTAAACAATCGTTAAAATTTGAACATTAAACGTGCGCAATTACAGATTGCGCAGATACGTTTGATAGTGAAAGAGCAAGATCGCGGTCTCTTGGGGAGGAGACATCGATGAAAGCAAATTCAGACAAATCTAAGCAGAGCAATAAAGCGATGCATCGTGTGCTAGCAGGCGTTTTGTGCGGAGCCTCCGTTTTGAGCTTGGTACTGTCGCTCGTCATGCCTCCGATCTCGCAGGCCATTGCCAACGATGCCCAGACGGTTTCTACCGAGGAGTCCGACGCGGACGGGGCGACTGGTGTAGACGGTACCAACGTAAATGGCGAAAACCAGAATAGTGGCGCTATCGAAGGTGGCAAGGACGACCCCTCAAATGGTGTTGAGCAGGGTCAGTCTGGGGATCAACCTGAGGGTAAGCTGCAGGTCGAGGATAACGAGCCGGCAGATGGCAACGCTGTGATGGCGGCCACGGAAGGCGAGCAAACCGAAGCGGCGCCCGACGAGATAAAAAACGTTGACGATTTAAAAACCAAGTTGGCGAATGCAAGCGGTGTTGCTAGCTTCAAGCTTATGAATGATGTCGAGACCGGCGAGACAATCACGCTTAGCAAGGACGGCAGTAAAATCACGCTGGATCTAAACGGTCATAAGATTAAGCATACGAGTTCAAATCAGCCTCTGTTCAATATCACCGGCGGTGCGACGCTGACCGTCAAGGACGGCCAGCAAGCTGCCGCAAAAGAGATCCCGGCTAATCAAGAAAACAAATATGGCAATCTCGCTTCAATGGAGTACGGCGATTCTAACATCCCGACCAAGCTTACCTATTACGTGACCGAATCGGTCGCAAGCGGAACCGTTACAAACGAAACTCTTAAAGCGTATGAGGCTGGTATCAAGGGTGCCATTGTGGCTTGCAGCGATACCAAAGCTGCTGGGTTAAGGCTCGTCAACCTTTTTAATGGCGGTCACTTTAATCTTGAAAGCGGCGTGCTCACGCAAAAGAAAGATGGCCAAATCGGCAACCTCATCTATGCCGAGAACGGCTCTACTGTCAACATGAGCGGCGGATACGTTTGCGGCGCTTCCGGCTCGGGTGCCGGCGCGGGCATTATGGTATCCAACGAGAAAGGCGGCGCCTCGACCCTTAATCTGACTGGCGGCGTCATTGCCGGCAACAGCGCTTATAGTGGCGGTGGTGTGTATGCCCATTATTCCGAGGTCACCATAACTAATGGCGTAATCTCCGGTAATAGCACACTCAACGTGGGACTCGGTGGCGGCATTATGGCCAAGGGCGGCATCGTGACCGTTTCTGGTGGCTATATCACGAATAATAGAATGGCTAAATTCTGCGACAAGGATGGCAACGGTGACCATGGCGGCGCTGGGCTTGCTGCCAATTATGGAGCGAAAGTCACTATTTCCGATGGTCAGATTACCGGCAACTACTCCGAGGAAGCCGGCGGCGGCGTTTACGTTACCGATGTCGAACGGAATGGCCAAACGTCTCGCTCAGGAATGGCGTGGCTGAATATCACGGGAGGAATTATTGCCTCTAACGTGAGCTACCGATCTGAAGGTGCCGGCGTCCGAGTGGGCCAGATGGTTGACGCGATGATTAACGGCACTGAAGACAATAAAGTCTATATCACTAACAATCACTGCATGTCTCGCTTTGACTGGGGTGGCGGCGGCATCTTTGTTCAGGGAAACTCAAACCAAGGCAAGGAATATACTGCTGGTAGGCTATTCATATATAACTCGTACATTAGCGCCAATACAGCTGGCGGCTACGGCGGCGGCGTTGCAGTCTGCCCTACGGGCAAGACGTTGGTAACGAACACTGAGGGCACGGCAATCTTTGGCAATTCGTCTGCCGGCGATCAGTATGATGGCGAAGATCGTTTTAAAAGCGATTATAAATATGCTTACAACTCACAGAACAATACCGGCAATGAAGCTAAACCCCATCTTTCAGGTGGTGGTAGTGGTAAGAATCAAGATAAAGATGCATACAAATCGGAGGTGTTTCGCACGAGCGGTCATGCCGATTTCTTCCTTGCGGCAAAGGCTGGCCATCAGGAACCGCTTGCGGCAGTAATCGGTAAGATGCTCGGCGACGGAGACGCCGGGTATTCTGGAAGCAAAGAACTCAGTGAGGCTATCACTATCCCTGCCAATGGCGGCGTGAAGATTTATCGGAGCGTCGGTCTGACTTCGGGTGTCACAGCTGGAAGTAATGAAGCGAATAATGCGCAGAAAGCAGCCAGAACTTTCATCACGGGCAACTATTCCTGGGACCATGGTGGCGGCATCATGTCGAATGGCGACTTGTACCTAGGCGTGCCTGCGGATACGTACGTCTACCCGAGCCTTAAGCTGAAGGCGACCAAGCAGTTGGCCGGCCGTGAGCTTAAGGCTGGGGATTTCACCTTTACGGTCTACCGCAAGGATTCGGGCGATCCTATCGCTCGCGGGGTATTCAATCCTGACGCTTGCACCGAGGTTGGAACTGCGAGTAATGATGCAAGTGGCATCATCAAGTTTGACCTTGGTGAGCAGTTCACAGCGAACGGTACGACTGGCACGATTACATATTACCTAGCCGAAAATGCCGGAGAGGTTTCCGGTATCACATACGACACTGCCGTGTACGAGATTGAGGTGACTGTCAAGGACAACCCGACTGAGCTCATGACTGTTCCGAAAAAGGAAAGCCCGAACGAACAGATACCTCTCAACATCCATAACTACACGATTGAAAAAGTCAATGTGACCAAGCATGAACTCGACAAGTCATCTGGGGTGTGGAGTGTCACAAAATCATGGAACAACTTGCAGAAGAGCGATGACTATTATCCAATTGCCTGCAAAGATAGCTCAACGACTTTCACCAACGAGTACACTCCGTACACCTCCATCGGCTCTTGGACTCCTAAGGCGACCAAGGTCGTTAAGGGTGGCGAGATGAAGGAGTTTACGCTCGAGTTTGCGGATAACCCGGACTTCGCGGACGCTAAGACGGTTAAGACTCGGGTCGATGGCGACAAGTCCCAGACGCTTTCGTTCTTAAATGCGTCTGGCGAGGGGATTAAGTACTCGCTCTCTGATATCACGAAGAATCCCTTCACTGCCGGTGATCCTACGGGCCGTGGCGCTTCCAAGACCTTCACGTACTACGTGTGCGAGAAGAATGAGAGTTCAATTTTCTCGCATTATAAGTTCGATCAGTCGGTCTATAAGCTTGACGTCACGATGACGGATCAGAAAGATGGCACAATCACTGCCACGAAGGTGACCTACACCCAGATCAAGGATGCTGACGGTAATGCCATCGACGAAGGCAAGCAGACTACCGTGGATTACAACGATGGATCCGATACTACCAAGCCCAAGTCCATCCCCACCTTCACCAACACCTACTCAACCTCTTTGCCCCTTTCTGGTATGTCGGGCGTCACTCTGACGTACCTTGCCGGCGCGGCGGTGCTTTGCGCTGCTGCAGCCTGGATGCACATTCGTCGCAAGGCGAATGCGAAGGGAGGTGAGCGCCGTGAATAAGAAAGTTTGCTCCTTCCCGATCTTGTTTGCGCTGCTTGCCCTCCTGATCGGCACCTGCGCGGTTGTGTTCCCCGCATCTGCGCAGGCCGCGCCGACCTTGACCGGTTCCATCACGGTGAGCGGCACCGTGGCGAGCAGCTACGACGCCCACCAGATCTTTAGCGCCAACGTCGTCGACGGCGACAACGACGCCAAGATCGCCACCGACCTCGTTTGGGCAAGCGACGCCGCCCGCGACGCCGCGCTGCCTGTGTTGCACAGCGCCGGCATGCCCAAATCCCAGACCACTGCGCAGGAAGCTGCCGAGTGGCTCAACGCCGATTCCCACCTTACGAGCGCGCTGAGCGCACAGCTCGCTCGTTCCCTCCAGAGCTCCGGTGCCGTGTCCGTGGCCCTTAACGCGGGCAGGGCGGCCGAGCTACCCTGTGGCTACTGGCTCATCGTCGCCGACGACGACGCCATCGCCCAGAACGAGGCCGGCACCGCGCCGATTATGGCCCTGGTGGGCGGCAGTGCCGTCACCGTCAAGCCCAAGGCCGCGACGCCCAAGGTGTCCAAGCACGTGCTGGAGGACAGCACCGCCGCCTGGCAAAAGGCCGCCGACGCCACGGTCACCGACGACCTGTACTGGCGCCTCTCTGCCACGGTCCCGGCGGGGCTCACGGCATACGACACCTATGCGGTGCAGTTCGTCGACACCATGAGCGCGGGGCTCGATCCCTCCAAGGTCGCCGCGAGCATGCGCGTGTACGTGGCGGCGGGCGCGGACGGCGGCTTCGGCGCCGTCTCGGCCGGCAAGGACGGGCGCGCCGGCACCGAGCCCGCGAAGGGCTGGACCGACATCACGGCCCAGTGCAGGGTCTCGGTCGACGGCAAGACCTTCACCGTGCGCACCGGTGACCTGATCGCCGCGCTCGGCGGGGCCGACGCCTTTACCGCGGGCACCCGCGTGGTCGTCGTGTACAATGCGCCGCTCAACAGCGCGTGCAGCCACGGCATCGCGAAGGGCAACCCCAACGAGGTCTACCTGCGCTACCCGCGCTCTCCCTTTGCCGACCAGTCCGGCGACGCCGGCTTCACCCGCACGCCGAGCGACGATGCGTGCGTCTACACCTGGGATCTCGCGCTCACCAAGCGCGGCAGCGACGGCGACAAGCCGCTTGCTGGGGCGGTCCTGAGCATTGCCGACGACCGCGGTCGCACGCTAGCGGCCGACGGCGCGTGGGATGCAGAGGGCAAGGCTACCGTCACCACGGGCGAGGACGGTCGCGTGACCGTCTCGGGCGTGGACTCGGGCAAGCTGGAGGTCCGCGAGCTCAAGGCGCCCAAGGGCTACACCGCCTTTGAGGGCACGCGCTCCGTTACGGTCAAGGCCGAGGGCCTGGACGTCGACCAGGTGGCCGCCGCCAAGCCCAAGCTCACCATCACGGCCGAGTCGCCCCTGCGCGCCGACAGCGCGGACGGGTCGACGGGCAGCCTGGAGGCGTCGATCATCAACACGCCCACCGGCACACCCCCTAGCATTACCACCGGAGGCTTTATGCCCTTGACTGGCGATATGGCAATGTACGCCGTGGCCGCCGCAGCGGTCGCCGGAGCTGCACTGATCGTGGTCGCGCTCCTGATCAAGCGGGGAGGTGGCAGCCATAAAGAGTAGCTGGCAGCCCCACAGAGAGCGGGGCGAGACGTAGCGAAGCAGATGCTAAGACACGGACAGATGATGACAGATCGAATGAGTTACGAAGTAGAAAGCAGAGGAAAGAAGATGCACATGAACAAGAACATCGCACGCCTGGCAGTAACCGCCGGCCTCACAGCAGCCCTGAGCTTCGGCGGAGTTATGGCCCCGGTGACCATGGCGTTTGCTGCGGAGGGCTCGACTGTAACATTCTCGGATACTGGATATGACAAGACATCGACCTATAAGGGTATCCAGATCTTCAAGGCGACGGTCACGACGACCGACGGGGCCAAGACGGTGAGCAACATCAAGTGGGCAAGCGATGACGCCGAGGCAGCTGTGGTGGCCGCCATTCAGGAGAAGGATAGATCCTACAACAGTGAGAACGCGCAGAACGCCGCCGACTGGCTGAGCGATAACGCCGGGACCGACTCGAAGGTCGCGAGCGACAACGTCCTGAGCTCGATCGCCGCCAAACTGGACGGCAAGGACGGCTGGCAGACGACGACCGCGGGCAGCCCGTCCCTTTCCGGCCTCGATGCCGGCTACTGGCTGTTCCTTACCGCTACCGCCGGTAAGCCCGACGGTAAGTCGACCGATGGTTTCACCTCTCCCGTCTACGCCGTGATCGATGGCGAAAGCACAACGACCGTCACGCCAAAGAAGGACGTTCCCACGGTCGAGAAGAAGGTCCTCGACGACGCTGATGCCGTCTCCGACGACATCAAGGGCTCCGACAAATGGAAGGACGTCGCCGACTCCCAGATCGGCCAGGAGGTCAACTACAAGCTCACCGGCACGATTGCCAGCAACTACGCCACCTTCAGCACCTATGCCTACAAGTTTACGGACGTGCTTTCCGACGGCCTCGACTATGTCGACGGCTCGGTTGAGGTGTACGCGGTGAACCATGACGTCTACAACAAGATCGAGGGGAGCAAGTACGAGGTTGCTTGCGCCAACAACACGCTGACGGTGGACTTCAAGGTCGACGGTACCAAGAAGGGCCTCAAGGACGTTGCGGATGTGGACGCCAACACTCAGATCGTCGTCTTCTACAAGGCCAAGCTCAACAGTAATGCCGTGATCGGCAACGCAGCCAACGACAAGAAGGGCGGCAACCCCAACACCGTCAAGCTCGAGTACTCGAACAACCCGTATGCCGCCGGCACGGGCGAGACGCTCGAGGACACCGTCGCCGACTTCGCGTTCAAGCTCAACCTCAACAAGGTCGACCAGGGCACCGAGGAGGGCCTTGCGGGCGCCGTCTTCACCATCCAGTCCGATGACGCGAACACCAATGGCCAGTACGTCGCCTCGAAGGACGCTGCGGGCGTCGTCGCGGGCCAGCTCGTGCCCGTTACCGACGTCAACCACCTTCCCGACTACGTGATGTTCACGTCCGGCAACGACGGCAAGATTGCCGTCTCCGGCCTCGACGCCGGCTTCTACAAGGTGACCGAGGTCAAGGCCCCCGACGACTCCTACACCAAGGCCAACCCCTTCACCTTCAAGATCACCGCGAAGTATGACGACGCGACCATGAAGGTGACGGAGCTTAAGGCGAAGGTTTCCGAGTCCGACAAGGGCCGCACCGACATCGCCTTCGGTACGCTCGACGGCACTGCCGGCGACAACAAACTGACCGGCACGGATGGCACCAACGCCGCCGCAGGCGAGGTCACCATCAACGTCGGCAACACCAAGTCCGTTGGCCTCCCGCTCACCGGTCTCAACGGCGTGACCCTCACTTGGATCGCTGGTGGCGCGGTGCTGTGCATCGGCGTGGCTCACCTCATCCGTAGCCGTAAGCAGGCTGAGGAGTCCGAGCAGGAGTAACGCTCGCTCACCCATCCCTTTGGCAGGTGGGATGTGATGGCCATGAGACTTGCGGACACTTTTCTCGTCCATCCACGTTCTTGCTTTGCCATTCTCTTTTCGGGGCAGACTTCGCGCTGGAGTCTGCCCCGTTTTTTTGGATAACGCAGCCAGGGCGCCGTTACTTGCCGGATCGAGCGTATGGTTAGCGAACAGATGTTTGTAAGTATTGCGTTTACCAGCTGTAAGTGCGAGTGCTCGCAGTAAAATATCCTTGCGACGCATTCCGTGCGCGGGCGGCCGACGACTCGATCGGAGGTCCCCAAATGCTGAAATTCCTTAACGCGCTCGCCGCCCTCGCGGCGGTGGGCACGTTCGTCATCGCGTTTCTTGACTCGTATGAGGTTCGGTTTAAGGTCCGTAGGCGCACGCGCGGTGCGGACGGTAGAAGGCATTTGCGCCGCAACAAGCGCAAATAAGAATGCCCGGGGGTCGGATCCCGGGCATTTAACAAAACCAGAAAACTAGGCCGCCCGCGCTCTCGTACACTTACGCGGGGTGCGTCGTTTTCTATGGACATTGTATCCCGAATCGCCCTGCCGATTCGGGACATTTTGAAAACGCAAATGCGGGCTTATCCTTGACTGGACGGAGCGGTCTAGCTGCGTTGTTCGGCGTGGAAGCTTGCAAATCGGCTATTATTTGTTTAGACAACTTGAGTTGTAGAGGAGTGACCGGCGATGGTGCAGGGCGCCAAACATATGAAGAGCAATAACGCCGCGGACAACGGCGGCTCAAGCCCTCAGCCCAAACCTCAACCAAAGCCCAAGCGTCGCCGTAAGCGACTGCCGCGCTGGGCTGATCGGCTCATCACCATCGTCATCATCCTTATTGGTGTGGGCCTTATGACCTGGCCGTGGATCTTGGACCGGCTCGAAGCCTCGGGCGTGTTCAACCAGATCAGCACCGTGTCCAGCACCGTGGACGCGCTCTCGGAAGAGGAGCGCGAGCGCATTCTGCTACAGGCGCGCTCCTATAACGAGCAACTTGCCGGCGAGGCCACCGAGCTTCCCGCCGACCAGATCGAGCCCTACGCCCAGCAGCTCATCTTTGACCGCGACCCCATGATGAGCTGGGTCGAGATTCCCTCCATCGACGTGAGCATGCCCATCTACCACGGCACGAGCGAAGAAGTCCTTATGGCGGGCGTCGGCCACCTGGAGGGCACGAGCCTGCCGGTGGGCGGCACCTCGACGCATTGCGTGCTCACCGCGCACTCGGGCATGCGCAACCTGAGCATGTTCGACGACATCCACTCGCTGGAGCCCGGCGACCTGGTGCTGCTGCACACCATGAACAAGACGCTCGCCTACAAGATGGTTGACTCCGAGGTTGTGCTGCCCGAGGAGATGGAGTCGCTGACCATTGAGCCCGGCGCCGACAAGGTGACGCTCGTTACCTGCACGCCCTATGGCGTGAACGACCATCGCCTGCTGGTGCAATGCGTGCGCACCAAGTACAGCAAGAAGGATGTCGACGAGCAAAAGTCGCTGGCCGGCCGCCACTGGGGCAAGCGCGAGTTTGCCGTGCTCATCGTGGTCGTGGCCATTGTGCTGTTGCTGCTGGACATCGTGATCCACGCGGTCCGCAAGCGTCGCAAGGCCAAGGTCTCGGCATAGGGCATCGTTCAGAACCACCACAATGGGGACAGGCGCCTTTGTGGTGGTTAGGACTTCCAAACCATCACAACATTCGATGAAAAACTCGATTTTGACGAAAAGCGTCGAATGTTGTGATGCTTTTCGTTGTGGACGCCACGGTTTTCGCTATGGACGGTGCGGTTTCGCTGCAGAACCGCCAGCCCGCCGCCCACCAGCCGCCGCCCTCGTTACGTTTTCGCTGCATTTGGGTAAAGCGCCTGCTCCAAGCGGCATTGCCTTGTATACTAGAGCGGTTTATCTGTTATGCGGAAGGGAGCGCCTATGGCACTCAGCGAGAAAGACGTGCGCGGCATCGCCGAGTACGCAAAGATCGCACTGACCGATGACGAGCTCACCCAGATGACGTCCTACATGAACGACGCCGTCCAGATGCTCGAGCCCGTCTTGCAATATGACTTGCCCGACGTGGAGCCCACGTTCCATCCCATCGGAAGCCTGTCCAACGTGATGGGCGACGACCTGCGCGAGCCCGAGCGCGACCTGCCGCTCGACGTTGCGCTCGAAAACGCCGGCAGCGCGCGCGACCGCTACTTCCGCGTGCCGTCCATTTTGGGAGAGGGGGAGAGCGAGTAATGGCGCTAAGCTTCGATTCCCTTACCGCCGCCCAGATCGCCGCGGGCGTTGCCGCCGGCGACTTTACCGCCACCGAGGTGGCCCAGGCCTCTCTTGCCGCCATCGAGGCGCGCGAGGGCGGGGTCCAGGCATTCCTGCAGGTGGCGCCCGAGCTTGCGCTCGAGGCTGCTGCGCGCGTGGATGCCGACCGTGCCGCAAGCAAGCCGCTGCCCCCGCTCGCGGGCGTGCCGCTGGCCATTAAGGACAACATGAACCTCGTGGGCACGCGCACCACCTGTGCTTCCCGCATGCTCGAGGACTACCAGAGCGTCTACACCGCCACCTGCGTCCAGCGCATGCTCGATGCCGGCTGCCTGCCCATGGGCAAGGCCAACATGGACGAGTTTGCCTTTGGTAGCTCTACCGAGAGCTCGGCCTTCCACCGCACCAACAACCCCTGGGATACCGAGCGCGTGCCCGGCGGCTCCTCGGGCGGCTCCGCTGCCGCCGTCGCCGCGGGCGAGGTCGCGCTCTCGCTGGGCTCGGACACCGGCGGCTCCATCCGCCAGCCGGCGTCGCTGTGCGGCGTGGTGGGTTTTAAGCCCACGTATGGCGCCGTGAGCCGTTACGGCGTGGTTGCCTTTGGCTCGTCGCTCGACCAGGTGGGCCCCTTTGGTCGCACGGTCGAGGATGTCGCGCTGGCCATGAACGCGCTTACCGGCGCGGGCCATGATCCGTACGACTGCACCAGCCAGGATTGCGCCATCGACTTTACCGAACATCTCAACGACGGTATCGAGGGCAAGCGCGTGGGCATTATCCCTGCGTTTATGGAGGCCGAGGGCCTGACGCCCGAGGTCAAGGCTGCTGTTCAGCGCGCCGCCCAGGAGTTGCAGAACCAGGGCGCCGAGCTGGTCGAGGTCGACCTGCCGCACTTGGACGCTGCCATCGCCGCCTACTACGTCATCGGCCCGGCCGAGGCGTTCTCCAACCTGGCCCGTTTCGACGGCATTCGCTACGGCTATCAGGAGGAGGGCTGTGCCAACCTGTCTGACCAGAGCTCGCTCTCGCGCGCCCACGGCTTTGGCGCCGAGGCCAAGCGCCGTCAGATGCTCGGCGCCTACCTGCTGAGCTCGGGCGTGTACGACAAGTACTACTACGCCGCGCAAAAGGCCCGCACGCTCATCACGCAGGACTACGACGCCGCGTATGCCAAGGTGGACACCATCCTCATGCCCGCCTCGCCGCGCACGGCCTTTAAGTTTGGCGAGATTAGCGACCCCACGCAGATGTACCTCTCCGACCTGTACACCATCTCGCTCAACATCTGCGGCAACGGTGGTATCTCGGTGCCGCTGGGCCTGGGCGAGGATACTCAGCTGCCCGTTTCTGCCCAGCTGGTGGGACCTGCCTTTAAGGACCGTCAGCTGCTCACGTTTGCCCGCGCCCTGGAGCGCGGCTTTGCCGATGCCGCCACGGGTGCGCCCGCGCTTTCCGTCGCGCCCGATTTTGCCGGGAAGGGAGGCGAGCTGTAATGAAGGAGCTTTCCGAGGTCCTACAGGATTGGGAGGCCGTCATCGGCCTGGAGATCCATACCGAGCTCACCGCACTTGATACCAAGATGTTCTGCAATTGCAAGCTCAGCCACGATGACGAGCCCAACGCCAACGTGTGCCCGGTGTGCCTGGGCCTGCCCGGCGCCCTGCCGGTTCCCAACAAGCGCGCCATCGAGAGCATCGTCAAGGCCGGCCTCGCCACCAACTGCGAGATCCAGCGCCACTCGATGTTCTACCGCAAGCACTACTTCTATCCCGATATGGCCAAGAACTTCCAGACTACGCAGGGTCCGGTCGCCTTTGCCATGTACGGTCACCTGGACCTGGACGTGACCGGTCGCGGTGCCGCCGAGCGTCCCGACTGCGCGTTTGGCGAGGCCGAGGCTCAGAGCCTGGCGAGCGCCTCGGCCAACGCCGAGGGCCTGTCCACGTCCATGACGTCGACCATGCGCGAGGGTAACCAGCGCGCCGGTCACCTGGCCAGCTACGACGCGTCCAACCTGCAGATGCCCGAGCGTCGCGAGGACGGTTCCTACACGGTGCCCATCCGCATCCTGCGCATCCATATGGAGGAGGACGCCGCCAAGATGGTCCATGTGGGCGGCGCCGAGGGCCGCATTACCGCCGCGGCCGAGTCGCTCGTCGACTACAACCGCTGCGGCACGCCGCTCATTGAGCTCGTCACCGAGCCCGATCTGCGCACGCCCGAGGAGGCTCGCCTGTTTATGGAGAAGCTCCGTCGCATCTTTGTGACACTGGGCATCTCCGACTGCTCCATGGAGAAGGGCTCCATGCGTTGCGACGGCAATGTGTCGCTGCGCCGCCGCGGCGAGACCAAGCTGGGCACCAAGACCGAGCTCAAGAACCTCAACTCGTTTAAGAGTCTGCATGACGGCCTTGCCTACGAGATCTGCCGCCAGGCCGAGGTGCTCGAGGAGGGCGGCATTATCTACCAGGAGACCCGCCACTGGGAGCCTAGCCGCAAGCGCACCGTTGTCATGCGTGTGAAGGAAACGGCAGACGACTATCGTCTGTTCCCCGATCCCGATCTGGCGCCGTTCGATCTGGACGACGAGTTCATCGACCGCTGCCGTGGCGAGATCCCCGAGCTGCCCGATGCCAAGCGTGCCCGTTTTGAGGCCGACTTTGGCATTAAGACGGCTGATGCCGAGCAGATTGCCGGCGACCCCGAGTTTGCCGACTTCTTTGAGGCCGCCGCTGCCGGTATGGCTGGCAAGGAGGCCCAGACGGTCGCAAACCTGCTGGTCAACGAGATGATCGCCTACCTTAAGGGCGCCGGCGTCTCGCTGGCCGAGTCCGGCATCGCGCCGGCTCAGGTGGCGGCGCTTGCCAAGCTGCTAGCGACCGATGCCATCAGCTCCAACCAGGCGCACGAGGTCTTTGAGGCCATGGCCCAGACCGGCGACGATCCCAACAAGATCGTCGATGAGCGCGGTATGCGTCAGGTGAGCGATGCCGGCGCGCTGCAGCCGATCGTGGACGAGGTGCTGGCTAACTGTGCCGAGCAGGCGCAGCAGTATCGTGACGGCAACCAGAAGGTCATCGGCTTTTTGGTGGGCCAGTGCATGAAGGCGAGCCGCGGCAAGGGCAACCCGAAGCTCTTCAACGAGTTGCTGAGAACGTCGCTCTCGTAAGCGGGAACTCGGGAGCCCCGGCAGGGCGGGTGCTTCCTCAAAATTTCGAACAGTCCTGCGCAAGACGAAGGCCACATTAAGTGGCCTTCTTTGCGTGCGGAACTCATTTTGAGCAAGCACCCGCCCTGCCGGGGCTCCCGGGTTCTGCAACGACTCGGCCGTTCGGGTCAGGCGGGCTGAATGGAATATGGTGAATGAGGGCGCCGATGGCGCCCTCATTCTTTATGGATGTGGCAAAGGGGCTGTCCCTTTGCCACATTGTGGGAGTGACGGAAATCGGGGTCTAATACTTTTCCGCGAAGTGAACGACCTTATTTGGACCCCTGAAGCATCGACACTTTTTGGGCTCTGTTTCCTGCGGTTTTGTCGAGTTATTCCTGCGGTTTTGCTGGCGAAAAATGCAGATGTTTCGGGGGTCCGATTTCACTCGTTCACTTCGCGGAAAAGTATTAGACCTCGATTTGTTGGGTCGGGGGAGAGCCTTTCTTGGATGCCGGAGATATACGCTGCGGCAGGCGGATCGCCAGAAGTCGGCTGCTCCGCGCCCCAAGATTTCCAAAGAGTTAACCTTTGTTGACCTTAATAGTTAGATAAATTAAACTATTTTCCAAAAGTGTGCTCGAGCAAACTTATTTACTCGGGCGCTAAGGCACCGTGCCGCAGTTGTTGCGGAAAAGGGAGAAGCAACATGAAGAAGTCCACGTTCAACACTCTGCTTGTCGGTGGCGGTTTTCTGCTTGGCACGGCCGGCATCAAGCTGCTCACCAGCGCTCCGGTCAAGAATGCCTGCGTGCAGGGCATCGCGTGCGGTATGCGCGTCAAGAACTGCTACCAGGACATGGTCGAGCAGGCCAAGGCCAATGTCGATGACATGGTTGCCGAGGCTGCCTACATCACTCAGAGCGAGGCCGCCGCGGACAACGCAGCCGAGTAGCGCTCCCAGGCACAAACTATGAGATTCTCGATTATCAGCGAGATCCCCGGCAGGACCCGTCTTCAATTGGCGGGTCCTGTGCCAGAGAGCGATCTCGATGCGCTTCTAAAGCTCGGTGGCGAAATCGATGGCGTGCGCAAAGTGCGCGTTTATGGCCGTATTGGCCAGATGGCGCTCGAATATGACGAGCAGTGTCGTGCGGGCGTACTCGACGCCCTGGGTGCGCTCGATGCCCAGGCCATTGCCGACACAAAGACGGGTTACGTGATGCAGCTTGAGCCACGCAAGCACAAGCTCGTCATGGATCTTGCCACACTTATCGGCGCCCACTACGCGCGCCGCTGGTTCCTGCCTACGCCGCTGCGTGCCATCTTTGTCGTGGCCGGTTACATGACCTTTTTGCGTGCCGCCCTCCACGAGCTCGCGCAGCCGCGCCTGACCGTTCCTGTGCTCGACGCTTCGGCCATCGGCATTTCGTTCGTCAAGCGTGATGTCGACACCGCGGGCCAGACAATGTTCCTGCTCAACGTGGGCGAGCTGCTCGAGGACTACACACGCGCCATGAGCGAAAACGAGCTCATCAACTCGCTGCTCGACGTGCCTGATAAGGCACAAAAAGTGGTCGGCGACACCGAGGTGAGTGTTGCCGCCACCGAGCTTGAGCCCGGCGACTTGGTCGCCGTTCGCACCGGCATGTCCATCTGCATCGACGGCGTGGTCGAGCAGGGAAGCGCCATGGTCAACCAGGCGACCCTGACCGGCGAGCCGCTTGCCGTCGAGCGCAGCGCGGGCGACGATGTATTCGCCGGCACCGTCGTGGAAGACGGCAGTATCTTGGTGCGTGTGCGCGCCAACACGGCTCAGACCAAGCTCCGCTCGATCGTCTCGCTCGTGCAGACGGCCGACTCGCTCAAGTCCGAGGGTCAGTCGCACATGGAGGACCTCGCCAACAAGATCGTCCCGTGGAACTTCCTGCTTGCGGGTCTGGTCGCGCTCACCACGCGCAGCCTCATCAAGACCTCGGCGGCGTTGATGGTCGACTACTCGTGCGCACTCAAGCTCACGGGTTCCGTTGCCGTCATGACCGCTATGAGCGATGCCGCCAAGATGGGCGTCATGGTCAAGGGCGCGAAGTACTTTGAGTCGTTTGCCAAGGCCGATACCATCGTGTTTGATAAGACCGGCACGCTCACCGAGGCGCAGCCGCGTCTTGCCTGCGTGCTCACCACCGATGGCTGGAGCGAGGACGAGGTTCTGCGCCTTTCCGCCTGCTTAGAGGAGCATTTCCCGCATCCGGTGGCACGCGCCGTGGTCAATGCGGCACGCGAGCGCGAGCTCGAGCATCGCGAGCGCCATGCTGCCGTCGAGTACATCGTGGCGCACGGCATCGCTTCGTCCATTGAAGGGCGTCGCGCCATCATCGGTTCCGCGCACTTTGTATTTGAGGACGAGGGTGCGCAGCTCGAGTCCGACATTAAGGAGCAAATCGAGTCCCAGATGCAGGGCTTGTCGACGCTGTATCTGGCGGTCGACGGCACGGTCGTGGGCGTGCTCGGCATCGAGGATCCGCTCAAGCCCGGGGTCCGCGAGGCCATCGCCGACCTGCATGCGCTGGGCGTCAAGCATGTCGTTATGCTCACGGGCGACTCCGAGCGCACGGCCGAGCGCATTGCGCGAGAGGCGGGGGTCGACGAGTTTAAGGCCGAGCTGCTGCCCGAGGACAAGTACGCCTATGTGGAGCGCATTAAGAGCGAGGGGCGCCACGTTGCCATGGTGGGCGACGGCGTCAACGATTCGCCGGCGCTCGGTTTGGCCGACGTGGGCCTGGCGATGGGCGGCGGAAGCGACATCGCCAAGGAGGTCGCCGATATCATCCTGACCGATACGGATCTCGCTGCGATCGTGCGCCTGCGCCGCATGAGCCAGGGCCTCGTTGATCGTCTGACGAGCTCCTACTCTAAGGTGATGCTCACCAACTCAGCGCTCTTGGCACTGGGTATTACCGGCACGATTACCCCGCAGACGTCGTCGCTGTTGCACAACGGCTCGACGATTGCGTACAGCTTGGACAACGCGAAAGCGTATCTGCGTTAGGGTTTTCGATTGAGCTTATGGCCTGCACCCGGGCGGTACCGCAGCCGCCAGGGTGCAGGCCTTTTTAGGCAAGTGCAGCTTTGATGGCAGAGGCTTCGGTGAGCTGCTCGGCTGCCTTTTCGTCGGAGCTGTCGAGTGCTGCCAGACTGCGGTAGACCCACTCGTTGACCTGGGTGTTCTTGACGCCTGCGGTCTGCATAAGGGCGCCTACCTCGCGGATTGCTGCGAACAGATCGGCTTTGGGACCCGCGAGCTCGACCTCGATGCCGTGGTAGGCGGACACGCCGCGGTTCTCACTCACGTGGTCGATAAAACCCTCGACGGTCTCGAGCTGCTGGGCGAGAGCAGCATCATCGTCGGCGTCCAGCGCGACGAGTGCGTTCGATACCGTGAGGGCGGGATGTCCGCAGGGGACAAAGCCTTCGATGACATCCATAGCTTCGGTAATGGTTGAGCCCAGGCCTGCGAGGGCATTGACGAGTTGCTGCTTGGTATCCATAACGGTCCTTTCGACGGGTCAATTTTGCTTGGCGAAAATATACGTGACGCGATCGGTAGCAAAAGTGCGAAGTGCGGCGCACATTGGGGTCTTCACAGCTCGTGCATAGAACAGCTGTCCGCTTTCAGAACGTGGTAAGATAACACACCACAAGCGGGGCTCGCCCCGTATGTTCCTTGAAAAGTCGACGGGTGTTGGGTGCTCGTGCCCAATGCCATCCAGACTTTCCCGACATTCGGGGGCGACTGGTTTCGACACGATAGCTCTGAGAGAGGAAGCAAGCCGAGGTCTCCTCGCCTCGTTAAACAGGGGTACCGTCAAATTGAATTGACAACAACTCTTCTTTTGAGCCTATGGCTCTCGCTGCTTAGTTTATAGCGGCGCGTCAACCCGGTGATTTCCCCGACACCGGCGCGACGTCATTTTAGGGGAATGCTCCTGCGCACGTAATCGGTATGGCGCAGGCTAAGACAGAACCGGTTGGGATGCCGCGAGCGTGTCGCTGTGCGCAAAGCGTCCGAGACAAAACCAGCGACTGAGCTTGGAGATGCCAATCAGGGGGCTTTCGTGGACCGGAGTTCGATTCTCCGCGCCTCCACCAATAGTTACAGGCAGGTAGGTAAACGCACCTACCTGCTTTTTTATTACTTACAGATACCGCGGAGAATCGAACTCTGTGCAGGGCGCGGGCGTAAAGAAAACGCGTAAGCGTTTTTAGCCCGCGGGCGAGGACGCCGGCAGGCGGCCGAAGCCGGTGCGGATTTGCGAAGCAAATACGCGGATTCTCCGCGCAAAGCCCGGCCCAGAACAGATGCGATGTTTATCGAATCTCAGCCTGCCATGCGCCACATCAACGGAACCCCAAACCCGCGGAGAATCGAACTCTATGCAGGGCGCGGGCGTAAAGAAAACGCGTAAGCGTTTTTAGCCCGCGGGCGAGGACGCCGGCAGGCGGCCGAAGCCGGTGCGGATTTGCGAAGCAAATACGCGGATTCTCCGCGTAAAGTCTCGACTAGATATGGATGTGATGTTATCGAATCTCAGCCGGCCATGCCCCGCACCAACGGAACCCCAAACCCGCGGAGAACCGAACTCTGCGCAGGGCGCGGGCGTAAAGAAGGCGCCGCGGCAACGCGGGGTGAGACGTGCATTCCCAACGGCGGTCCAGGCGGAAAGCACGTCCCGGAATCTGCGCTCAGACTGGGACGTAGTTTCCGGATGGCGCCTCAAGCGGAAAGTACATCCCGGAATCCTCATTCGGAATGGGATGCAGTTTCCTAATGAATGGCTAGCGGAAAATCCATCCCAGAATCGCCCCTCAGGCTGGGACGCGCTTTCCGCTCCATCTCCTCAACTCCAAAACCTGTGCGCCCTCCATCTCAAAACTGGGTAGAAGAAAGCCAAAACGCAATCGCAGGAGGTCAATATGACTGCAGAAGATAAGGCAAAGAACGCTGGCAAGGTCGCGCTCGTCCTGGAGGGCGGCAGTTTTCGCGGGCAGTTTACCGCGGGCGTGCTCGACGTCCTCATGGAGGCTGGCGTCGAGATTCCGGCGGTATATGGCGTATCGGCTGGCGCCCTCAACGGCGTGAACTACAAGTCGCACCAGATCGGCCGTGCCAACCGCATCAACCTGGCTTTCTGCAACGACAGCCGCTACATGGGCGCCGCATCGTTTGCGTCCACGGGCTCTATTGTGGGTTACGACTTTATCTTCAACGATGTCCAGGACCGCCTAGACCCCTTCGATAACGAGACGTTCGACGCGAGTCCCATCGAGATGTACGCCGTCGCGACGGACATGCTCTTTGGAACCGCCACGTACCTGCCGGTCAAAAGCGCCGTGCTCGACCTCGATGCTGTGCGCGCCTCGACGTCGCTGCCGCTAGTGACGCCGCCGGTCGAGATTGACGGGCACAAATACGTCGATGGCGGCGTAGCCGATTCGGTCCCTATCGAGCATGTGCTCGAGGAGGCGGGCTTCGACCGTGCGGTCGTTATCGTTACGCAGGACCGCTCATACGAGAAAAAGCCTTACGAGTTTATGCCCGCCGCGCGCGCCCGCTATGCCGACTACCCCTACCTGCTCGAGGCTATCGAGACGCGCCACGATCTCTATAACATCCAGCGCATGCGTCTGTGGAAGTATGAGCGCGAGGGCCGTGCGTTGGTCGTTGCTCCGCAAAAGCCGGTCGAGGTCGGCCATGTTGAGCACGATCCGGCAAAGCTGCTCGACCTGTATATTCAGGGCCGCCAGGAGGCAAAGCGCTTATTGGGAGATATCGAGGCGTTTGTCGAGCGCTAGTGTCGCGACGCCATGACCCATGGACGACATGTGCAGAAACTCTGGTCGGAGCCAAAATACCTGTTGACTCGGGCGGCGAGCGGGGTAATATGGACGGGTTACTTGCAGAGCCCCGTGAATCTCTGTAACAACACGTACTGTACATGGAGGAGTCTAAGTGATTTCGAAATCGACTCACTACGCCAAGCAGGGCGAGGTCCAGCGCAACTGGGTTCTCGTCGACGCCGATGGTGCTGTCCTGGGCCGTCTTGCCACCCAGATCGCAATGATCCTGCGCGGTAAGAACAAGCCCCAGTTCACGCCCAACAGCGACTGCGGCGACTTCGTTGTCGTCATCAACGCCGATAAGGTCCAGCTTACCGGTAACAAGGCCGACACGAAGACCTATTATCGCCACAGCGGCTACAACGGCGGCCTCAAGGCTGAGAGCTTCCGCCAGGCTATGGAGAAGCACCCGGAGAAGGTCATCGAGCGCGCCGTTCGCGGTATGCTGCCCAAGACCACCCTCGGCCGTGCCCAGATGACCAAGCTTAAGGTCTACGCTGGTGCCGAGCATCCGCACGCTGCCCAGAACCCCACGAAGATTGAGCTGGAGGCTTAAAGATGGCTGAGAACACCGTTGTCTACCAGGGTACCGGCCGTCGTAAGAACGCCGTCGCCCGCGTCCGTCTCGTCCCCGGCACCGGCAAGGTGACCATCAACAAGCGTGACGCCGAGCAGTATTTCGGCCGTCATCAGCTCGTTGAGAACGCCCTTGCTCCCTTCAAGGTGACCGACACCGCCGGTCAGTTCGACGTTATCGCTCTGTGCGATGGCGGCGGCATCTCCGGTCAGTCCGGCGCTCTGCGCCTGGGCATCGCTCGCGCTCTTTTGAACGCTGGCGATTACCGTGCTGACCTCAAGAAGGCCGGTTTCCTTACGCGCGATGCTCGCGTGGTCGAGCGCAAGAAGTACGGCCTCAAGAAGGCCCGCCGCGCTCCCCAGTTCTCCAAGCGCTAAGGTTTTATCTCCTTACGAGATACAATGTACAAGCGGGGCCTGCCGATTGCTCGGCGGGTCCCGCTTTTCTTTTTCGACTAGGGTGGGCGACTGCGTTTTGCCCACTTGGGAAGGAGCGATCCTATGCCCCAGAACATCTTCGGTACCGACGGCGTCCGTGGCGTCGCCAATGCCGACCTCTCGTGCGACCTCGCGTTTCGCCTTGGCCGTGCGGCGACCAAGTTCCTTGGTCCGGACATTTGCATCGGCCGCGACACGCGTCTTTCGGGCACCATGCTCGAGAGCGCTCTGACCGCCGGCATTATGGCCGAGGGCGGCCGCCCGCACTGCTGCGGCGTTATCCCTACGCCGGCCGTGGCGCTGCTCACCGTCCAAAACGAGCTCGATGGCGGCATCGTCATCTCTGCTTCGCACAATCCTCCGGAGTTCAACGGCATCAAGTTCTTTAGCCGCAAGGGCATGAAGCTTCCCGATGCTGTCGAGGAAGAGATCAGCGCCTGGGTCATGTCCGAGGAGGCCATGGCTGCCGACACGCTGCCGACCGGCGCCGGTGTGGGCCACATCATCAAGATGAAGGATGCCCGGAAGGCCTATGTCGATCATGCCATCGATACGCTTGATGGCCTGAGGCTCGATGGCCTGGTCGTTGCCGTCGACTGCGGCCACGGCGCTTCGTGCCAGACCACGCCTGCCGCGCTGCAGCGCCTGGGCGCCACGGTACATGCCATCAACACTGATTACTGCGGCACTGACATTAACGTCGAGTGCGGCTCCACGCACCTTGAGCCCCTGCGCGAGCTCGTGCTGCGCACCCACGCCGATATCGGTCTGGCTCACGACGGCGACGCCGACCGCGTGCTCTTTGTGGACAGCGAGGGCAACGAGATTGATGGCGACTACATTCTTGCCATCTGCGGCTCCGACCTTGCTGCTCGCGGCAAGCTCGCCAACTCCGAGATCGTCTCGACCGTCATGTGCAACCTCGGCTTCTCCATCGCCATGAAGGAGCAGGGCTTTGAGATGGTCCAGACTGCCGTGGGCGACCGCTATGTTCTTGAGCGCATGCTCGAGGACGGTGCCGTTATCGGTGGCGAGCAGTCCGGCCACATCATCTTCCTGGAGCACAACACCACCGGCGACGGTCTGGTGACGGCTCTGCAGCTGCTGGCCGTGCTCAAGCGCACCGGCCGCACCCTTACCGACCTTGCCGGCATCATGAAGAAGTACCCGCAGGTGCTCGTCAACGTGCATTCGGACAACAAGGCCGGCCTGGACGATTGCCAGCCCATTTGGGACGCCGTCGCTGCCGCCGAGAAGGAGCTCAACGGTCGCGGTCGCATCTTGGTGCGCCCGAGCGGTACCGAGCCGCTGGTTCGCGTTATGGCCGAGGCGGAGACGCACGAGCTGACCCAGCGCGTTGTTGACGATATCGTCGAGGTTGTCAAGCGCGAACTTCCCTAATGGCCAAATACGGGTGCCAAGTGGTAAACTGTTAAGGTTATTTTGATTGATTGGTATGTCCGAGGGGGAGCATGTTCACTAAAGTCCTAAGGTCTTTTGGTATGCGTGGTCGAGTCCTTACGCTGGATGCTCCCATCTCGGGCGACGTCATTCCGCTCTCCGAGGTAAACGATCAGACGTTTGCCACCGGCCTTTTGGGCCAGGGCGTGGCGATTCAGCCTACCGGCACGCGCGTGATTGCGCCGGCAGACGCCAAGGTCGAGGCCATTTTTCCCACGGGACACGCCGTTGCGCTTAACACGGTCGATGGTCTGGACGTGCTCATCCACGTTGGTTTGGACACTGTTCAGCTCGAGGGCAAGCACTTTACCGTACATGCGCAAGTGGGTGACATCGTCCATAAGGGCGATGTGCTCATCGAGTTCGATCGCGAGGCAATTGCTGCCGAGGGTTACGATGTGACGGTTCCTATCTTGGTGTGCAACTCCGTTGAGTTCTCGAGCATCAAGGGCTCCGTTGGCGAGCATGTCGAGGAGATGGACCAGCTCATCGTCGCTCGCGAGCGCTAGTGAGCGCGCTTGGCCTTTAGCCTACAATTCAAACACGTTTACGGAGGGCGCCCTTGAAAGAGGGCGCCCTCCGTGGCAAGATGGGACTTGTCCGAAGCTAAACAGCTTTGGGTCACCGTGGACGGGCAGGGGCCTCGACGCGGCTAGACACGAGACACATACATTACGCGACCTCGCCCTGGTGGCCGCACACGTTGGTTGCGGCCGACGCGGGCCGCGGGCAAGTGCTTGTAAGGAGAGCCTTGCCTCTCTTGTACGAGAAAGGACGCGTAATGAAGATCATTAAAGCTAAAGACTACGAGGATATGAGCCGCAAGGCCGCCAATATCATCTCGGCCCAGGTTATCCTCAAGCCCGATTGCGTGCTGGGTCTTGCCACCGGCTCCACCCCGATTGGCGCCTACAAGCAGCTCGCCGCTTGGTACGAGAAGGGTGACGTCGACTTTGCCGAGGTCAGCACCTACAATCTCGACGAGTATCGTGGCCTTTCGCACGACGATCCCCAGAGCTACCACTACTTTATGCGTAAGAACTTCTTCGATCAAATTAACATCGACCTGAACAACACGCATGTGCCCGATGGTTCCAATCCCGACGCTGCCGCTGCCTGCTCTGAGTACGACAAGATTGTCGCTGCTGCCGGTTACCCTGATCTGCAGCTGCTCGGCATCGGTAACAACGGTCACATTGGCTTCAACGAGCCCGATGACCACTTCTCCAAGGGTACGCACTGTGTCGACCTTACCGAGAGCACTATTCAGGCCAACAGCCGCCTGTTCGACAGCATCGACGACGTGCCCCGTCAGGCCTATACCATGGGCACCCAGACCATCATGTATGCCCGCATGATCCTGGTCGTCGCCAACGGCGAGGCCAAGGCGCAGGCCGTGCATGACATGTGCTATGGTCCGGTTACCCCCCAGTGCCCTGCCTCGATCCTGCAACTGCACACCAACTGCGTTGTCGTTGCCGACGAGGCCGCCCTTTCGCTCTGCAAGTAGCGATAGCCTATCACCTCGACATAGCTTTGCCGAAGGCCCCCGCTTTGCGGGGGCCTTTTTGCTGAGCGCGCGCCGTGTGCTTGACGAAAATCTTGCCGCGAACTTGACGGGTGCGGCAGGCGCAGCATGATTCATTCCATAACAGATACTATGCATAAATGCTATGAAAAGGTCGTAGACGGTAGCTGGCGTTAGGTGAGTTGCGCAACACAATTGAACAGCGCTCATTTGAGGTACACTGCCAAAGGATGGGACAAGCTGGCAAGCGCATTGACCTGCGCAAAGACTGATTGGTTGGGGGATAAGTTTCAATCGGACCACGCTGAACAAAAACTTGCCATTTGCGTACCAACAAACATCCTAAACCGTAGCATCGCTCTATTCATCTAGCGATACATATGGTCTAGCGTTACGGTGTCCATGTGGTCGAGTTGAGGAGCGGGCATGGTTAACGATTTGGGCAATACGGACGACCTCGAGCTTATGCCGCTGGGCAGTAGTTATACGGTGCGGCGCGATCGCTTGATGAACGAACTTATCGCCAAGGGCCGAAAGGCCGGCATCGTAGTCCTCTACGCGCCTGATGGCTTTGGGAAAACCTCGGTGCTGCTGCAGTATGCCCAAGAGGTTAAAAACGATCCGACGCGAGGTCCCGTGCGGATCATTGAGGCAGACCGCGCCATTGGGCGCGAGGTGTTTATGCAGCTCGAGGTCGTTACCGAAGAGCTTAAGGACAAGCCGCACTCCCTGATTGCAATCGATAACGTGCCGAACCTCAGCCAGGGCGAGACCGAGGAGCTAATCGACCGAATCCGAAGCCTGCGTGCTATGGGGGTTGGGGTCTTTATGAGCTGCCGTCCTTCGAATCGCCAGCTGATTCATGGACTAGGCGATTCGATTAAAGTCAACGCGCAGATGCTCAAGGTGCATGCCTATGAGTATTCGGCGTGGGCATCTGCGTTTTCGATCAGCACATCGCTCGACTTCTATCAGCTTACGCAGGGCGTGCCCGAGCTCGTCTCGGCTATGCAGTCGGGACTATACGGGCAGGGAGACGTTGCCCAGATGCTCGAAAACGAGATCGTCAATATCTACGGTGCGGCACTTGTTGATCTGGCGTCGCTCGAGAACAACGCCCTGTTTAGTGTGGCATGCTTGATGGTCTTAATGGGTGAGGGCAATATTTCGGAGCTCGAGGCTTGCGGTGTTAGGCTTTCGGCGATTGACCAGTCCTATCTTGTCCGTGATTATCCCATTTTTGGCGTCGATCCGGCAGACCGGAGCTTTACCTGCTTGGGTACCGAGGACAACGCACGCCTGCGATTGCGCAAGCTGGTTGCCGAAATTCGCCCCGAACTCGTTGTGCGGGCGGCACGTATTTTGATTAAAGCAGGGCGCTGCGATACCGCGATGGACCTCGCCGACGCGTTTTTGGACCGCAGTGCGGTGTTGGAACTTGCCGGGCAGTATGGGGTCGATCTGGCCCTGACGGGGCATGGAGGGGATATCTGCCGCGCGGCGCTGGGAAAGACCGAGGCAGATGGCCGGGCATCGGAGCCGACGCCTGACGAGGCACTCGGCATCTATCTGGCGGCGGTGAGCGTCTCCAATACAAAGCTCGCGCGGTATATGGCCTCAATTATCGAGCATGCGGGCGAGCAAGCGATTTGCGAGCTCGATCCCGTGTCGTGGAAGGTGGCGCACGCATTTACGGCCGCCTGTTATGGAGATAGTGGTCTGGGGCTCCCGGCAAGCCATACAGCGCTGGAAAGTGAAGCGTCTTGTGACGCACTCGACATGCTGTCCGCACATGTCGAGATAAAGCATGGGCTGACCGAGCGGGCGAAGGGCGGTGAGATCCTCGCGGGGCTCAAAACGGATAAGGCTTACGATTGCGAGCTCGATATCGCGGGGACGTTTGTGCGGGCGGACCGCATGTTGACGGAGCTGTTTGATGGGTCGTATGCAGGGACTGACGAGCGTGATGACGAGATGGCCCTGACGCTCGAGGCACTCGAAGCGCGTGGAATCCGAGCACTCGCCATCTGGGTGCGCATGGTATTATCGGCGCGGCGTCTGCTTGCCGGCATGCCGGTGACCGACGAGCAGGCATTCAATGAGCTCGACCGTTTTGCCGTGCGCGTGCGTGACAATCAAGTCCAGTTGTTTGGCTTGATACTGGAAGGCTGGCAGTCGCTGGCCGAGGGGCGTCCGGTCAATGCCAAATTCCGTGCGGTGCAGGTGCTCAGACTTGCCGAGGAATCGATTGGATACATACGCGACAACGCACTGCTGCTAGAGCGTGCGGCGTACTTACGCAATACATCGATGGTATCGGTGCGCGAAGAGGCAGAGCTGCTCGATTTGAGTCGGACGCAGGTCGGTGGTGCCGAGGCATGGATGGTGGCGCTGCATTTGGCCTCCGCGGGCCGCGATAGCGACCTTGCAGCCTGGATGTCCATGAACCGCCTAGGGATTTTGGATCCGTCGTATCGGCTGTTTGCGCGTCTTGCGATGCATTGTCTGGGTGAGCCGGCTGCTAGAATTCGAAAGAAGCTCCCGGTGCGCGAGCTGTCGCGGTATTCGCTGCGTGACGACTTTGAGGGCGAAGGCGAGCGTCTGTTCCAGGCTGGCGATGCCGAGGGTGTCGATGTGATTGGCCATATCGAGATCCGCATGTTTGGGGCGTTTCGCGCCGAGCGCGACGGGTTTCCCATCACGGATAAGATGTGGCGCCGCAAGAAAGCGGCGACGCTTGCCGAGCGGCTTGCGCTGGGCATGGATGCACTGGTCGACCGCGAGACGCTGGCTATGGAGCTGTGGCCCCATGCCGAGTTCAATAGCGCTCGTAACAATCTGTACTCGACGATATCGCGCCTGCGTTCGGCCTTGGGGCCGACACCGGACGGCAAGTCGTGTGTGCTGATCCAAAACGAGTGCATTGGGCTTAACGGTGATTACGTCAAGACCGACGTGCGGTTGTTTGATCAGATAAGCCGCGAAGTTTTGGGAAATCGCACGGGTGCGCGCGGACCCCATCTGATCGAGCTGTGCCTTAAGGTCGAGCAGCTCTACGCCGGTCCGTTGTATGTTCCCAATGGCTGTAATCCCACCTACTTTTTACGTATGCGGCGCATTATGGAATCGAAGTATATCGACTGTATGATTCGGGGCGCGAATGCCGCCCTAGAAGAAAACGACCTGCAGTCGGCGGTATGGCTGGTGGAGTCGGGGCTGCGGCAAGAGACAGCGCGCGAGGACATGGTGCGTTGCGCTATGCGCGTCTACGGTGCGGCGGGGCGACGACGCGATATCGTCGAGCTGTACAGTGGGCATATGCATCACCTGAGGGAGCAGGTCAATGGTGTGCCCGAGCCCGAGACGCGGCGTCTGTACGAGCGCTTGGTGGAGGGCAGGCTTAACCGCGTGCTCGTCGAGCGATAAAAAATGAGCGTCCGAATTGCTCGGACGCTCGCAAGCTTGATGTATGTTGGCTTGCCGGATCGTTGGCTCTTAGACGAGCTTAATCTTCTCGATGTCCTTGCGCGAGGACTCGCGATACAGCGAGAACTTGCGGCCGATAACCTGGACGACCTCGGCATGGCAGCGATCGGCGAGCTCTTCGGCGGCCTCGCGGGCGGAAAGGCTGGAACCATCGAGTACGGAGCACTTAACGAGCTCGTGCTTCTCCAGGTAGGCGACCGTCTGCTCGACGGTGCCCTCGTTGATGTCGGACTTGCCGATGATGATGGCGGGGTTGAGGTGATGGGCCATGCTGCGAAGCTGCTTGACCTGGGCTCCTGTCAGTGCCATGGGTTCTCGCTTTCTATGTTATGGGGCGCCCCGCGATGGGGCCTTAATCTACGTGAACTGTCCCACGATAGCGCAGGAACGGCGCGGTGTGGGGCGTGTTTGCCCAGTTCAAAAAGAATGCGGATGCCGAGCGGGAGAACAGCGCGAGTTACAGGCGGACGCGTACGGCGGCCGAAAGCGGTCTATGGACGGCCCGAAGAGACCGGCTCCCATGCAATAAACGCCCAACGGACCTTGCGGACGTGGTCGAGCATGTAGCGCCCCTGTGGCACGCCCTTGGACCCTGACTCGCCGGCATGGGGATTCTCAATCATATGCTGAGCGACGTAGTCGCGCAGACGGTCGATCTTATCCTCGTTACCGCGCTCGAGCATGCGGGAGAAGTCCGCCACGCCCGCCTCAAGGCTATCGAAGGTATCGCGACGAGGTGATTCAAAGTACGTAACCTGCGGCAGGGCACCCATCTGAATGAGGATATTAAAGGCATACACAAAGCCATTACTGCAGGTAACCGAGGCACCGATGGCGTTCATCAGGTGCAGGTCATAGCGCGGGCTGGAGTTGGCGACCATCGTGACAGCACAACGCCGACGAGCCGTTCGATCAAGCTTGGCAAGCGCGCCTTTTAGGTTGGTCGTGGTGACAGAGCGACTGGCAAAGGCAACATCTACCGCTTTCGCGACCGGCCCAACCAAATCCCAGTCATCATCCCAAGCAAGCTCAAGCGGTGTAATGCAATCCTCGAGCCCATAGTACTCAATGCCAGCATCAAGCGTGCCCAACATGGCAGGGGAAAAGTCAACAGCAATCACAGGATGCCCAGCCTGAGCAAGCGGAATAGCAATCGACCCAGCCCCACACCCCATATCCAGCACGGATTCACCAGGTTTTAACGCCAACAGCTTCATAAAGTCCCGGGCATACGGAGCAGTCTCAAGCGGTCGAAAATGCCGAGCCCGCTTATCCCACTCAAAAGAATCATCAGCCCGCCGCCGACCAGCCTGCAAGCGCATCCATTCCTCATTCCAATCCGCAGAAAGAAGCTCAGAGCGAGCATCCCCATCAACCACGGGCCAACCTCCTCACAACAAAAAAGCGACTCCTCCCAAAAGAAGAGCCGCAACCAGCATATATCAGAAAGAACCGATCCAACGCCAAACCGCCGCACCAGCCAAGTGGTGCAGGAGCGAAGCAACTGCAACCGGGACAGAACCCAACCGAGGTCCCGTTGTGCGGGAGCCCCGGGGAGGGCAAATATATAAGGTCGATCGCGAGTTCCGCACGAGCCGGAGAGCACTTAATGTGCTCTCCGTGCGAGTCAGGACTGTCCGAGCAGGCGACCTTATATATTTGCCCTCCCCGGGGCTCCTCGCCAGTCCCCCTCAGCTAGTTCTTGAGCGAGTTCAGCGGTGCCGGGAAGCGTCCGCCGCGGTGGGCAAGCACGGTGCCGGCGTTGGAGTTCACCGGCATGATGGGTGCACGGCCAAACAGGCCACCGTACTCGACGCAGTCGCCCACGCCCTTGCCGATGGCGGGAATCACGCGCACGGCCGTGGTCTTGTTGTTGATAACGCCGATGGCCATCTCGTCGGCGATGATGCCGGCGATGGTCTCGACCGGGGTGTCGCCGGGGATGGCGATCATGTCCAGGCCGACGGAGCACACGCAGGTCATAGCCTCGAGCTTCTCGAGCGAAAGCGCACCGGCCTCGACGGCAGCGATCATGCCGGCGTCCTCGGACACGGGGATAAAGGCGCCGGAGAGACCGCCCACGCTGGAGCTGGCCATGACGCCGCCCTTCTTGACGGCATCGTTGAGCATGGCGAGTGCGCAGGTCGTGCCCGGGCCACCGCAGGTGCCAACACCGATGATCTCGAGGATGCGGGCAACGGAGTCGCCGATGGCAGGCGTGGGAGCCAGCGACAGGTCGACGATGCCCTTCTCGACACCCAGGCGATGGGCGGCCTCGCGGCTCATGAGCTCGCCGGCACGGGTGATCTTAAAGGCGGTCTGCTTGATCTTCTCGGCGACTTCCATCATCGATGCGGAATCGGGCAGTGTCTCCAAGGCTGCGGCCATAACGCCGGGGCCCGAGACGCCTACGTTGATGACGGCGTCGGCCTCGCCACCGCCGTGGACGGCGCCCGCCATAAACGGGGAGTCCTCGACCATGTTGGCAAAGCAGACAAACTTGGAAGCACCGACGGAATCCTGGTCGGCCGTGAGCTTAGCGGCGTCGATGATGGTCTGCGCAGCCATGAGTACGGCGTCCATGTTGATGCCGGCACGCAGACTGGCGACGTTGACGCTGGAGCAGACGCGGCTGGTGGTAGCGAGCGCCTGGGGAATGGACTGGATGACGCGGCGGTCGGCGTCGCCGATGCCCTTCTGGACGAGCGCGGAGAAGCCGCCCAGGTAATCGATGCCGAGCGTCTCGGCCGCGCGGTCGAGGGCATGCGCGATGGGGGTGAGGTCCTCATCCTTGCAGCACGCGGCGATCTGCGCCACCGGGGTGACGGAAACGCGCTTGTTGACGATGGGGATACCGTACTCGCGCTCGAGGTTCTCGGCGGTCTCGACCAGGTGCTCAGCCGTGTGCGTCACGTGGTCGTAGATCTTCGTGCACATGCGGTCGAGGTTCTCGTCACCGCAACCCATGAGCGAAACACCCATGGTGATGGTTCTGATGTCGAGGTTCTGCTCCTCAACCATGCCGCGGGTTTCCGCGATTTCTGCGGGCGTGATCGCCATCCTTGCGCTCCTATCTGCCAAAACGAGCATAGTCCTCTATATTTTAACGTGCCGCACGTGCCAAGTGGCGCATGCGGCACGTTTTGGTGCTCGGTTGTTTCCGTTGTGTTACTGCCCAAAGACCTCTTCGGCGATACGCGCGCTCTCGGCGGCATCCTTGGCGTAGTAGTCTGCGCCAATCTGTTTGGCGTATTCGGGGGTGAGCACGGCGCCGCCCACGATGATCTTGACGCCCGGCACCTCGGCATGAAGCAACTTGATGGTCTCTTCCATGGCCACGACGGTAGTAGTCATAAGCGCCGAGAGGCCGACGAGCTTGATGTCACGCTCCCGTACAGTCTTGAGCACCTCTTGCGGGTCGACGTCGCGGCCTAGGTCAAAGACGGTATAGCCGTAGTTATCGAGCAGCATCTTAACGATGTTCTTGCCGATGTCGTGGATATCGCCCTTGACGGTGGCCACGCAGATCTTGCCCTTGTCGGCAATCTCGCCGGCGGGCATCAGGCGCTTGATGGTGTCGAAGCCCACGCGCGCTGCCTCGGCCGAGGCCATGAGCTGCGGCAAGAAGAACTTTCCCTGGTCAAAGAGGACGCCAACCTCGTCGAGGGCGGGGATAAAGTGATTGTTGATGAGGTCCATGGCGTCGTGATCTACCAGCAGACGCTCGGTCTCGGCCGCGATCTCGCCTTTGCGGCCCGAGACGACCATGTGGCGGATAGGATCGTCATCGGCGCTTGCGGTGGCGCCAGCGGCGGGCGAGGCGTCGGTCGATACCGCCTGGGCCGCCGCCGGGTTCGCGGCGATCTTGTACGGGTCGGTCCAGCCGGCGTAGCGCTCGATGTATCCGGTCGAGCCCTCGTCCTCAACGCTCAGCACGCGATAGCTGTAGACGGTGTCCATAAAGCGCTTGGAACCCGGGTTCATGATGGGGGCGTCCAGGCCCGCACCAAAGGCGGCGGCCAAAAAGACCGAGCCCAGCAGCGGCCGCGCGGGCAGGCCAAAGCTGATGTTCGATACACCGAGTGCGCACTTGACGCCTAGGCGCTCCTTGCACATAGACATGGCACGTAGAATCTGCTCAGCCTGGCGCTGGTTGGTCGAGGCGGTCATGACCAGGCAGTCGATGAGGATGCGGTCCGGGCCGATGCCGTAACGGGCGGCCTCGGCCACGATGCGCTCGGCGATGGCGAAGCGGGCCTCGGCGGTATCGGGGATGCCGCCCTCGTCGAGCGTAAGGCCGACGACGTTGGTACCGTAGTGGGCGACCAGGGGGAAGATCTCGTCCATGATCTGCTGTTTGCCATTGACCGAGTTGATGATGGGCTTGCCGGCGTAGCGGCGCACGGCGGCCTCGACGGCTGCGGGGTCGGTGGAGTCGATCTGCAGCGGCAGCAGCGTGGAGCCCTGGAGCTGCTCGGTGGCCTGCTGGATGACCTTGACCTCGTCGATCTCGGGCAGGCCCACGTTGACGTCCAGGATGTCGGCGCCCTGCTCCTGCTGGCTGATGCCCTGGCTCACGACGTAGTCCAGGTCGCCGTCGCGCAGGGCCTGCTGCAGGCGCTTTTTGCCGGTGGGGTTGATGCGTTCGCCGATGACGGCGATCTTGTGGCCGTCGCAGGGGAGGTCCACGACCGTCTGGGCGCTCGTGACCGACATACTGGGCTTGCGGTGACGCGGGCTGGGCGTGTGGGTGTCGATGAGGGTACGAAGTGCCGCCATGTGCGTGGGCGTGGTACCGCAGCAGCCACCCACGACGCTCACGCCGTCCTCAATCATGCCGGCGACGGCCTCGGCGTATTCGGGTGCCTGGATATCAAAGACGGTATTGCCGTCATCGTCCACGCGGGGCAGTCCCGCATTGGCCTGCACCATAACGGGCTTGTCGGTGACGGTGAGCATACGCGCGGCGAGTCCTCGGAGCTCGGCCGGGCCCTGGCTGCAGTTGATGCCCAGGACGTCGGCGCCGATGGCGTCGAGGGTGATGGCGGCGACCTCGGGGCTCGTGCCCAAGAAGGTGCGACCGTCTTCCTCAAAGGTCATGGTGGCAAAGACGGGCAGGTCGGAGTTCTCGCGACAGGCGAGGACGGCGGCCTTGATCTCGGCAAGGTCGGTCATGGTCTCGATAATAAAGAGGTCCACACCCGCGGCGACGCCGGCGCGCACCTCCTCGGCAAAGAGGTCATAGGCCTCGTCAAAGCTGAGGGTGCCCAGGGGGCGCAGCAGGGCGCCGATGGGGCCGATATCGCCGGCGACGTAGCGGGCACCGGCCGAGCGGGCGCAGGTGACTGCCGCGGCAAAGACGTCTGCCACGGTGGCGGTGCCGTCGAGCTTGTGGGCGTTGGCGCCAAAGGTGTTGGCGGTGATCACGTCACAGCCGGCCTCGACGTACCGACGCTGGATATCGGTGATGACCTGGGGCTCCTCAAAGTTGAGCAGTTCGGGCAGGGCGCCTGCCTTCATGCCAGCCGCCTGCAGCATGGTGCCCATGCCGCCGTCAAACAGCAGGTGCCCGGTGCCTTCGATGGCGGCACGCAGGCGGTCATCCTTAATGTGCAGGTCGTCGATCGTGCGTGTCTTGTATGCAGCGCCATTGCGACGGGCAGCATCAACGGGCGCCGCCAGCGCAGCACCGTCAGAATCTTGAGTGATAAGTATGTTTGAGCTATTCGCCATGTGCATCCATTTCGTCTAGAGCCCACTGAGGAATTTCTATTTGAAGAGATTTGTCGGGCTCGATATCTTCGATTCGCTTGTTGTAGTGGGCGAGAAGCCGTGCGACATTTAATCGAATTAGGCCTCGCTTGTAGAACGATAATTCTTCAATATTGATGCCGATAAACGATTCGAGCGCGATAACCTGTACGCGATTGCCGAGTCCCTCACTTTCGAACAGTCCGTAAGCGAAGGAAACTTTATCGTGGGGGACAACGACGATGGGCCGAATACCATTTCGAATGTTATCTCGGCATCGATCGGTTAATTTGGCCATTGGCGATACAGTCACATGAAATGCAGCATCATTGATTTGGAAATCGCCAGAACGGTCTGTCTGCTGGTCGGCGGCGTTTGAGTTGTCCTTTCCGATTTCTATGGTTGGAAATAACATCTCCAGTTTTGCACCTACCAGGTGCTGTGCGACGGTACCTGTTGGCTTATCGGACCGTAGGCTTGCTTCGGCTAGGATATCATCGACAATGACAGAAATTGGTTTTTGAAGATCGATTTCGACTTTGATTCTCTGCCGGTTAAAGAAATCGACCTGGATTCGCTCGACGAAGAAATTGGCGATTGCATTCGCAGCTTCAAGACGAGTGTCTTCGCAAGTGTCACTGGGTAGGGCAGAGTTGATAATTGTGGCAAGCTCAAGCGCCATCGGGAGTGTGCCGCGTGAGGTTCTGCCGCCCTCTGATGCGAAGGCACGCGTTTCCCCATGTCTGGCTAAAACTGTTTTGATGCATGCTCCACTTAGGCCTCGTACTTGGCTCCCCTTGTCCGATTGCACGTAATCGTCGGTGAGCGGAAAACGGTTCTGCAACAGCTCGCTTATACCTATGCCAACCGCCATGACGTTACGGTTGACATTGCCTCGCTTGCTGCGCTTGGATTCGTACCAGAGTTCAATGGCATCCAAGATGCCTTTATCGGGCTCGCTCAAGGAGCAATTGGTCATTTCCATTATTGTCCACTCCGTTCCTTGAAGACATAAGCGCGGGTTTGACTGCATTTTTTATAAGCCAAGTGACAACTGGCACGGCAACTGCATCGCCGAATGCGTAGCGAATCTGAGCATCAGAGAAGCCGCTAAACTGACATGAGTCAGCACCTTGGAGACGGGCATATTCAGTTCCAGTCATCCAGCGAACTTCTATCTTTCCGTTTTCGCATATAACGACTGCCTGTCTTGATGAGCCGCCGCGGGCCGTTCTTAGACATCCGGCAATTTCTTCTTCACGGATTTCCCAGCGCACAACGCCCGATCGCGTGCGACGGTAAGCAGTGCGAACAATTTTTTCTTTGGCATTTAAGAAGCGCTGAAGGCGCTCTGCTTGATGCGGTGCAAGTGAGTCGATAAATGCTTGTATTTGGTTTTTGTTCCACCAACGCTTGTCGTCCTCGGGAATATTTTCAACAACCATTGCAAGGCCCGTCATACGAAGTGGGCTCGGCTCGTTTAGGTGAGAGACGTGCGTAATGAGTGAAGGGTCGGAGTGAATCCAGGAGACCTTTTCAGGGCGAAGCGAGGAATCGAGTCGGCTGTTGGGAAGAGGGTTTTTTAATCCGACGACAAACATGCGGGGGCGTGACTGGGGAAGCCAGTGCCGTGCATCGATAAAATAAGCGTCGCATGAATAGCCTAAACGATTAAATACCTGGCAAACGAGTCTAAAGTCATCACTGTTATTAGACGTGGCAAGGCCGATGACATTTTCGAGAACAAGTGCCCGCGGGGCGCGATCGCTCATTCCTTCGATGGCCTTAATAAAGCCAAAGAACGCACTGGACTCTTTGCCAGAGATAAGTCCCTCCCTGTTTCCCGCGAGAGATAAGTTTGTGCAAGGGCTTGACGCCCATGCGATGTCGGCTTGGGGTATTAGGTCGGGGTCGAGTGTGTGGACATCCTGCTCGACTAGATGCTCATCGCCCCAACACTGGCTGTACATGGCGCATTTAGTATGGTCTATGTCATTTGCCCAGATTGTTTTGATTCCGGCTTTTGCCATGCCGGCACGAGCCAAGCCAATGCCTGAAAAAAACTCAAGCGCGGTTAGTTGTGGCGAGAACTGCAGAATGTTGTGCATGTACTGGCTTTCAGATAGTTGTTATTTGGCATCTTATGGTACTTGTTTGTGAGGACATCCGCTTACATACGGATGAGATTCCCTCGATACCGTGCTATCAATTGACATTTTATTCAGAATGCGAATAGCAGGTGGTGTGGGCGGCGCGGAAGCGGCAGTGCTCACGCATGCGGCAGATATTGCAGGTGGGGCGGCTCTGGGCGTCGTGGACTTCGCCGTCGAACAGGCCAATCACCGCGGTCACGCTCTTGGTGGGCATGAGCAGGCTGGTCGGCGTGACGGTAAGCCCGATGAGCCGCGTGGCGTTGAGCGCAGCTACGATCGAGCGCTGGGCCGAGAGTGGGCAGTCGCCATAGCCGGGACTGAAGCGCCAGTTGCCGGCGAGTCCGTGTGCGGCGGCCGCAGCCTTGACCTGCTGGTCCATCTGCTCGACGGCGGCTTCTACATAGGCAGAGCATGCGGCGTCGAGCACGGCGCCTTCCAGGGGTTGCTGGGTTCCGGTGGTTCGCAGACGGCGTTCGGCAGACATCCCGAGGGTACATGCCATGAGCGCCGCCAGGCGGGCGTCCTTAAGGTGGCGATAGATATCACGACCCCGCAGCTCAACGTTGGTGCCGACCAAGCGGATGCAGGGCTCGCCCTGCTCGTCGACGCCCGTGGCATCGACGGCAAACGCGCGTCGCACGCCGCGGGGCTCGATATCCAGCTCTAAGCGCTCAACGACAAGCTCAATACGCTGCGACAGCTCGGGCTCAATCTGCTGGCCGCCGTAGCCCAGATACCGCAGCATCTCGGCGCGGTCGACACGAGGGTGGTGGGCAGCGTCGATACGGTAAAGCGCCGGCGACGCAAGGTCGGCCGGCACTTCAACAACGGTTGTATCGACGTGCGGTTTTTCCATTACCCCAGGCGCTCCATAATGGTCGCGGCGATTGCAGGACGGTTCATAGTGTACAGGTGCAGGCCGTCGGCGCCGTGCTCCTTAAGGTCGCAAAGCTGACGAGCAGCATAATCTACACCGGCTGCCTGCAGGCTCTCGGGGTCGTTCTCGTACTTGGCGAGGATCTTGATGACGGGGGAGGGCAGCGACGCGCCGCACATAAAGACCATGCGGCTGATCTGCGACTTGCCCATAAACGGCATGATGCCCGCGGTAATGGGCACGGTGATGCCGGCCTTGTCGGCAAGCTCGCGAAAACGGTAGAAGCACTCGTTGTCAAAAAAGAGCTGCGTCACAAAGAAGCTTGCGCCGGCATCTTGCTTTTGCTTGAGGTGCTCGACCGAGACGTTGAGGTCCTCGCAGGCAATGTGGCCCTCGGGGTAGGCTGCGGCGCCCACACAAAAGCCGGCGTCAACGAGCTCGGGGATGAGGTCGCGGGCGTAGGCGTAGTCCGAGGCGGGCTTGTCGTCCTCAGTCGCGCCAGCGGGAAGATCACCACGCAGGGCCAGGATGTTTTCAACGCCGGCGGTGCGATACTCGTCAATCTTGGCGGCGATGTCGGCGTGGGTGCGGCCCACGCAGGTGAGATGCGCTACCGAGGGCGTATCGAATTCGCTCGAAATCATATGCGCGATGGGGGCGGTGGTGGCACCGTTACCCGAGCCGCCGGCCGAGCAGGTGACCGAGACAAAGCTCGGTGAAAGCTTGCACAGATTGCCTGCCACTTCGCGAGCCGTGTCGAGGGTTAGCTCGCCCTTGGGCGGGAACATCTCAAACGAAACGGGTGTGGTGCCCTGGGATGCTGCCTGCTTAAAAACCTCGTCGACGCGCATATCGTGCTCCTTTAGATGCCTGGGTGCGATGTTTTGTTGCAAGGATTCTACAGCACCACTGCGCTAAGGTGGAGTTTCTCTCGCTATTTGGGGATACCAATCGAAAATGCTTCGCTATCGGCATTTCCTATAACAGGGTAGTCAATCTAAGATGGGGCTATATTGAATGGTATTTGATGCGAAATACCAGTTAAGAAAGCCCCGTCCCAAATTGACTACCCTTAAATCATGGGGAGAGGTCTGCAATTTATACAGTTGATTGGCCATTAAGGGCGGCAGCGCCGCTGTGATGCGGTAACCTCATTGATTGGTTTCGCGACAGCAACATAACGGTAATGTCGCGGAAACACGGCGAGTCTAAGCTATGACTCGTTCGTTAGTAATCAACACCGCATCTCACGCGGTGCCGATACGAAGGGAGTTCCGTATGGCCGAACTTACTGACCGCTTCGGGACCATGGTGTTCTCTGAGGAAGTCATGAAGGACTACCTCCCCAAGGACATTTGGAAGCGCCTTGCTGCAACCCTCGAGGACGGTGAGCCGCTCGACCTGGATGTGGCCAACGCCGTTGCCCACGCCATGAAGGTCTGGGCCATCTCCAAGGGCGCGACGCACTACGCGCACTGGTTCCAGCCGCTTTCGGGCATTACTTCCGAGAAGCACGACAGCTTCCTCGAGCCCAACCACGACGGCACCGCCATTACCAAGTTTACGGGCAAGAACCTCATCCAGGGCGAGCCGGACGCCTCCAGCTTCCCCAACGGCGGCCTGCGCGCCACCTTCGAGGCCCGTGGCTACACCGCCTGGGATCCCACTAGCCCCGCTTTTATCAAGGACGATGTCCTGTGCATCCCCACGGCTTTCTGCTCCTACACGGGCGAGGCCCTGGACAAGAAGACCCCGCTGCTGCGCTCCATGACCGCGCTCTCGCGTGAGTCCAAGCGCGTTTTGGCGCTGTTTGGTAAGACCCCCAAGAAGGTCGTTCCTTCCGTGGGCGATGAGCAGGAGTACTTCCTGATCAAGAAGGACGCTTACCGCAAGCGCAGGGACCTGGTCATCACCGGCCGCACCCTCTTTGGTGCTGCTCCCTGCAAGGGCCAGGAGCTCGAGGAGCACTACTTTGGCGCTATCCGCCCCACCGTCTCGGCCTATATGAAGGACCTGGACGATGAACTGTGGGCGCTTGGTATTCCCGCCAAGACCAAGCACAACGAGGTCGCTCCTTGCCAGCATGAGCTCGCCCCTGTCTATGGCGAGGTCAACGAGGCCATCGACCAGAATCTGGTCATGATGGAGAAGATGAAGCTCATCGCCTCCCGTCACGACTTGGTCTGCCTGCTGCACGAGAAGCCCTTCGAGGGCATCAACGGTTCGGGCAAGCACAACAACTGGTCGCTTGGCACTGAGTCCGAGAACCTGCTCGACCCGGGCGACACCCCGCTCGACAACCTGCAGTTCATCGTCTTCCTCACCGCGGTGATCGAGGCCGTCGATAACTATCAGGAGCTCTTGCGTGCCTCCGTTGCCTCGGCCGGCAACGATCATCGTCTGGGCGCCAACGAGGCTCCTCCGGCGATTATGTCCATCTTCCTGGGCGACCAGCTTACCGAGGTCGTCGAGAAGATCATCGATGGCAAGGCTTCCGTCCATGCCACGCGCGGCGTGCTCGACCTGGGCGCCGATACCCTGCCCAAGTTGATGCAGGACAACACCGACCGCAACCGCACCTCCCCGTTCGCCTTCACCGGCAACAAGTTCGAGTTCCGTGCCTGCGGCTCCGAGCAGAACGTTTCCGACTCCAACCTGGTGCTCGATGCCGCCGTGGCCAAGTCGCTCAAGTCCTTCGCCGACGCACTCGAGGGTACGCCCGAGGATAAGTTCCAGGACGCCGCGCTCGAGTACTGCAAGAAGGTGCTGACCGATCACCAGCGCATCCTGTTCTCCGGCGACGGTTACTCCGACGAGTGGCCCATTGAGGCCGAGAAGCGCGGCCTTGCCAACAACAAGACCACGGCCGACGCCCTGCCCGCCTTTGTTTCCGATAAGGCTATCGCGCTCTTTGAGGAGACGGGTGTCCTGACCAAGGCCGAGGCCCAGTGCCGCTACGACTGCAAGCTCGAGAAGTACAACAAGCTCATGAACATCGAGGCTACCACGATGGTTCGCGAGGCGCGTCGTACCTATCGCCCGGTCATTACCGCCTACGCCACCAAGGTCGCTAAGGGACTTGAGACTATTCGTGCCGCCGGTGCTGAGGCCGCCATGCAGTGCGAGCAGAACACGCTCAACAAGCTCTGCAACGGCATCACCGCCATCAACGACTCCATCAAGGCGCTCGACGCCGTGCATCAGAAGGCCGAGGCCCTCGATGGCCAGGAGCAGGCCAATGTGTATGCACACGAGGTCGTTCCCGCTATGGATACGCTGCGCGCCGCCGTGGATGCCATGGAGGAGATCGTGGCCGCCGACTACTGGCCGGTTCCGACCTACGACGACATCCTGTTCTACGTGTAGAATGTAACTGACATATCGTCACGGTATTGAGCCGGGGTCCGCATCGTGCGGGCCCCGGCTTTTTGTTTGAGAAGGACGCTTTGAAGCCCGTTTTGCAACTGATTCACCCACGCAATAAGAGGTCGTGGGCAAAAAACGTCAAATATGAGTACTGTCACAAGTCCCGTAGCATTATCTTTTTGCAAAATATGTAGTGTTACGCAACATATGTTCAAGAACATGGCTAATAAACGCCTGCAATCCTTCCGCCGTAGGACCCCTGGCGTTGAAATCGCCTTCTGATGGCATGAAATCGCTGCCACTAAATTGGTAACAGTACTCATATTTGCTATTTTTTGCCCACGGACCCTTGGATGACAGTGTGATTTAATGCCCTCGGGGTTCGAATCCTGGCATATCGGTAGCAAAAAGCCCGCCACCGAATTGGTAACGGGCTTCTCAGATTCTGTGGTGCCCCCAGCGGGATGTCCGCGTGCGGCTGGCGCCGCCCGCATTCGCTGCGTCGCTCCGCTCCTTGCGTGCTGCGCTGGAAAACGCTTGCGCGTTTCCTCAGCTCCGCACCCTGTCGGGTTCGAATCCCGGCGCATGGGTAGCAAAAAGCCCGCCACCGAATTGGTAACGGGCTTCTCAGATTCTGTGGTGCCCCCAGCGGGATGTCCGCGTGCGGCTGGCGCCGCCCGCATTCGCTGCGTCGCTCCGCTCCTTGCGTGCTGCGCTGGAAAACGCTTGCGCGTTTCCTCAGCTCCGCACCCTGTCGGGTTCGAATCCCGGCGCATGGGTAGCAAAAAGCCCGCCACCGAATTGGTAACGGGCTTCTCAGATTCTGTGGTGCCCCCAGCGGGATTCGAACCCGCGATATCCACCTTGAAAGGGTGGCGTCCTTGGCCGCTAGACGATGGGGACAGCGGGAAAGAGTATAGCAGACTTTTTTGCCGGCGCGTATATCGTTGGCAAACTGGAAAACCACCACAAAGGTGCCTGTCCCTTTGTGGTGGCGGGGCGTTAGGGGAGGAGCTTCATGGCTGCGTCGTGGGCGGCGTGCTCGTAGGTGTCGTCGAGGGACTTGAGCGGCAGCAGGGCTGTGGCCTGTGCATCGCCGCGGCGCTCGAGGGCGTGCGCGATGAGCCAGTCGGCGAGCTCGGGGTTCTTGGGCAGCGCCGGGCCATGCAGGTACGTGCCGATGACGCCCTTGTAGATCAGACCCTCGAAGCCGTCGTCTCCGTTGTTGCCGGTGCCCGTGACGACGGACGTTCCAAGCGGCGTGGCATCTGCGTCGAGCAGAGTGCGGCCGCCGTGGTTCTCGAATCCCACAAAGGGCTCGGGTGCCAGGTCGGTCTTGACGGCAACGTTGCCGATCAGACGGTCGGAGCCGCGCACGGTCTCGGCGGCAATGATGCCCATGCCCTCAATGCGATCTTCGCCCATATAGTACGAACGGCCGAGCAGCTGATAGCTGCCGCAGATGGCGAGCAGCGAACCGCCGTCCTCAACATAGGCCGCGACCTTGTCTTTTTGAGCGAGCAGCTCGTGCGCCACGGCCAGCTGGTCGCGATCGGAGCCGCCGCCCATCATGACGATATCGGCGTCGGTGAGATCGAGCACATCGCCCATGCGGACCTCGTCCACGCGCACGGGAATGCCACGCCAGGCGCAGCGGCGCTCGAGGGCGATGACGTTGCCGCCGTCGCCATAGAGGTTGAGGGCATCGGGATAAAGGTAGACGATGCGCAGCGGGCGCGAAAGCTCGACCGGCGCAATATCGGTGGGGACAGCGCTCCCATCGGCGCGTGTTACGGCGCAGGAGGCAACCGAGCTTGCATCGTCGTCTTTAAGCCCGTCGAGTTCCTTGACCAGCGGCGGGAAGGCCGTGTAGTTGGCGACGGCGTAGAAAGTGTCGCCAGCCTCCTCGTCTGCCACGGCGCCAATCGCCTGCTCGATATTCGAGATGATGGCGGCGTCGATGCCGGCGTACTTCAGGCGTACCTGCATATCGTGCGCGCGCGTGCCGCCAGCAAAGGCGACAAGCCCCGTTGTGTCGGCGATGCGCTCAAAGTCGACGTCGTAGATCCACGAGACATCGTGGCCGTCGGCGTCGTTGTCGTTCAGGAAAAAGGCGCAGAGCCTGCCACCTGCTGTTTTAATGGACTGGATTTGTCGATCGAAGCCTACGGGATTCTTGGCCAGATTGGCCTCGACGGTTCGGCCGGCGATATTCCAACGGCCCATGCGACCACCTGCTGGCACGTAGGCGTCGAGCGTGGGCTGCAGGCGTGCGGTGTTCACGCCCAGCTCGAGGGCGGCGAAGAAGGCTGCGGCTACGTTGTAGACCATATACAGGCCGTTGTAGCGTGTGGCGATGTGCACGGCAGCCGCGTCGGGCGTAGATCCAAACACCAGGTCAAAGCCGTAGCCGTCGCAGCCGAGCTCCACGCCCGTCACGCGACGGACAAGCCCAGGGCGGGCCCAGCCGCACGAGGGGCAATGGTATGCGCCAAGCTGTCCGTACTGCACATAGTCGTACTCCAACGGTGCGTTGCACTGTGAGCAAAAACGCGAGTCGCTAATGCGGTCGGACTCGGTGTTGGTGGCGCCGTCGATGCCAAAGGCGATGCTTGCATTGGGAACGCGCGCGGCGATTGCGGCACACAGCGGGTCGTCTGCGTTGTAGATGAGCGTTGTTGCCGGAGAGAGCTCCAACGCATGGGCGATGACGTCTTGGGTATGGTCGATCTCGCCGTAGCGGTCTAGCTGGTCGCGGAACAGGTTGAGCAGCACAAAGTACGTCGGCTTGAGCTTGGGCAGAACGCGTACGGTGTAGAGCTCGTCGCACTCAAAAACGCCCACGCGCTTGCCGCTGCTGGTGTGCTTAAGGCCGCCGCGGGCCTCGAGCAGAGCACCCACCACACCAGGCTCCATATTGTTGCCGGCACGGTTGCACACCACGGTAGCGCCGCTGGCAGCAACTGCGTCGGCGATGAGGTTGGAGGTGGTGGTCTTGCCATTGGTGCCGGTGATCACCACGCTGCGGTCGACCAGGCTCGCGAGGTCGCTTAGCAGCTCGGGGTCGATCCTCATGGCGATGCGGCCGGGAAGCACGCCACCCTGGCGCTTGAGGACAGAGCGCAGTCCCCAGCGGGCGATATCGCTCGAGGTACAGGCGAGAGATGAGCGGAGGTTCATGAAGCCGTTCCTAACATAGATGACATGGTCGGGGCGATTGCGTCGCTAAAAGCCGTAGCGGCGCGCAAATTCCTGGGCAAGCTGCGATACATCTTCGCAGGCGTTGGCCCAGGGGGCAAAGTCGGGGGTGTCCGAGATAATGCCGTCGGCTTCCCAAACCGCCTGGTGCGAGAGGTCCCAGGGGTCGCGTGGCTCGGGTCGGCAGGGAAGGTACGGCGTCTGGTACATGGGGTTCAGCAAGAAGAACGCGCCGCCCTCGCAACGGTTAGCGAACTCACGCAGCGCGCGCGTCGCCGGGCGCATCTTGTTTGTTTTGAACAGCAGAATCGTGCGGGCGAGCAGGTACCAGGGGGAGTTCTCGAGTGCGTCTGCCCCCATCTGCTCCTCGAGCTGATGGGCCAGGGCAAAAAAACCGTCCTGGTCTTCCAAGCGGGCGAGGGCAAGCAACACGGTGCCGGCGGCCCGGGTGGGATAGCCCTCCGCCTTAAGGACACGGCGAGAATAGTTGGCGGCGGCGCGGTAACGAGCGCTCGCCATACACAGCTGCGAGATGGCCTCGAGCGTGTGGAGCCACCCGATTAGAGCCGGCTCGCTCACGGTAAGGTCTGCTGCGGTGATACCGTCGGCCAAAACATTATTGGCCCAGTAGTGCGGAGCCTCCATATCAAAACCGGGCACGCTCTGTTGCAGGTAGTCGGCCGTGCTCGCCTCGAGCTTCATCAGGTCGCCCAGGCAGGCATCGACGGGCGTGTCCGCCAGGATGATGGCGAGCAACTGCGCATCGACGGCAAGTGCATCGACGCGGACGATCTTGAGCAGCTCATCGCGCATATCGTCGAACAGACGGTTGCGCGTCTGCTCAAACTCCTCGTCGCTGCCCATGTCCTCGATGCGGCGAAGCTCGTCAAGCAAATGACGATGAACGCCGGCATAGGACAGCAGCGCTTGGGCATGCTCGGTCTGCGCATACTTGTGGGGGTTTGCGCTGATGTCGTTATGGACAAGCTCGCGTGCTGCATCGGTGAGTTCGGGGTGCGACGCCAGATAGGTGCGCTCCAGATAGGCGGGGATGTAGACGCTCGGATCCATTAGAGGTCTCCTCCCTTAAACGGCAATCCCTGTTCGGCCGCGCGCAGGATTCGTTCGTCGATCTGAGAGCGCACGATGTCGTTGGTGGCGACCCAGGCGGCAAAGCTGGCGTTGTCGGGCGCGCCTAGGCCCTCCTGCAGCACCGGCGTCGCCTCGGACAGGGCAAGGACAAGCTCATCGGTGGAGCCCGGACCTACGTTGACGCGGGCATAGATGCCATCGGGAAACTCGGCTTGGAAGTAGAGTGCTTCGGCTGCGTGCGGGCATGAGCGCACCAGGATGCGCAGGTAGTGCTCGGCGCCCTCGTAATCCAGTTCGCGCCAGGCTGCGCTCATCAGTGCGATGAGCGTCCACGGGTCCAAGTCGCGCTCTGCGTCCTTGGGACGGCGGCGCAGCGGCGTGTTGGCAAGATAGGGTACGGAGTGGGCGGAACGAAAACGCTTGAGCTCCTCGGCAGGGTATTCGAGCTTTGCCATGGCAAGCATCGCGGTATGGCGGACGCCAGCGGGGTCGTTGGGCGCAAAGTCCAGGCTGCGATTCGCGGCATCCAGCGACATGCGGTAGCGGCCGCTAATGAGCGCGCGCGATGCCAAGGCGGCAAGCCAGCGCAGGTAGGGACGGCGGGTCAGGTCGCCTGCGGCCTCACGCTCGTAGGGGTCCTGTGCCGAGGCAATCTTGAGCGCCAGGTCGTGCTCCACCTCGTCGCACTTGGACACCAGATACTGTACGTATTCCTCGTTGGATTCGGCGGTGAGCGCCGTCAGCATGCGCTGGGCATCCCAGTTGGCCGGATCGAGCGCGGCTGCCTCGCGGAGCATGTTCTCGGCGGCTGCCTCTTCCTGCTCGGCTTGGGCATCGTCGGGGATAAAGGGAATGCGGTAGTCGACGGCCTCGACCACCTTGGCGATCAGATGCCCGGCGCGGTCGCGGTCGTGCACGATGAGCGGCGCGGGGTTACGGGTGAATTGTTCCATCAGACGCTCGACGGCGGGGCCGTCAGTGAGCGGGATATTGTCGCGGCGCAAGGCCTCAAGAACGAGGCGATGGCAATCCTCTTGAATGGGATCGAATGCCATGGGGCCTCCTTTGCTGCGGTTAGGGTTCAAATGTCTCTATATAAAGTTCTAGTTTACTCGCATGTGGCACACCGGGGGTGCCGCGCTTGGACTTGCACCTTTGCACCACGAAGACGGATGTCGCACAAATGTCGGCACCTCGGTTGCGCGGGTGGTATCACAGTGCCGTAAACGGTCGATTTTTGGCGGCGAACGGGGCACATTTTGGAGGGGCACAGTCCTGCCCGGGATATGTGGTTAACCCTGATAAAACGTTTGCCCAGCTTGGGAGTATGAATGCCCCACAAGGGTCTTCAGGGATAGAAAAAACGTTTCATCATTATCGGCTTTAGGTGAATAACTGACCAACCAGAACGGTAAAATAGTGTTTGTCTGAGCGTTGAGACGTTCAGACATCGCGCATTGTCATCGCCGGCAACGCGCAAAACGGTCCTAACGGAGCCAATCGGGTGCTCCGTTATATACGCAAGTCTAAGAGGGGCTTGTTTAGGAGGCACAGTATGGGACGTTTTACCAATCCTCGCGATCTGTACTTTGGTGAGGGCGCTCGCCACGAGGTGAAGAACCTCAAGGGCAAGAAGGCCATCATCGTTTCTGGCGGCAGCTCTATGCGCCGCGGCGGGTTCCTGCAGGACGTTGAGGCCGACCTTAAGGAAGGCGGTTTCGAGGTCAAGCTGTTCGAGGGCGTCGAGTCCGATCCGTCCATCGAGACGGTCATGAAGGGCGCCGAGGCCATGCGCGAGTTCGAGCCCGACTGGATTATCGCCATCGGCGGCGGCTCGCCCATCGATGCCGCTAAGGCCATGTGGGTCTTCTACGAGTATCCCGAGGAGTCCTTCGATAACATCATCCAGCCGTTCAGCTTCCCCGAGCTGCGTCAGAAGGCTCACTTCTGCGCCATCTCCTCTACCTCCGGTACCGCTACCGAGGTCACTGCCTTCTCCGTCATCACCGACTACGCCAAGGGCATCAAGTACCCGCTGGCCGACTTCAACATCACCCCTGATGTCGCCATCGTCGACCCCGAGCTCACCTACACCATGCCCGCCAAGCTGTGCGCTCACACCGGCATGGACGCTCTGACCCACTGCATGGAGGCCTACGTTTCCACCTGCGCCTCTATGTTCACCGACGCCAACGCTCTGCACGGCATCCGCGAGATCGTCGAGTGGCTGCCCAAGTCCTATGCTGGCGACCATGAGGCCCGTCAGCACATGCACGAGGCTCAGTGCATCGCCGGTATCGCCTTCTCCTCGGGCCTGCTGGGCATCGTTCACTCCATGGCTCACAAGACCGGTGCCGCCTTCGAGAACGGTCACATCATCCACGGTGCTGCTAACGCCATGTACCTGGGCAAGGTCATCCAGTGGAACTCCAAGGACCCGCGTGCTGCCGAGCGTTATGCTTACGTGGCCAAGGAGATCCTGCACCTTCCCGGCGAGACCAACGAGGAGCTCATCGCTGCGCTCGTCCAGAAGATTCGCGACCTCAACGACCAGCTCAACATTCCGCAGTCCATCAAGGATTACGCGAATGGTGGCGTGAAGGTCGACGCCGAGAACCCGCAGATGGTTTCCGAGGAGGAGTTCCTCGCCAAGCTGCCCGAGATCGCCGCGAACGCCGAGCAGGACGCCTGCACGCCGGAGAACCCGCGTGAGACCAAGGCTGCCGACTTCGAGAAGATCCTCAAGGCCTGCTACTACGACACCGACATCGATTTCTAATCGACTCTTGTTATCGTAACGAGGGGCTCCGCACGTATCCGTACGGAGCCCCTTTCTTTTTTCTTTTAGAGAATGGGATAGTTATGGCTGCAATTTTCAATAGCCCCAGCAAGTACATCCAGGGTCCGGACGAGCTCGCCAAGCTCGGCTCTTACGTTGAGCCGCTCGGCGCTAAGGCCCTCGTCATCGTGACGCCTTCGGGCAAGAAGCGCGTCGGTGCCAAGATCGAGGGCGGCTTTGCCGAGGCCAAGGCCGAGCTGCTGTTTGAGGACTTTAACGGCGAGTGCTCCAAGGGCGAGGTCGATCGCCTGGTTGCGCTCGCCCGTGACAACGGTTGCGACATCATCGTCGGCGTCGGTGGCGGCAAGATCCTCGACACCGCGAAGGCCGTCGCCTATTACCTGGAGTCCCCGGTTATCATTTGCCCCACCATTGCTTCGACCGATGCCCCGTGCTCGGCGCTTTCGGTGCTCTATACCGATGACGGCCAGTTCGACAAGTACCTCTTCCTGAAGGCAAACCCCAACATTGTCCTGATGGATACGACGGTTATCGCGGCGAGCCCGGTGCGCCTGACGGTTTCCGGTATGGGCGATGCGCTCGCAACCTACTTTGAGGCCCAGGCGACGCATGATGCCGACGGTGGCACTTGTGCCGGCGGCAAGGGCGGAATGGCCGGCTTGGCGCTTGCCAAGCTCTGCTACGAGACGCTTATGGCCGATGGCGTCAAGGCCAAGGTTGCGCTGGAGAAGGGTGCGCTCACGCCTGCCGTCGAGCACATCATTGAGGCCAACACGCTGCTTTCGGGCATTGGCTTTGAGAGCTCGGGCCTCGCTGCTGCTCATGCCATCCACAATGGCCTGACGATGCTGCCCGAGTGCCACAGCATGTATCACGGCGAGAAGGTCGCCTTTGGCACTATCGTCCAGCTGGTGCTCGAGGATGCCCCGACCGAGAAGCTCGAGGAAGTCTTGGGCTTCTGCATTGAGCTGGGCCTGCCGGTCACGATGAAGGAGCTGGGCGTTGCCGAGGTTACGCGCGAGAAGGCCATGATTGTTGCCGAGGCCGCGTGCGCGCCCGAGGACACCATGTGCAACATGCCGTTTGAGGTGACGCCCGAGATGGTCGCAAACGCCATCCTGGGTGCCGACGCGCTGGGCCACTACTATCTCATGGATGAGTAAATCAAGCTAAGGAAGGGGCAAAGCCAGCAGATGGCTTTGCCCCTTTTTGCTATGGTGCAAAGGGGTCAGGTTGCTTTGCACCAATTGTTGTTGATGAAAGGGCGGATTCTCGTATGGCGCTTCCCATGGTTTATGGCGGTCCCGGTCGGTATGTTCAGGGGCCGGGTGAGCTCTCGCGTCAGGGCAGGTATTTGTCATGGTTGGGTTGCGCTGCCTATGTCCTGTTTGACCAGGGCACCGAGGATCGGCTGTGCAGGCAGATCGTCGATGGATTTCTGGACGAAGATCTAAGCGAGCCATTCTTTAAGATCTATAACGGTCCGTGTACGGAAGAGGCCGTTGTTGAAATGGCTAAGGAAGCCCGGGCTGAGTATTGCGACATGGTGGTGGGTATTGGCGGCGGCAAGATGCTCGATATCGCCAAGGCCGTTGCGTTTTATGCCGAGTTGCCGTTGTGCGTATGCCCCACGGCGGCTTCGATGGACGGTCCGTGCAGCGCGATTTCGGTGTTGTATCACGAGGATGGGTCGTTCGACCGCTACCTGATGCTCGAGAAGAATCCAGACCTGGTCGTGGTCGATACCAACGTGGTCGCGGCGGCCCCGCTGCGTATGACGGTCGCTGGCATGGGCGATGCGCTGGCAACGTACTTCGAGGCGCGTTCGTGCGCCGCGGCGCACGGCGTCAACGAACACGGTGGCGCGCCGGGGCACTTGGCTTTGGTTGCGGCTCGTGCCTGCTATGACACACTCATGGAGTGCGGCGTCGCTGCCAAGCGCGATCTCAAAAAGGGCCGTATATCGCCGGCGGTTGAGCGCCTGATCGAGTGCAATATTCTGCTCTCGGGCGTCGGCTTTGAGAGCGGTGGCTTGGCGTTGGCACATGCCATCGCCAACGGGTTGACGATCCTGCCCGAGTGCAAGGCCATGCACGGCGAGGCCGTGGCATTTGGCCTAGTGGTCCAGCTTCGTTTGGAGCGTGCGCCCGAGCTTGATCAGGTGCTCGAGTTTTGCCAGCGCGTCGGCCTACCGACGACGCTCGCGGAGCTGGGACTTGGCGAGATCTCCGTTACCGACCTGATGAGCGTTGCAGATGCGGCCTTTAGAAACGAACGCAATATGGCTAACGAGCAGGCCAAGGTGACCAAACAAAAGCTTGTGCAGCTCATGTGCGAGGCATAGCTTGGCGTTTGATCGATCTTGTGCAATCGAGGCGGCGATAGGCTATAGACTATTTGCCTCAAAGGTGCGCCGCGTGTAATTTGCCCGAGGCACGGGCCGATAGCGTATCATTATCTCTTGCTTGTTTGCACTGCTCAGGGAGGGGCCGCGCATGGCGCAGGAACACGATCTGTTTGATGACATTATCGAGATCAGCAAGGGTTTCGACTTTCTTAAAAACCCGCTTGGCGGTGTGACCGATGCACTCGATCCGTCGGCGCCGCAGTGGAATCCTGCCGACTACAAGGAGCGCCCGCGCGGCAACACCATCCCGTGTTTGACCTGCAAAAACGAAAAGAGCGGCTGCACCGCGTGCATGGACGTATGCCCGGTCAACGCTATCGAGGTCGAGGAAGACTCCATCGAGATCCTCGACTCCTGTCGCAAGTGCGGCCTGTGCGCCGCTGCCTGTCCGACCGAGGCGATCATCTCGCCGCGCCTGGCGCCCAAAAACCTGTATGACGATATCGTCTCTGCCGCTACGAGCCATGAGACCGCCTACGTCACCTGCACGCGCGCCCTCAAGCGCATGCCGCGCGAAAACGAGGTCGTCGTTGCCTGCGTGGGCGATATTACGGCCGAGACTTGGTTCTCGGTGCTGGCGGACTATCCCAACGTGAGTGTGTACCTGCCGTTGGGCGTGTGCGATAAATGCCGCAACACCGGCGGTGAGGATATTCTGGGCGAGGCGATTGCGAAGGCCGAGGAGTGGGCCGGTACGGGCATGGGCCTGGAGGTCGACCCCAAGAGCCTCAAATGCCATAAGCGCCGCGAGTACGAGCGTAAGGAGTACATGGAAAAGATTGCCCGCACCACGGGTCTAACCGTGACTAAGCTCAACCCGGCGACGGCGGCACTGGCCTCGGTGACGCAGAAGTTGAAGGCCCACCGTCACCAGATCACGCAGCTCGAGCGTACGCTCAACACCATGTGCGGCACCACGACGACTAAGCGTCGCCGTTCGCTCACGCACGGGCGGCAGCTGGTGCTCTCGACGCTGCAGAACCACCCCGAGCTTGCCCAGAACATGCAGGTGAGCACGCCGGAGTGCGATTTTGACAAGTGCACGTCGTGCGGCGAGTGCGTCAACGTGTGCCCCACGTTTGCCTGCGATTTGGTGGGAAGCGGTCGCTTTGCACTGGAGTCCACGTATTGCCTAGGTTGCGGAGCCTGCGTCAAGGTGTGCCCCGAGCATGCGCTTAAGTTGGTTGAGCATGATGCATCCAACCTGGTCGTCGTCGATCCCGAGGCCGAGGAAAAGGCCGCCCAGAAGGCGAAGGCTCACGAAGAAGCTGAGAAGGTCAAGGCCGAGGCAAAGGCCAAGCTTGACAAGATGCTCGACCAGGTGGAAAAGCTCGCGGACTAGCTAAAAGAGCGTACATGATGGCCGGTGGGACAGGTACTGCCCCGCCGGCCAAAAAAGTTGCGGTGGAATAGTTCCCGTCTTGCCCTTAAGCTGGCCATTCTAGGAACTATTCCACCGCAACTAATAGATGGTTAGCTCATACTGCTCTGATGGGTCTCGCTGCCGTTATTGCGGCGGGTGACCGTTTCGTGGAGTAAAAAGAAGCTGGGAACCTGCTTTGTCTCGGTGTATTCCATAAGGATGCCGTCGGCGTTGTAGGTCTGCCCGCGTACAACGGCGAGTGCGTTAAAGTCGTCGAGATCGAGTACGCGTGTATCCTCGGGCGTGGGATGCTCAATCGTTACATCGCGTTTGCCCGTGGCAATCTTAATTCCAAGGCCTTCTTCGAGGTAACGATAGATCGAGTCGTTGACAATCTCGGGTGTCAGCCCCGGTACCTGTGAGCTTAGGTAATAGGAGTCGTCGGAGCACACGGCTCGTCCGTCTGCATAACGGATGCGTTTAGCACGTGTGAGTTCACAGCCTTCGGGAAACCCGGTAATCTTGGAGAGCGCCTTGTTACAGACGAGGAGCTCAAAGACAGTGGTGACCGTTTTGAGCTCAAAGCCTCGGCTAGCTGCGATTTCCTTAAAGGTCTCGAGTCCGCCGCCACCACGATTCGTCTCGTCACTGATGTTGCGAATGACGCGCATGCCTTTGCCTTGCTGGGGGAGCACGTATCCATCTGCCGCAAGCATCGAGATGGCGCGACGGACCGTCATGCGCGAACAGCCAAACAGTTGCGTGAGTTCAGTCTCCGAAGGCAGATAGCTTAGATAGGCGTATGTGCCGTCGTCAATCGACTGCTTCACGTTGTCATAAATGGTTTGGAAGATGGCTCGCGCCATGACGGTCTCCTAGAGCTGAGTGCGCGAGCGGTGGATGAGGACTGCTCGCGCAGGTGTCGATCGATTTACTTGCTGGGGTCGATTATATATTTACCCATGGCACGCAGAGCTGGGTCTGACAGGATGGCGCCGAGTTCGTCGAGGGAAGCCACCTTGGCGACCATCGAGGATACGTCGAGCCTGCCAGAGTCGATGAGCTCGAGCGCGCGACGCTGCGTATAAGGGTTGATGTAGGACGAGGTAAGCACGAGCTCCTTCTGGAAGACCTCGAAGGGCTTGACGGTGATTGTCTCATCGGGCTTGGTGAGGCCGAACATCATGACCGTAGCCTTGTGGCCGGCGATCTGGATGGCCTGCTCGATGGTGACGGGCTTGCCAACGCACTCGATAACGACATCGACGTTGCCGACGCCCTCCTGCTTCAGGCGGGCCGGGACGTCCTCGTGGATGGAATCAATTGCCAGGTCGGCGCCGAGTTTGAGCGCAACCTCGCGCTTGCCTTCGACAGGCTCGAGCAAGACAACCTTGGTGGCGCCGGCGTTTTTAGCAAGCTGCATCATGAGCAGGCCGATCATGCCACCGCCGATAACAACAACTGTGCTGCCGGGCTTGATGTTGCACATATCGATGCCGTGCAGGCAGCAGGCGACGGGCTCGGTCATAGCACCCTGCTCAAAGCTGGTGTGATCGCCCAACTTGTAGACTTGCTGCATATCGACGGAGCAGTACTCGGCAAAGCCGCCGTTAACGGTGGTGCCGTAACCGGTCATATGCTCGCAGTAGTGGTTGATTCCGTCGCGGCAGGGTTCGCAGCAGCCGCAGGGATGGTTTGGGTCGATGCACACGCGATCGCCCGGTTTAAAGCCAGCGACGTCGCTGCCCACGGCCTCGACAACGCCCGCGAACTCATGACCAAGGATCGTGGGCGGGGTAACGTCGGCCGCGCCCTTGTCGCCTTCATAGATATGCACGTCGGTGCCGCAGACGCCGCAAGCTTTGACGTTGATCAGAACGTCGCGCTTGCCCACGGCCGGCTTTGCCGATTCCTCGACTCTGAGGTCGTGCTTTCCATAGAAGACCGCGCTTTTCATGGTGACTCCTTAACGTGGCGGTGAATATTGTAATGAAGTATAGGCATGTCTACAGGTATAGACAAGCACATCTAGACAAGTTGAAAAGAAATTTATTTTGCGGCCATAAGCTATGTTAGATTTAGCAGGCAAAATACTGGACTTATACCGTTTACGGCCAATAATCGACCGCTGACCGAACATAGAAACCGTATCAACTTGTCTAGATAAGTGATATGATAAAAATAGAAGCGCAAGAAGCCGGGGACACGGGCCCACCCGTCCAATTGCACGAGGTACACGCAAACGGCGCGTCTGCGGTCTCGAGTGAAGCCAAAACCGCAGTCGCTCCGAATGAAGAGAGGGGGATTCCCCGTCATGATGCAAAAGATACAACGTTTCGGCGGTGCAATGTACACGCCTGCAATTCTTTTCGCATTTTCCGGAATTGTCGTTGGCCTGGGTACGTTGTTTACCACCGAGGCGATCTTTGGCGAGATGGCCACTGCGGGCCATCTTTGGTTTGATTGCTGGAATGTGCTGCTCCAGGGTGGTTGGACGCTCTTTAACCAGATGCCGTTGCTGTTTTGCGTAGCGTTGCCAATCTCGCTCGCGAACAAGCAGAACGCTCGCTGCTGCATGGAGGCTTTGGCCATCTACCTTACCTTCAACTACTTTGTAAGCACAATCTTGGGGCAGTGGGGCCCTGTCTTTGGGGTCGACTACTCTGTCGAGGCGGGCAGCGGTACTGGTCTTGCCACTATCGCAAGCATCAAAACGCTTGATATGGGCATCATGGGCGCGCTCATTATCTCTGGTATCGCCACGATGCTGCATAATAAGTTCTTCGACACCGAGCTCCCCGAGTGGTTGGGCGTGTTCTCGGGTTCCGTGTTCATCTATATGATCGGTTTCTTCGTTATGGTTCCGGTCGCTCTTATCGCCTGCCTGGTGTGGCCGCATGTTCAGGCTGCTATCTCCGCCTTCCAGGGATTCATCCTTTCTGCCGGTACGTTTGGCGTGGGTGTCTTTGCTTTCTTCGAGCGCGTGCTGATCCCTACAGGCCTGCACCACTTTATCTATACGCCGTTCTATTACGACAACGCGGCGGTCAACGGCGGCATCTTTGCTGCTTGGGCCAACATCCTGCCCCAACTGGCTGCCGATCCGAGCATTGCTCTTAAGGATGCCGCACCCTGGGCTGCCTATACCTGCCCTGGTTGGACTAAGGTCTTCGGCTCGCTTGGCGTCGCCATTGCGTTTTATATGACCGCCAAACCCGAGCGCAAGCAGCGCGTCAAGGCTCTGCTGATCCCGGTCACCCTTACCGCTATGCTTTGCGGTATCACCGAGCCGCTTGACTTTACCTTCCTGTTCATTGCGCCCGGCCTGTTCGTCGTCCACTGCGTGCTCGGAGCGCTCGGCTGCATGGCTCAAAACCTCCTTGGCGTCGTGGGCATCTTCGACGGCGGCATCATCTCGATGCTCTCGTGGGACTGGCTGCCCCTTTGGGCCGCACACGGTCTGCAGTACGCCATCTCCATCCTTGTCGGTCTGTGCTTTACCGCTCTTTGGGTCGTGGTCTTCCGTTTCCTGATCGTCAAGTTCGACTTTAAGACCCCCGGTCGCGAGGATGACGATGTTGAGGTCGAGCTCAAGTCCAAGGCCGACTACAAGCAAAAGCAGGGCGGTGCTGGCAAAACGGTCGCCCAGAGTAAAGATGATGAGCGCTTGGTGCTTGCCGAGAACATCCTCGATCTGCTCGGTGGCGCGGATAACATCATCGATGTAACGAACTGCGCTACCCGTCTGCGCGTTAACGTCAAGGACAAGGGCGTCGTTGCACCCGAGGCTTCCTTCAAGGCGATCGGTACGCATGGCTTGGTGGTCCAAGGTCAGTCAATCCAGGTCATCATCGGCCTTACCGTCCCGCAGGTTCGCGAGAAGTTCGAGAGTCTTCTGAAGTTCGAGAGTCTTCTGTAAACCATCGTCCATCGAAACAACCGGCCTTGCAGAGCCGGTATGCACTGCAAGGCCGATTCTAGAGATAAAAAACTCAACTTCTAGGTAACAATTCCAAACCGCGCAAGGCCGCGTGCGGGGATGGATTGAGCAAGCGGCCAGAATGAGGAGGACATCATGTCCAAGAAGAACTATGCCGTGACCATTGCCGGCGGTGGCTCTACCTTCACCCCGGGCATCGCTCTGATGCTGCTTGAGGAGCGCGACCGCTTCCCGGTCAACAAGGTGACCTTCTACGACAACAACGCCGAGCGCCAAGAGACCGTGGCCAAGGCCTGCGAGATCTACTTCCACGAGAACGCCCCCGAGGTTGAGTTTAGCTACACCACCGACCCCGAGACCGCTTTTACCGGTACTGACTTCGTTCTCGCTCACATCCGCGTTGGCCTGTACGCTATGCGTGAGCTCGACGAGAAGATTCCTCTCAAGTACGGCTGCGTTGGCCAAGAGACCTGCGGTGCCGGCGGTATCGCCTACGGCATGCGCTCCATCGGTGGTGTCATCGAGATCCTCGACTACATGGAGAAGTACAGCCCCAACGCCTGGATGCTCAACTACTCCAACCCCGCGGCCATCGTCGCCGAGGCCTGCCGCGTGCTGCGCCCCAACAGCCGCATCATCAACATCTGCGACATGCCGATCGACCTTATGGATAAGATGAGCCGTATGTGCGGCATCAAGGATCGTCGCGAGCTGCAGTACAGCTACTACGGCCTCAACCACTTTGGTTGGTGGAGCAAGATCTACGACAAGGATGGCAACGACCTCATGCCGCAGATCAAGGAGCACATGGCAAAGAACGGCTACTTGGACGGCATTGAGCACGAGGCCGGTAAGGAGCAGCACGTCGAGGAGAGCTGGATTCACACCTTCGACAAGGCCAAAGATGTCTATGCTGTCGATCCCGAGACGATTCCCAACACCTACCTCAAGTACTACCTGTACCCGGACTATGTTGTCGAGACGTCTGACCCCAACTACACTCGCGCCAATGAGGTTATGGACGGCCGCGAGAAGAAGGTCTTTGGCGCTTGCCGCGACATCATCGCCAAGGGTACTGCCAAGGACGGCGGCTTTGAGCCCGACGTACACGCCAACTACATCGTCGACCTTGCCTGCGCGCTGGCCGAGAACACGCTCGAGCGCTTCCTGCTGATCGTCCCCAACGATGGTGCTGTGCCCAACTTCGACCCGACGGCCATGGTCGAGGTGCCTTGCATCGTCGGTTCCAACGGCTTTGAGAAGATTTGCCAGGGCCCGATCCCGCAGTTCCAGAAGGGCCTGATGGAGCAGCAGGTTTCCGTCGAGAAGCTCGTTGTCCAGGCTTGGGTCGAGGGCAGCTACCAGAAGCTCTGGCAGGCGCTCACGCTCTCCAAGACCATTCCTTCGGCAAGCGTTGCTAAGCAGATCCTGGACGAGCTCATCGAGGCCAACAAGGATTTCTGGCCTGAGCTTAAGTAAGGACTACTGTCTAGAACTCTCACGCATCTCTGCTTCATTTGCGCCGCCGCGGTGTCCGGATTCGCCCGGATGCTGCGGCGGCGCTATACTTATGAAGTTTGAAGTACCTGTACCAAAAGGAGCTGTCGTGTCCCTTTCCATCGGTATCGTGGGCCTGCCCAACGTGGGCAAGTCGACGCTGTTCACCGCGCTTACCAAAAAGACCGGCCTTGCCGCCAACTACCCGTTTGCCACGATCGACCCCAACGTGGGTATCGTCGATGTGCCCGATAGCCGCCTGCAAAAGCTCGCCGACATCGTAAACCCCGGCCGCATTGTGCCGGCGACGGTCGAGTTTGTCGACATCGCAGGTCTGGTGAAGGGCGCTAACGAGGGCGAGGGCCTGGGCAACCAGTTCTTGGCCAACATTCGAGAGACAGACGCTATCTGTGAGGTCGTGCGCTACTTTAAGGATCCCAACGTCATGCGTGAGGTGGGCCGCACGGGCGAGTTCGTCGACCCCGCCGGTGACGCCGATACCATCATGACCGAGCTCATCCTGGCCGACATGGGCACGCTCGAGAAGCAGCTGCCCAAGCTCGAGAAGGAGGCCAAGCGCGACAAGGAGCTCATGCCTAAGTTCGAGGTGGCCAAGCGCCTGCTTGCCTGGCTCAACGAGGGCAAGCGCGCCGCATCCATGGAGATGACCGACGAGGAGCGTGCTGCCGCCAAGGGTCTGTTCCTGCTCACTATGAAGCCCATCCTGTATGTGGCCAACGTGGACGAGGATATGCTCAACGACGACCTGGCGCCCATCGACGGCGTCAAGCCGCTGCCCATCTGCGCCAAGATCGAGGCCGAGCTTTCCGAGCTCGATCCCGAGGATGCCGCCGACTACCTGGAGAGCCTGGGCTTGGAGCAGCCCGGTCTGGACGTGCTCGCGCAGGCGGCCTATAAGCTGCTCGGTCTGCAGTCGTTCTTTACGGCCGGCGAGATGGAGGTCAAGGCCTGGACGGTTCGTCAGGGCGCGACCGCCCCGCAGGCCGCCGGCGTCATCCACACCGATTTTGAGCGCGGCTTTATTAAGGCCGAGGTCATTGGCTACGACGACTACATCGAGCTCGGCGGCGAGCAGGGCGCCAAGGCCGCCGGCAAGCTGCGTATTGAGGGCAAGGACTATGTCATGGCCGATGGCGACGTCGTGCACTTCCGCTTTAACGTGTAAGGACGACGCATATGTTTAAATATGGCAAAAAAGCTGGCTACATGGGTATTGCGCTGCTCGTACTTGCGGTGATTCCGCTGGTGGTTGCAGCGTGTGTTATCCCCAACATTGGCCCCGAGGTGGCAACGAAGTTTAACGCAGCCGGCGAGGTGACGCGCTGGGGTAAGAGCTACGAGCTGCTGGCACTGCCGGTGCTCAACCTGCTGCTGAGCGTGGCGACGTACTTTACGGCGGGACGCCAGGCAAAGAACAACGAGGACTCCGCTGTGATGGCACGTCTTGCGTGCGAGCGCTACCTGCGCAACGGCTGCATCACGGGCGTGTTCCTCAATGTAATCAACGTCTACTTTATGTATTCGGCGATTACTGGAACGGGCTTTGGCTTTGGTTTCTAGCTTGTCCTTTTAGGCAACGAGCCTGCACACATATTCAATGGCTGCTGCGAGGCCGCCGCTCGATCGTGGTTTAAAGACCATGTCGGCGGCGGCCTCGTTTTCGTATCCGGCGCCGCGAAGGGCAAGTGCGATACCGGCTTCCAGGAGAAGGGGCAGACCTCGTTGGCTGGTTGCGATTACGGCAGCCTGCTTGAGCGAGCAGCTGTGCGCTTGGCATTGGATGGCAAGTTCACCTTGCGCCGGGCAAGGGACCAGAACGGCGGCGACGCGACTTGATAGCAATGCAAATGCTGTGCGCTCATCGGGCGAAAGGCATTCTGCTTCAACGACGACGAGCTTGGGCGGTGCGCTGTTTGTGCGAAGCGTGGCTCGGTACATGCGGACCGAAGAACCCGACATAGAAAACTCCTGTGTATTCGGCAAAACGTAAACTATAGTTTACGTTTATGTTCGGCTCCATTTCAAACTCGGCTGCATGGACGAACGTGCGAAACAGATTCTTGGCAGGCGGGTCGAAGAGACACGCAGGGACCTTGGTATCTCCAAGGTTGATTTTTGTGTGGCGACAGGAATCAGCCGACCCTACCTCGACCGAATCGAAGATGGGACGGCAAATTTCACGCTCAAGGTTCTATTTAAGATCGCACCCGCACTCGGCATGACGGTGTCAGAGCTTCTCGAGGGTATCGAATAGGGCGTTCCCCGCTGCTAATTGACGCTCTTTGGGCGGGTCCCCCTGGTTGCGATGTGCAAAATCGCGAGTATTCAGTACCTGTTCAGCCGTAGATGGTAGCTCGAGCGGCTGGCTTTGCCTTTTTGACAGCAGCTAATCCACACCCTTAATAAAAATGTGGAATAAATATTTACTAGATGGCCTCTTCGCCCTAAAAGTCCGTCTAACAATCGGCCGATTCTATGCCTCCGGCGGAGAAATTGCAGAATACTCCGATTTTTGCACGGCCCGAGGGGGACCACCTGTCGTTTGAGGCTGCGATAAGTGGAACTGCCTTAGGAATTACGCCATCGGGATGCGGTCGTGGTTGACTTGGCTGTAGAACAGGCGCTGGATCTCGGCGGCATCGCGTGACTGGCCGAGTGCCCACATGGTCTTGGCCACGAGCGTCTCGGTGGTCATGTCGTCGCCGCGCAGAATACCCGGATGATCGGCGTAAGCACGGCCGACCTCATAAACGCCTAGATCGAGGCCCTCTTCGGGGACCTGCGTGGTCATAACGACAGTGCGGCCCGAATCGACCCAGCGGAAAATAGCCTCTTGGAACGACTCGCCCGACTCACCAAACTCGGGGATACCGCCAATGCCAAAGGTCTCAAGGATTACAGCATCGTAGCTATCGGCAAGGGCGTCGAGGATGCCCGGGTTTACGCCGGGCGTAAGCTTGAGTACAAATACGCGCGGATCGATGCTGTCGTAGAAACGCACCGGGTTTTCGCCCTGATGCGTGCCGTGAAGCCCATTGCGCACGATGCGGTCGTTGCGGATATAGGCAATGGGCGGATAGTTTACGCTAATGAACGCGTTAAAGCTCATGGTGCGCTGCTTGCGGGCGCGCGTGCCGGCAATGGCGACGCCGCCAAACACGATCGAGACGTCGTGCGAGTGCTCGTCGAGCGCATAGAGCAGGCTCTGGTACAGGTTGAGCTTGGCGTCGGTAAAGGGATTGCCCATGGGCTTTTGCGAGCCGGTGAGCACGATGGGCTTGGGGCTGTCCTGAATCAGGTAGGAAAGCGCTGCTGCGGTGTAGCTCATGGTGTCGGTGCCGTGCAGAATCACGAAGCCGTCGTGGTCGGCATAACCCTCGACGATGACGTCGCGGATACGCATCCAGTCGCTCGGGCGCATATTGGTGCTGTCGATGTTCATGGGCTGCACGACGTTGAGCTCGCAGAGGCCCGAGATCTCGGGGACGCTCTGGGCGAGCTCCTCACCGGTCAAGGCGGGGGAGAGGCCGTTGCCGTCCTCGGTCGATGCGATGGTGCCGCCCGTGGCGATGAGAAGGATGCGCTTCATGCTGGTATTCCTATCGTATTTGCCGCCGCAGAGGCGGAGTCGTTCGGCAGTATTGTGGCACAGGGCGTCCAATGTTCAAACGTATTACATCATCTGGAACGTTTGGTAACACTTCAATCGCCGTCAAATAGGGGCCAGGTCGTGCGTTTGCCGTGCGCTGATGGCTGCGAGGGGCGATAAACCCCATATAACGTGTACACTATGAAAGTTATTTTTCGTTCATTCACGCGGGTGGGCACCGGCTCCCCGCCAACAAGAGGGGGAAACCATGGATCAAAAGGCTTCCGCAAAGGTCCTCGTACTCGACTTTGGTGCGCAGTACGGTCAGCTCATTGCCCGTCGCGTCCGCGACCTCAACGTGTATTCCGAGATTGTCCCCTGCGACATCTCGGCCGACGAGATTCGCGAGATGAACGCCTCTGCGCTCATCCTTTCTGGCGGCCCGGCCTCCGTGTACGCCGAAGACGCTCCGTCCATCGACCCCGCCATCTTTGACCTGGGCCTTCCCGTCCTGGGCTTTTGCTACGGCCATCAGATCACGGCCGTGACGCTCGGCGGCAAGGTCGGTCACTCCGAGGTGGGCGAGTACGGCCGCGCCACCATCACGCGCACGGCCGGCGCCAAGCTCTTTAACTCCACACCCATGGAGCAGACTGTGTGGATGAGCCATCGCGACGCCGTTTCCGAGGTGCCCGAGGGCTTTACCGTTACCGCCAGCACCGACGTGTGCCCGGTTGCTGCCATGGAGTGCCCCGAGCGCAAGATCTTCACCACGCAGTTCCACCCCGAGGTCAAGCACTCCGAGTATGGTCAGCAGCTGCTGAGCAACTTCCTGTTTGAGATCTGCGGCCTGGAGCCCAACTGGAGCATGGACAACCTGGTCGAGACCATGACGGCCGAGTTCCGCGAGAAGGTCGGCAACGACCGCGTGATTCTGGCCCTGTCCGGCGGCGTCGACTCCTCCGTCGTGGCTGCGCTGGGTGCTCGTGCCGTGGGCAAGCAGATGACCTGCGTGTTCATCAACCACGGCCTGCTGCGCAAGGGCGAGCCCGAGCAGGTGGAGGAGGTCTTCACCAAGCAGTTTGACGTCGACTTTATCCACGTTCACGCCGAGGACCGTTATGCCGAGCTTCTGGCCGGCGTGACCGAGCCCGAGGAGAAGCGCCGCATCATCGGTACGCAGTTCTGGAAAGAGTTCTTCGCCGTGGCGCAGCAGCTCGAGACCGATGGCAAGCCGGTCAAGTACCTGGCTCAGGGCACCATCTACCCCGACATCATCGAGTCCGGCGCTCGCAAGACGGGCGGTAAGACGGCAACCATCAAGAGCCATCACAACCTGATCCCGTTCCCCGAGGGCGTGCACTTCGACCTCATTGAGCCGCTCGACCACTTCTTTAAGGACGAGGTCCGCGCGCTTGGTCTGGCGCTCGGCCTGCCGGGTCACATCGTGTTCCGTCAGCCCTTCCCGGGCCCGGGTCTGGCCATCCGCATCATCGGCGCGGTCGATAGGGAGAAGCTCGAGATCCTCAAGAACGCCGACGCCATCGTGCGTGAGGAGCTCGATGCCTACAACCAGCGCCTGTTTGAGCAGACCGGCGAGCGCAACTCCGAGCACAGCTGCTGGCAGTACTTTGCGGTCCTGCCCGATATCAAGTCCGTTGGCGTTATGGGCGACGAGCGCACCTACCAGCGCCCGATCATCCTGCGAGCCGTCGAGTCCAGCGATGCCATGACCGCCGACTGGGCCAAGCTGCCCTACGACGTGCTTGCCCGCATCTCCGGCCGCATCGTTGCCGAGGTTCCCGGCGCCAACCGCGTGTGCTACGACATCACGTCCAAGCCGCCCGCGACAATCGAGTGGGAGTAGTAACCGATACAAATTCGTATCAGTTCGTGACAAAGCGACGCCCCCTGAAAACACCAGTTCAGGGGGCTTTTCTTATGTCTTTAGCACGGATCAAACAAAGCGTATTACGCCTTTCCTAGCGACAATATGACAGTTGATTCCATGACAATCGTAATAGGTTTTGAGGTGAAACAAGTCTCTTAACTGGGAAAACGGATTGCCAGCATTTATTTCCATACATGAGCCAATTAAGAGCGCCCTCCCTTGTTTGTCGCTGTTGTTCGCCATGGTGTTCCTTTCTCGTATCGTCAGCTCACGGGATGTACCATATTGTGCGTTTGTGCATGTAGATACGCAATTTTCAAACGTTTGATTTCTTTATTTGAACCCTCTTTTCGTCCGCAATCGAGTTCGTCAGCCGCGCCGACGGCTCACCGTGAAGACGTCCGCGTTTGGGATGGAGGAAGCGGCATAGCGATGGGCGGTAGCGGAATTGGTTATTCGGAAGGGACAAATGGCAACGGGCGCGGTTGACTCGCCCCGCTTTGGCCGATGGCAAACGATGGACAGGGATGCGAAGCCAGGTGCTCACAGGCCGTTCCCGATCCATTGGACCAAGAGAGAAAGAAAGTATGAGCAAAAAAGGGCAGAATCGCTCTCACGATCCCGCCCCGCAAACCAGATGGTTTCTAACTGATCAATATTATGCAGCTAAATGGCCTTCTAACAACCCCGCGCATGAGCATTGATGGGCGCCGTCTGTGAACGCGACAAGCCGAACGGCGCTTGTCAGATGAGCTTCCTGCGTGTCTCCTTAAGAATGCCCTTCTTGAAGTCGGACCACTTGCCGAAGAACTTCTCGTCCGTCGCGGTGACGGTATGCTCGGCGTACTTGATCGCGGTGAGCTCCATGGTGCAGATGTAGTCCGCCGCCTGCGAGAGGCGGTACTCGGAGGGCTGCGCCGAGCGGTAGACGACCGCATCCTTCGACAGCGCGTACTCGATTGCGCGGTGGAGTGACTCGGCGATGGAGTGCTGGCCGTTGTCGTAGTAGACCTTGACCGCGTCGTAGGACTGAAGTTCCGCGAGGTTGTCGAACAGGAAGTTCACGAGGTCCCTGCGCATCGTCCCCGCGAGCTTCTCGAGCGAGGCGAACTCCTTGGTCGCGTATGCGAAGGTATGGTATCTCACGGGCATGTGGCGGAAGAATACGCGGAACGAGCCGAGCAGCATCTTGCGCGCCCTCAGATCGAGTCCCGAGTACTGGTCCTTTCCGTTCATGAGCGGCGACGCATGGAAGGGTATGTCGGGGAGCCCCTTGGCGCGGAGGGCTCCCTCGTATGCCGCGATCGAGTCCGCGATGTTTTCGGATTGGTCGTGCATGACGACGGTGAGCAGGTAGTGGCGGTCGGAGAGGCCGTCGCTTCCCGACTCGTCGACGAAGATGCTGAGTTCTCGCATTGTTCTCCTGGATAAGAGACGATATGAGTTGAACATTGGGACCCCTCCTCTTGTAGCTCTATCGTGGGTCGGGCGACAATGGTCGTAGCGCCAACCGTGGCCGCGCGCCACATGCGACGGAGGAGGGGCTCCATGTCCAATTATGTCACAGCAATCGGTCTCGACGTCCACGCCCGCAGCATCAAGGCCTGCGCCCTGAACCCCATGACCGGGGAGGTCGAGCGCGCCTCCTTCGGCTACGACCCCGCGTCGGTCGCCGAGTGGGCCCTCGGGTTCGAGTCGCCGAAGGCGGTCTACGAGTCCGGCGTGACCGGCTTCCACCTCTGCCGCGCCCTGCGCGCCCTCGGCCTCGACTGCGCCGTCGGGGCCGTCTCGAAGATGCAGCGCCCGGCCGCCGACCGCGGCCGCAAGACCGACCGCCGCGACGCCGAGTTCCTCGCCCGCCTGCTCGCGACGCGCAACGTCGTCGAGGTCTGGGTGCCCGACGAGCGCACCGAGGCGGCCCGCGACCTCTCCCGCGCGCTGGCCGACGCGCGCGGCGACCTGCAGCGCGCCAAGCAGAGGATGTCGAAGTTCCTGCTGAGGCACGGCCACGTCTTCGACGAGCCGACGCCGACCGGCGGGCGGAGGGGCAACTGGACGCGGGCGTACTGGAGGTGGGCCGACGCGATCGAGTTCGTCGAGCCCGACGACGCCGCCGCCTACGAGCACTACCGCGACTGCGTGCGGCGCTGCGAGGAGGCGCGCGACGCGCTGGCGAGGAGGGTCGCCGAGTCCGCCGGGCGGCCGGAGTGGAAGCCGGCCGTGGACGCGCTCAGGTGCATGAAGGGCGTCGACGTCGCCACCGCGTTCCTGCTCGCCTGCGAGATGGGCGACCCCGCCCGGTTCCCGAGCGCGCCGTCGTTCGCCTCGTGGTGCGGGCTCGCGCCCTCGGAGCACTCGAGCGGCGAGACCTCGTCGAGGGGCGGGATAACCCGCGCGGGCAACGCCCACGTGCGCCGCGCGCTCGTCGAGTCCGCCTGGCACGTCCCGATGTCCTCGCGCGACCCGAAGCCCCTCGCGCCCGGCCAGGAGGTCGCGCCCGCGGTGCGGCGCCACGCGACGAAGTGCAACCGCAGGCTGATCGAGCGCAGGGAGGCCATGGCCGCCGCCGGCAAGAGGCCGTGCGTGGCCAACTGCGCCACGGCGCGAGAGATGGCGTGCTGGGTGTGGGCGATAGCGCGGATGGCGGCCTCGTAGCGCGGGCGCCCCGGACAACAGGGTCCGACCCCGGCGCGCGCCGCGCTCGAGGCCGTTGGGAGGCCACTCGAGTTCTTTTTTATGGGCGGCGGGGGACCGCCACGCCCGCCAACAGACTCCGATTTCGCCACGAGGCCCCCAGCCGTAGCAACGAAATGCGCAGCCGAGAAGGCCACGCGCGGATATTAGAATGCCGAACGTGCGTCGAGAAGACACGCCCTCAAACGGCGCGGTCGCCGGGTGAAGATAGGTAGGCCCGGCCGTGTGCGGTAGCTCCGCGGACGGCCGGGCCGGTTTTGCCTCTTGACAATGTTCAACTCATATTAAAAAAAGCCGGGGAAAACGTCCCCGGCACTTGGAAGCCTTCCTAACGGAAAACCAATTACCTTATACCATGGGCTGTCTAAAAAATCAAGGAAACTCGGAGCGTTTCCGGACGTTGGCGGAATCTCAAAGCCCGTTCGTCGACTCATGGGCAAGCCACCCGAGACTACTCACTTTGCCCACCGATGGCAAAGACCTGCGACCTGGGGTTTTGCAAACAGTGCGTAAGCCACCCGCGTTAATTCACTTACGATTGCAGCTGGCGGCTTTCGCGCGAAAGCGCGGTTGAGTTTCAAAAAGGGCGTTTTTGGGCGCTATCGAGCCTCCAAAGGCGGCCCGCCGTGCCCTTTGGGACAAAAACAAAAACTCAAAGTCCTGAGTTTGAAAAAAGTTTTTGGAGTTGTCCCAGCTTTTGTCCCCGAAGTCGACGAAACGCGACGTCGCGTCATTCGGCGGCACTCGGCTCGAGACGGCACCGACAACTGGGTGCAACTGGTGTGACGGGACGGCAGAACCAAAACCATCGAGTGGGAATAGAACAGACGTTCGATTCTGTGTTATAATATCCTGCAATGGGCGCGGCCTCTTCCGAAGCCGCGCCCATTGCTATATTTGGTCGGATATCGACGGAAACCCAAGCTCAGGGAGGTTTGTTGCGATGGCATACGATTTCAAGAAGGAGTTCAGGGAGCTCTACAGGCCGTCCGGCAAGCCGAGCGTCGTAACCGTTCCGCCTATGAGCTACGTCGCCGTGCGGGGCAAGGGCAATCCCAATGCCGAAGGCGGCGAGTACCAGAACGCGTTGCCGCTGCTCTACGGCGTCGCTTATACCATCAAGATGTCGAAGAAGGGCCCGCGAGAGATCGAAGGCTATTTCGACTTCGTCGTGCCTCCGCTCGAGGGCTTCTGGTGGCAAGACCGCACCGATGGCGAGATTGATTATGCGCGGAAGGATGACTTCAACTTCATCTCGTGCATCCGTCTGCCCGATTTCGTCACTCGCGAGGACTTCGACTGGGCAGTTTCGGAAGCTGCCGCCAAGAAGAAGCTGGACTTCTCGGCGGTCGAGCTGCTGAGGGTCGACGAGGGCCTTTGCGTTCAGTGCATGCATACCGGGCCTTACGACGACGAGCCGGCGACCATAGACGCCATGCGCACATTCGCGGCGGAACGGGGCTACGCCCCCGACTTCTCCGAAGCCCGTCTGCATCACGAGATTTACCTCTCCGACCCGCGCAAGTGCGCGCCGGAGAAGCTCAAGACCGTGATCCGTCATCCCATAAAGTTGATTTAGCGAAGCGAGTGACGTCGATCGCTTCGGCTTTTTGGGCGCTCGCCGTGGCGTGGGCGGCAGCGGGACGCGCCCTGCGACCGGTGGCGGAGGCCGAGGCGCGGGAGCGCGCGTTCATTTGCACCGTCTCGCACGGCCTCGTCACCCCGCTCATGGCGGTGACCGCGAACTGCGACGTGCTTGAGGCGGAGGCATCCGATCAAGCCGGCCTTGCGTCCTGGGTCGCCAACATCCGTGCAGCGGCGGACGAGATGGCGACTCGCATCGCTGACATGCTCATGCACATGGGCGGCGACTAGCCAGGGCGATTCCTGCAACGGGCATTATTATCCGGGAAGCGTTTGATTGCGAGGTACGCCGGTGTGAGGGCCTGAGTCGTCAGGCCCTCACAGGGGGACCGCGATGGTGGCCACCGCGCCGCCCGAGGGGCTGTTGGCGAGCGAGACGGAGCCCCCGTGGGCGCTCGCGGCCTCGGAGGCGGCGTGGAGGCCGAGCCCGTAGTGGCGGCCTCCGTCGCGCGAGGAGCGGGAGGAGTCGTCTGTGAAGAGGCGCTCACAGCCGCGTTCGAGGGCGGCGGGAGAGAAGCCCGGTCCGTCGTCGGCCACCTCGATGACGAGGTGTCCGCCCGCGACGTCGCAGGAGACCGCCACGCGCGAGCGCGCGTGCTCGGCGGCGTTGGCCACGAGGTTCGCGGCGGCTCGAGCCAGGGCGGTTCGGTCGAGCGGGGCCTCGGGCGCGCCCGCGACAGCAGGGCCCGTGGCCGCGTCGAGCGTCACGCCTCGCGCCCGGGCGATCTGGGCGGCCTCGGCGAGGACCTGCTCGCAGAGCTCGGCCGGCCGCATGGGGGCCCTCTCCGCCCCGCCGGACCCGCGCGAGGCCTCGATGAGCAGGCGCACGTAGCCGTCGAGCCTTTCGACACTGCCGGCTATGTCGCGCGCGGCGGCCGCGAGGTCGGCGTCTTTCTCGTCTTCCAGCTCCTCCGCCACGAAGTCGGCGTTGGCGCGCAGCACGGTGAGCGGCGTCTTGAGGTCGTGGGCGAGCGACGCCACCTGCTCGCGCTGCCCCCGCTCCGCGGCCCAGCGGGCTTCGAGCGACTCGGCGAGGGAGGCCCGCATGGCGTCCATCGCGGCGAGGACGTCGTTCACCTCGCGCACGTTGGTGCTGCCGACCGCGAAGTCGAGCTCCCCCGCGCCGACGCGCTCCGCCGCCTCCGCGAGCGGCGCCATCTTGCGCGAGATCACGCGGCTCGCGCGGCGCGCCACGAGCGCGAGCGCGAGCGCGCTTCCCGCAGTGGCGCCGACGAGCATGAGGTTCTGCGGGTTGGGAAGCAGGCCGGCGAGGTCGCGCGAGACCCACTGCGGCAGGTACTCGCTGACGAGTGCACAGGCCCCGCCGCCCTTGAGCGGGAACGCGGCGTAGGTGAGGCCCGAGCCCCCGCCCTCGATCTCTACTGTGCCCGGATCCGCGGCGAGTGCCGCACGGGCCATTTCCGTCGCGTCCTCGAGCCGCGTGCCCTCGAGGTCTGTCATCAGCACGTATCTGTCCTTATTCAGGATGAGGTAGCGGTACGCCGTCGGCACGTCCTGCTGCCCGCAGACGCCGTCGCGTGCCAGGCCCTCCGCGACCTCGCGCGCATTGGCCGGCCCCCAGCTTGCCTCGTAGACGAAGCCCGCGTTGATCGCCGCGGAGAGCGCCATGAACGAGGCGAGCCACGCCGTGGCGACCGCCGCGAACGCGTAGGCGAAGTAGCGCGCGATGACGAAGGAGAGCGGCATGCCCCCGCGACCTCGCGCCCCGGTCCTCAGAGCTGCCACTTGTACCCCATCCCCCAGACGGTCGCGATCGGATCGGCGCCGGCTTCGGAGAGTTTCCTCCGGGCGCGGCTGACCTGCATGGATATGGCCGCGTCGTCGGCGTCGCTCTCCCAGCCGAGCACCGCCTCGCGGATCTGCGCGCGGCTCATGACCTGCCCGGGGTGGCGGGCGAGGTACTCGCAGATGGCGTACTCGGTGGGCGTGAGCGGTACGGCCTCGCCGCCCACGGCGAGGCCGCGCGCCCCGAGGTCGATCCGCACCTCCCCGAAGGAGAGGGCGTGCGAGCGCGGCCGGCGCTCACGGCGTAGATGGGCCGCGACCTTGGCGCGCAGCTCCGCGGCCCCGAAGGGCTTGCGGACGTAGTCGTCGGCGCCCAGGCCGTAGCCGGCCACGGCGTCCTCCTCGGCCACGCGCGCGGTCAGGAAGATGATGGGCCCGTCGAAGTCCGGGCGGATCTGCCGCACGAGCTCGAAGCCGTCGAGCCCCGGCATCATGACGTCGCAGAGCACGAGGTCGAAGCGCGAGAGGTCCATCCCCGGGACCGCCGTCGGGTCCGTTGCCTTGACGACTTCATGACCGTCGCGGCCGAGAACGCGCGCGAGCGCGTCGAGGATCGCCCGCTCATCATCCACTGCCAGTATCCTCGCCATATTCGACCTCCTGAAACTCCCGTTGCATTGTACTTGCGCCGCGCTCAGCGGTCTAGAGCCCCGCGCGCAGCCGCGGGCGCCTCGGCCGCATCGCACGCGCGGTAGCGCACGCCCGAGCCGCCGCGCGCCTCGATCTCGAGCCAGCCCTCGCCGTTCGACTCCCGTCCGAAGAAGATGAGCTGGAGCTCTCGGACATTGCCCCTGTCGTCCGCCGCGTCCACCAGGTAGACGTAGTTCGCCCCCGCCCCGGTGGCGTCGGCGTAGGAGCTCGCGTGGCTGCCGGGCTCGGGCGCGGGCGCCCACATGGTGATCTCAGGGTTGGGCAGCACGCGGTCGGCGATCGAGCGCAGCGCCGACCCCCAGCCGGCGTCGAGCAGGGCATTCCCGCCCAGGACGAGCGCTGTGGAGAGGAGGGCGAGCACGGCGGCGAGCGGCTTCCTACTCATCTGCCCTCCCGTCCTCGAAGCGGCAGAACCAGGCCAGAAGGACGGCGGCGGCTGCCAGGGCGAGCACGAGGCCAGCGAGCGCAGTCGTGAGGAGAGGGCCCGCCGCGCGTGCGGCGTCGATGAAGGCCTCCACCCCGAGCGACCCCAGGCGCGCGGGCCAGGCGAGCGGCACCCAGCTCAGGGGCGTCGCCAGGGCACCGGTGAGCTCGCCGGTCATGAGGCCGTGCGCAAGTCCGCCCACTGAGAAGAACGCGAGGAGCATCCCCGCCGCGCCGGCGCCGATGGCGGCGTTGCGGCCGAGGCGCAGGGCCACGCCGAGCCCCAGCGCGTAGAGGGGCAGGCTGCCCAGCACGATGCCCGTCCAGGCGGCCGCAAGCGGAGCGGGCCCGAGCGGCAGGCGCCCGGCGACGGAGAGCACGGCCCCGAACACGCCGAGCGCCACGGCCAGCGTGCCCGCGCCGAGCGCCGCAAGGGCGAGCAGCTTCGCCGCGACGGCGCGCCCGCGCGAGGGGACCGCCGTGAGGTTGGCGAGGCGCCCGGCAGCGCGCTCCTCGTCCACGGCGAGCCCGCAGACGATGGCGGACATGAGCGGCATGAGGGCGCCGAGGAACTGGGCGTAGGCGTCCGCGCCCAGCGCCGGGTCCCATCGGGTAACGGAGAAGTACTCGCCGCAGGCAAGACCGGCTGCCAGGCCGCAGACGAGGTGCACCGCCGTGAGCGGGGAGCGCGCTAGGCGCAGGGCCTCGGAGAGCAGGGCCCGCGGGAGAGTCATGCGCGGCGTCGGGTCGGAGAGTCGTGTCATGGCCATCACCTCTCCTCGGAGCGCGCGAACCAGGCCGCGCCCGCCGCCGTGAGCGCGGCGAACGCGAGCACGCAGACCGCAAGGCCCGCCAGTGTGAGCATGCCGTCCGCCGCGAGCGCCCCGCCGAGCGCCATGTCCGCCGCGAGTGGCTCGCCGCTCGGCAGCACGGGGATGAAGCTCGTAGGGATGACCATGCTCGCCGACGGCGGGAAGAGCTGCGGCAGCGGCATCAGCGACCAGGCGAACCCACCCACGAGCTGCGCGGCGAGCGGGCAGAAGATGCCCGCGAGCATGCCGAGCCGCGCCGTGAGGAAGAGCCCTGCGGGGATCATCCACGCCGCGGTCACCGTGTTGACGAGCGCGCAGAGGAGCATCGTGAGCGCGCCCGCGACCGTGAGGCCCTGCGAGGAGAACGCCGATCCCGCGAGGTAGATGCCGAAGACCACGAGGTTCGAGAACGTGCAGAGCGCGAGGCACCAGAGCGCCTTGGCCCACCAGGCGCGCCCGAGCGGGAAGCCCAGGCCTAGAAGCCCCCGCATCCGCGTGCGCGCGTCCGCCCGCGCGACGCAAGCCACCACGAGCGAGAGAGACACGGGCAGGAAGAGCGCGTACCAGTAGTTCCACGCGCTGAAGATCTGCACGCCCCGGTAGGGCATCGCGCCGAGCAGCGGCATCGGCAGCGCCATGAGCACGGCCAGGCGAACCGGTGCTGCGTGGCGCGACTTCAGGGCCTCGGCGCGCAGGCCCGCGAGCAGGCCGCCTTTCTTGCCCGTCATGCCGCCACCTCCCCGCGCGCTCGACGCCCCTCCCGGCAGACGCTCATGAAGAGTTCCTCGAGGTCCTGCCCGGGCCGAAGCGCATCCTCGTAGGCGAGGCGCCCCCCGTAGATGATACCGATGGTGTCAGCCATCTGCTGCACCTCGGAGAGGATGTGGCTCGAGACGATCACCGTCGTACCCGCCGCCGCGAAGCCGCGGATCTGGTCGCGCAGCTCCTCGATGCCGATGGGGTCGAGGCCGTTGGTGGGCTCGTCGAGCACGAGCAGGCGTGGCCGAGCGATCAGCGCCAGCGCGAGCCCCAGGCGCTGCCGCATGCCCATCGAGAAGCGCCCGGCGCGCTTCTTCCCGGTGTCCGCGAGGTCCACGGCGGCGAGCACCTCATCTACGCGGCTCTCGGGAAGGCCCAGCAGCGTGGTGCGCACGCGCAGGTTCTCGCGCGCGGTGAGGTTGGGGTAGAGCGGCGCCTCCTCGATGAGGCTGCCGATTGCGTAGAGGTCCTCGCGGCGCCAGGCGTGCCCGGCAAAGAGGATCTCCCCGGCCGTCGGCCGCAGCATCCCGCAGATCATCTTGAGCGTTGTCGACTTGCCGGCGCCGTTGGGGCCGAGCAGCCCGTACACCTCGCCCTCGCGGATATGAAGGCTCACGTCGGCCACGGCGTCCTGCGCCTGGTCGCCGCGGCCGAAGCGCTTGGTGAGCCCGCGCGTCTCGAGCATGTAACCCATGGGTTCGTCCTTTCTCTTCCGGGCGCGCGGGCCGAGTCGCCGTGCCCGCGCGCCTTACCTTTCGGGTTCACCATCCATGGTGGGGCGCGTTTCTAACGAAGCTGTAACGGCCGTTGGGCTCTTTTAGCGCCAGCCCTTCTCGACCCGTACGCCACTCATGGTATGTTTATCGCGATAACAAGGACGGAGGTGCCCGTGGCACGCAATAAGTACCCGGAGGAGACGGTCGAGAAGATTCTCGACGTTGCCGAGCGGCTCCTCGTGGAGCGCGGCTACGAGCACACCACGATGATCTGAAGAGCAATACGCTAAATCGAAAAAGGCAAACGGCTGTATAAGCCGCCGTGGCGGGCGACGACTCATGCCCTCCCAAAAAACATGCGTAAGATCGAGCGGAGGCTGAGCACGCCGAAACGGCCCAGCGAGTGTTATTTTGCGAGCTATGCGCATTGAAAGCGACCTTTCGTGGTATAAACTACTTGCCGGAAGCCGCGGCTTTCAGAGTACGGCTTACGTGTACGTTTAACCTCCGTGGGCGACGGGGTGCCGCAAGGCGTAGAATATCGTCCACCTGTAGGGGCCTGCAGCGATGCGGGCCCCGCTTCGTATGAAGGGGGCGTAACCGATGAAGATCGTATCCATCTCCCAGGACTTCTTCGACCTCGTCGATGGCGACCGCGAGCTCATGCTTAAGCGCGACCGCCCCTGCATCGTGGTGGTGAGGCTGCGTTTCCGCGGGAAGCGCAGGGACTTCGCCGTGCCGCTGCGTTCCAACATCGCCCCTAACGTGCCCAAAGACCAGTACTTTGCGTTGCCACCCCGCCCCACGACGCGCCCCGGCTGCCGCCACGGCATCCACTACATCAAGATGTTCCCCATAACCAAGGCCTACCAGCGCCGCTTCAGGACCGAGGGCTCGGCCTACTACGAGACGCTCCAGCGCATCATCGATGGCAACACCAAGCGCATTGTCTCCGAGTGCCAGGCATACCTCGACCGCTACGAGCGCGAGGGAAGGCCTCGCTTTGCCGTCGACATCGACCGCATCGTGGGGCTGCTGGAGGGCGAGAAGTAGGGCACCTCGGCTCAGTCTCGAGCCATGCGGAGTCGCTCCGCATTTTTGAATGCCGCGTGTGCGTCCCAAATACTTGAGAAACAAGCTACGAAGTGCGGTGGCGCGCCCGTGCCCGTGCATAGCCGTCACCATCAGCGTCTACGCGGCGTCGGCTTCAAGTGGAACTGGCGCCGCTGCTATATATGGTTTGCCTTGCTGCAAATAGCGATCAATGCCCGCGATGTTTCTGCTTGCGCTTCAACTTTCGCTGCTCGAAGCGCGTCTCCGCCTCATCCGCGCGACGCTGAATTCTTGCTTGAGCCGACTCCCGCTTCATCGCTTCCCGCTGTGCCGCGAGCGCCTGTTGTGCCTTGGTGCTCACCGCGGGCCGTTTAAGGGCTTTCGCTGCCTCGCGGGCGCGCCGCTTGGGGTTCTTCGCGGGCTTGCTTGTTTCAGTGACCTTGTCGCTGAAGAACGAGAGCTTCTCCCATTCGCTTGTAACGAATCGCAGGATCTCCTCATCGGACGGCTCCGCGCCGAAGACGATGCGGGCGACGCCGTACCTTCCGTCCTCGACATGCTCCGCCAGCCCGACCCAGAATTGACCGTCGTGATATACGGCCAGGGTGGACGACACGCTGATCTGCATGGTTGGTTCCTCCTTTATGTAGATGACCATGCAGAGAAGGGACAACCAAGGAGGCAGGTTACTGATGCGGACTAGCGCACGCCCACGACTACCCGACGGGGACTGTGTTTTCATCTCTGGTGGTTGGATTGTAGCACGTGCGAATGCGTCCGGCATCGCTGCTGACATGGCGCTACTGGGATTCGCTCCTTGATGCATCCTTGTGCACATTGCCTTCTCGGTTTCGAAACTTTAGAAATAATCGAGTTTCGAAACCGAGAAGGAGTGGATTATGGCTTGGGTAGACCGCAATACGTACCGACTCCACCGTGTTGGAGAGGCTGGCCGAGTACATGATGGACAACTCCGGCAACCTCAACTCGCCCAACAACATCGCCAACGTCCTCGACGCCAACAGGGTTCCCACCAACCACGTCACCGTCGGGCGCTATATCTCGTACCTCCGCGACGCTTTCGCCTTCTATGAGGCGAAGCGCTACGACATCAAGGGGAAGAAGTACATCACTAACCGAAGAGGACTCCTCACCGAATTCCCTTGAGATCGGTTGGCATTATCGAGCGTGGGCGTTCTCGTAAACTTCTTTGATCTCTTCCGGCAAATTGTCGGGAATCAGCGCCTTCACTCTATCCTCGTTGCCATCTTGGATCGCCTGCTCGTAGTACCAGCATTTGAACCTCAGCATATCCAGCGCACGGTTCATGTTCGCGATCTCCGACTCCATGTGGGCCTTTCGCTCCTCAAACATGGCCTTGCGCTTGGGATATGTCGATGGGCCCTCCGCGCACCATTCCATGAACAGTCGGATGTCCTTAATCTCCATTCCAGCCTTCTTCAGGCATTCGATGACCCGAAGCGCCTCGAGTTCCGTATCGCCGAATCGGCGAATGCCGGACGTCCGTTCCAATTCCGGGAACAATCCCTGCTTGTCGTAATAGCGCAGCGTGGAAACGGGCAGACCGAACATATCCGCCACCTGTCCGATTGTGTACATGGCCCCTCCGAATAAATCTCGAATTCATTCCTTGACCTAAAGTCAGGTTTAGGTATTACCTTCATTCTCGTCAATACAAATCGGTAGCGCAAGGGGTGGTCCGTAATGGGCAAAACGGTTTTCGCCGGCGGCGTGAACGGCGTAGGCGAAATCGCTGGGCATCCTGCTCTTGAGCAAGCGCGACAAATGGACATGGGAATCTAGGCGGGCCACTTGGCCGCACGTAAGCAGATTCGTGTCCAGAACCATCGACGGGAGGAAATCGATCATGGCAATTAAGCAGACAGCGGGCAGGGATGCCCTGGGGGACTTTGCCCCCAAATTCGCACAGCTCAACGACGACGTGCTGTTCGGCGAGGTGTGGAGCCGGGAGGGCGAGCTTTCCTTGCGCGACCGCAGCATAGTGACGGTGGTTGCCCTGATGGCGCAGGGGCTGACGGACTCCTCGTTCCAATATCATCTGATGTCCGCAAAGAACAACGGGGTGACCAGGGCTGAGATAGCGGAAATCCTTACGCATGCGGCGTTTTATGCGGGATGGCCCAAGGCGTGGGCGGCCTTCCGCATGGCGAAGGAGGTCTGGGCGGACGAGGACGACGGCGCCGACGCAAAGGCCCGACACCAAAACGAGATGGCCTTTCCTATCGGTGCCCCCAACGACGCATTTGCGAAGTACTTTATCGGGCAAAGCTACCTCGCGCCCCTTTCCACCGAGCAGGTCGGCGTCTACAACGTGACGTTCGAGCCCGGCTGCCGCAACAACTGGCACGTCCATCACGCCAAAAGCGGTGGCGGACAGATCCTCGTCTGCGTGGCCGGTCGAGGGTTTTACCAGGAATGGGGCAAATCGGCACAGGAGCTGCGCCCTGGCGACGTGGTCAACATCGCCCCGGGTGTGAAACATTGGCACGGAGCCGCGCCCGAGAGCTGGTTCTCCCATCTCGCGCTGGAGGTTCCGGGCGAGGAGGCCTCCAACGAGTGGTTGGAGCCCGTGATCGACGAGCAATACCTTAAAGCGACCGACAAGGAGGCTTAGGCATGGAGCAGTTGAAACTGACGCAGGAATGGGACAAGGTGTTCCCCAAAAACGACAAGGTTGAGCACAGCAAGGCGACTTTCCACAACCGATACGGCATCACGCTGGCGGCCGACGTCTACGTGCCAAAGAACGTGGAGGGCAAGCTGCCTGCCATCGCCGTCAGCGGTCCGTTTGGCGCGGTGAAGGAGCAAACGTCCGGCCTTTATGCGCAGAAAATGGCGGAGCTGGGCTTTTTCGCGATTGCCTTCGACCCGTCCTATACCGGCGAGAGCGGCGGTGCGCCCCGCTATGTGGCATCGCCGGACATCAACACCGAGGATTTCTGCGCAGCGGTGGATTTCCTCTCGGTACAGGAAAACGTCGATCCGGAGCGCATCGGCATCATCGGCATCTGCGGCTGGGGCGGCATGGCAATCAATGCCGCAGCCATCGACACTCGTATCAAAGCTACTGCTGCTATGACGATGTACGACATGACCCGTGTGACCGCAAACGGCTACTTTGACGCCGAGGATTCCGAGCAGGCGCGCTTTGAAAAGCGTAAAGCGCTGAACGCGCAGCGCACCGAGGACTATAAAAATGACAGCTACGCGCTGGCGGGCGGCGTGGTCGATCAGCTGCCCGATGACGCGCCGCAGTTTGTGGCGGACTATTACGCCTACTACAAGACTCCGCGAGGTTACCATCCCCGCAGCCTGGGCTCCAATGGCGGTTGGAATGTGACATCTTCGCTGTCGTTTTTGAATATGCCGATCTTGCAGTACGCCGGCGAGATCCGCTCTGCCGTGCTGCTGGTGCATGGCGAGAAGGCGCACTCCCGCTATTTCAGCGAAACCGCGTACGGCAAGCTGACTGGGGACAACAAGGAATTGCTCATTATCCCCGGTGCCAGCCACACCGACCTCTACGACCAGATGGACGTCATTCCGTTTGGAAAGCTGAAAGCGTTCTTTGAGGAGTATTTGAAATAAGGCGTGCCTCGATTCAATGCCAAGTCTCTAGCAACGATTCTTCTAAAGAGTGGGAGTAGCTGAAACGAGGCGATTGATTAACTCCATTCGTTTTGGTTACAAGAAAACATGCTGCGCGCCTGCAGCATGAAGGAGAGGGAATCCTATGAAAATCGTTGTATTGAGTGGTAGCCCGCGCAAGGGCGCCAATACCGACACCATGGTCGAGGCGTTTGCCGAGACCGCGCGTGAGGGCGGCAATACGGTCGAGGTCGTCCGTGTTGCCAGCAAGAAAATCGCTGGTTGCCTGGGGTGTCAGTATTGCTTCGCCCATGAGGGCACTTGCGTGCAGAAGGATGACATGGCCGACGTGATCGAGTCGCTGAAAGGCGCCGATATGGTTGTCTTCGCTTCGCCTATCTACTGGTTTGATATCACTGCGCAGGAGAAAGCCGCTATTGACCGCCTGTACGCCTTCGGTGCCACGGGCTTCCCGTTCACCAAGACGGCCCTTTTGCTCGATAGCCACAGTGAGGGCGTCTATGATGCGGCGATCGCTATGTACAAGTCAACCTGCGCGTACTGCAAGTGGGAGGACCAAGGCATTATCACCATCAGCGGTATGACCGAGCGCGATAGCATGGCATCGTCACCCAAGTTGGAAGAGGTGCGAGAGCTCGCTCGCAAGCTCGCCTAAGGGCAAGAAGAACGCATGGCAATCGGTGTTGGTGGAAAATGCTTGCTATCCTTACCAAGAGGAATGCTGATTGCCATGCGTTGATGCTTCCGCGGACAATTCCGGCGTGCTAAAACGCCTTCTCGTTCAAGAATTCCCTGAACGCGGGAATGTCAAAGCCAACGAGACCACGCCCGCGCTCTCCAATGACGCCGTCCTCCAGGAGGCGGCGTTTGTATTGGCTTGCGTAGTTGCTGGCGACGCCCATGCGTTTGGCTATCTCCGAGACCCTGCTGGGGCCAGAATCGGGCAGCATCGCGAGTAAAAACTCAATGTCTTTATCGGAAAGCTCCCGATAGGTCGTTTCGAGAATTCGATCGCGCAGCTCCATGCGGGCAAGCAGAGAACCCTGCTGTACATCAGGTGCACTGATTTTGGGCGAGTTCTCCGAAACATCCCATGTGCGATATCCGACGAGCTGCATCATATAGGGAAATCCGTCGACGGCCTTCACGGCATCCTCGAGCGCTTCTGGCGTGATTGAGCGGCCTCCGGCCTCAACGGTTTTGCGGAATGCGTTTGCAATTTCAACGTCAGTGATTCGTCCCAACTGATGATATTGGGAACGCCTGAGGAACGAGACGGAATCGTTACGCAGCAACGCCGATACTTTGTAGGGTAGTCCTGCCATGAGTAGGGCGACTTTTTTACCTTCGCGCACAAAGTGCTGGTAAACAGAGGCAAATTGGAGCATTTCATCAAGATCGACAGTGACTTCATCGATGGTGATGAGAAGTCCGATGTCATGTTTTTTGAGTTGCTTAAAGATGCCATTCATACGTGTGCGCCAGTTGCCCTGGGCCTCTTGAGCATATGTCCAATCGATGCCCACTGGACCAATTTGAACGCCGTTTATGCGCGCGTGAGGCTGTGAGAGGTAGCTATCTGCGGCTTCTTTGGTTCGCTCGATAATATCTTCGAGCATGCCTGGCATGGCGGAGACATTTGCTGCGATCCAGCCGTGTTCAAGCGCCGTTTCTGAAAGGAGCGAGAGAAGCGCCGTTTTGCCCGTTCCCCTTGCGCCAGTAAAAATGGTTGACAGGTTGGGATCTCCCGGGCCGTTGATGAAGCCACGGTTGATGTCACGCAGGATATGCTCGCGACCCGCTAGAAAGGGAGGGACGCTTCCGAACGTCGGGGTAAAGGGGTTCTTGCTGTACTCCATGGTAGCTCCTTTGCAAGTTTTGCTAATTTTTGCAAGTTTTGCTAACTTTTGCAAGTTTTGCTAACGACTGACCAAAGGGCATCGAAGCAGTGGCGCTGACATTTTTTACGCAGAAAAATAAGCAGAAATCAATTTATCTGCGTTAAAAAATAGTTGAGAAGAAAAGCGACGAGTCCCGGGCGCAATGCCGTTGCGTTCCGGGCCTCGTCGCTTTGCGAAGTATCTAACGATCTCGTTGCCGTCGTCCTAGTCAAACAAACTCGGCATGTCGTTTTCTTTCATGAGGGCACCGGCGGAGGGCAGACTCTGCGCGGTGAACTTCTCGGCCGAGACGCCGGCGCCAAGGATTTCTTCGGTTGTGCCGACGGTGGTGACCGAGCGGCCCTTCTTGGCCGTAAAGGCCTGGACACCCTGCGTGTTGGTAGTCGTCTTGGTCTTGAGCAGCGACGTGTTGAAGTTCATCAGGCGGTAGTCGCTCGAGACCAGCGCGATGTCGCGATCTTCCTTGAGCACCTGGGCATACAGCAGCTTGCTGCCACCGTAGATGGCGTTCTTGAGGCGCTTGCGGTTGGTCTTGGTGACGTATCCAGAAAGCGCGACGCGCACCACGCGGCCGTTCTCAAAGACAAATAGCACGTCGGCCTTGTAGTCCTCGGGGTCGATGACCCAGATGACACTTTCGTCGGGTTCCATCTCAAGATCGGTCGGTAGGTACGAGCCCAGCTGAGCCGACTTGGTGTCCTCAAACGCCGCAACCTTGCACTTGTACACCTGGCTCTTGTTGGTAAAGACCAGCAGCTCGTGGGTGTTGGAGGACGGGAACTCGATAAAGGGTTTGTCGCCGTCCTTGTACTTGAGCGTGGCCGCCTTCTTGAGTACGCGGTCCGTCATCTTCTTAAGGTAGCCATCGCGCGAAAGCATGATGGTAACCGGATATTCCTCGACCTCGGGCTCCAGGCTTACCTCGATGACCTCATGGGGCTCGATCCTGCCCGTGCGGCGCGGCATCACGTACTTCTTGTTGACCGCGGCCAGCTCGTCGCTGATGACCTTCTTGATGTTCTCCTCGCTGGAGAGGATCTCCTCAAGCTCGGCAATCTCGCCCTCAAGCTTGGCAATGTCCTTGGTGCGGTTGAGGATGTACTCCTCGTTGATGTTGCGGAGCTTAAGCTCGGCAACAAACTCGGCCTGGGTCTCGTCGATGTCGAAACCCTTCATAAGGTTGGGCACGACCTCGGCTTCGAGCTTGGTGCCGCGGATGATGGCGATCGCCTTGTCGATGTCGAGCAAAATCGCCTCGAGGCCGTGCAGCAGGTGCAGGCGCTCGGACTTTTTGCCCAGGTCAAAGTTAATGCGGCGGCGCGTGGACTCAATACGCCACTTGACCCACTCGTGCAGAATCTGGCGCACGCCCATAACACGGGGATAGCCGTCGACGAGCACGTTGAAGTTGCACGAGAACGAATCCTGCAGCGTGGTCGAGCGATAGAGCTTGGCCATGAGCTTGTCGGGGGCGACGCCGCGCTTAAGGTCGATAGCGATACGCAGACCCGAGAGGTCGGTCTCGTCGCGGATGTCAGCGATCTCCTTGACCTTGCCCTCTTTGGAGAGCTTGACGATGCGTTCGATGATGACATCGGTCTTGGTGGTGTAGGGGATCTCGTAGACCTCGATGATGCGCTCTTCGGGAATCCAGCGCCAGCGGGAGCGGATCTGGAAGCTGCCAAGGCCGGTCTCGATAATCTTTTCCATCTCCTCGCGGCGGTAGATAATTTCGCCGCCGGTCGAGAAGTCGGGCATGGGCATATACTCAAGCAGGTCGCAGTCGGGATCCTGCAGGTAGTGCATGGTGGCGGTGCAGACCTCGTTGAGGTTGAAACCGCAGATGTCGGACGCCATGGCGACGCCGATGCCCTTATTGGCCGAGACGAGGATGTTCGGGAACGTGGTGGGCAGCAGGCGCGGCTCCTTCATGGCGCCATCGTAGCTGTCGACGAAGTCGACCGGGTCCTTGTCGATGTCCTTGAAGATCTCGGCGCTGATGGGGGAGAGCTTGGCCTCGGTGTAACGCGAGGCGGCGTAGCTCAGGTCGCCCGAATAGTACTTGCCAAAGTTGCCCTTCGACTCCACGAAGGGCGCAAGCAGCGCTTCGTTGCCCGTCGCCAGGCGCACCATCGTCTCGTAGATCGCGGCATCGCCGTGCGGGTTGAGCTTCATGGTCTGACCCACAATGTTGGCGCTCTTCTGGCGCTCGCCCTTGAGCAGACCCATCTTGTACATGGTGTAGAGCAGCTTGCGGTGCGAGGGCTTAAAGCCGTCGATCTCGGGGAACGCACGCGAGACGTTGACGCTCATGGCGTAGGGCATGTAGTTGACCTCGAGCGTCTGCGTAATCGGCTGATCAGTGACCTCGGAGTGCAGGCCGATGACGTTCTCGGCGTTGACCTGCTTTTTCTTTGGCTGGTTCTTCGTCTTCTTCTTTGCCACGATTTCCTCTTGAACTTCTTATGGGCCGTCGTTATCGATTTGCTGCTACTGCAGGTCCAGCTGGTCCAGATATTCCTTGCCGTGCTCGGAGATATGGCGCTTGCGGCCTGCCTCGTCGTTGCCCAGCAACAGATTGAACATGGTCTCCATCTTGGTGACGTCTTCGGGCTCCACCTTGATCAGGCGGCGCGTCTCGGGGTTCATGGTGGTGAGCCACATCATGTCCGGATCGTTCTCACCAAGACCCTTGGAGCGGTTGATGGAACACTTCTGGTCGCCGATCTCCTTAAGGATGCCGTTCTTCTCGAGCTCGGTGTAGGCAAAGTAGGTCTTCTCTTTGCAGTTGATCTCGTAGAGCGGCGACTCGGCGATATACACGTAACCCTCGTCGATAAGTGTGGGCACCAGGCGGTAGAGCATGGTGAGCACGAGCGTGCGGATGTGATAACCGTCGACGTCGGCGTCCGTACAGATGATGACCTTGTTCCAGTTGAGGTTGTCCAGGTCAAAGGCGCCGAGGTTCTTGATGCGCTTGTCCTTGATCTCCACACCGCAGCCCAGCACGCGCATAAGGTCCATGATGATGTCGGACTTAAAGATGCGCGGATAGTCCTCCTTCAGGCAGTTGAGGATTTTGCCTCGGACGGGCATGACGCCCTGGAACTCGGCATCGCGCGAGGTTCGAATGGCGCCTGCTGCCGAGTCGCCCTCTACGATGTAGATCTCGCGACGGCTCTTGTCCTTGGAGCGGCAGTCGATGAATTTCTGCACGCGGTTGGCCATGTCGGTCTTCTGCTGCAAGTTGGTCTTGATGCTCTGGCGCGTCTTCTCGGCATTCTCGCGCGAGCGCTTGTTGATGAGCACCTGCTCCATGATCTTGTTGGCGGCGTCTTTGTTCTCGATCAAGTAGGTCGAGAGGCGTTCCTTAAAGAATGCCGTCATGGCCTGCTGGATAAAGCGGTTATTGATGGCCTTCTTGGTCTGGTTTTCGTAGGACGTCTGGGTGGAGAAGCAGTTGGTTACCAGCACCAGACAGTCCTGGACGTCTTGCCACTTAATGCCGCTCTCGTTTTTGTTGTACTTGCCCTGTTGCTTAATGTAAGCATCGATGGTGCTGGTGAGGGCGCTGCGGGCAGCCTTCTCGGGCGAGCCGCCGTTCTCGAGCCACGATGAGTTGTGGTAGTACTCCTGCATCATGAAGGTGCGCGAGAAGCACATGCACGCGGTGATCTTTACGTTGTAGTCGGGCAGGTCCTCGCGATCGCGACCGCGACGGTCAGCCTCGATAAAGAAGGGCTCGGTGAGGTAGTCGGCACCGACCTTCTCGAGCACATAGTCCTCGATGCCCTTGGGGTAGCAAAAGTCCTCTTCGGAAAACTCGCCATCGTCGCCCTCGATGCGCAGACGGAAGGTCACGTTGGCGTTGACCACGGCCTGGCGGCGCATGGTCTCGCGATACCACTCGTGGGGAATGCTGATCGAGGTAAAGACCTCAAGATCGGGACGCCACTTGATGGTGGTGCCGGTGCGTTCCTCGTCGCTGGGCTCAATCTCGAGTGCCTTCTTTTTGGCGCCGACGACCTTGCCCTTTTTAAAGTGCAGGGAGTACTTGTTGCCGTCGCGCCAAACTGTGACGTCCATGTACTCGGAGGCGTACTGGGTCGCGCACGAACCCAGGCCGTTGGTACCGAGCGAGAAGTCGTAGTCGCCGCCCTGGTTGTTGTTGTACTTGCCGCCAGCGTAGAGCTCGCAAAAGACGAGCTCCCAGTTAAAGCGCTTCTCGGAAGGGTTCCAGTCGAGCGGGCAGCCGCGACCGTTGTCCTCTACCTGAATGGAGCCATCGCGAAAGGCGGTAAGGGTGATGAGCTTGCCGTAGCCCTGGCGCGCCTCGTCAACGGCGTTGGACAGGATCTCGAAGGCGGCATGCGCGCAGCCGTCGAGTCCGTCCGAGCCAAAAATAACGGCGGGGCGCAGACGTACGCGCTCCTCGTCCTTGAGCTGGCGGATACTGTCGTTACCATAGTTTGCGGTGTTTTTTGCCATACTCGCTCTCTCGGTGCTCCTTTGCTGCGTTTAAGTCATATAGATAGTCAAGGTAGCATAGCCCAGCCCATAGGCGATTCCAACCAACACGAAATCCATCGAACAATCGTTCGGAATTTGGTGGAACAGCGTTTACTTGGACGAAACCGAGTCGGTTCTGTCCGAGTAAGTTTGAATAGCGAATCGAAGTTGTTGTGTCCGCATGGCGATGACGAACATGGTTTTCATAATGACAGATATAGTTGACATCTTTTGATGAATGCAATATATTTCTGTCATGTTGCAACGGATACCTGTCCACATTTACGAAAGGAGCTCCATGCCGGGTAAGAAAAACCTTCGCATGAAGGCGGCGCGCGCGGCGGCTGGCCTTTCGCAAGCCGACTTGGCCCAGGCCGTGGGCGTTACGCGCCAGACCATTGGCCTGATCGAGGCGGGCGGCTACAACCCCACGCTCAATCTGTGCGTGGCAATCTGTAAAGCGCTACGCGTTACGTTGAACGACTTGTTTTGGGAAGACGAAACCGACGCCGACCCTAATACTCTTTAGGAGTTCACTATGAAATTTGAAGATCTGAAACTCGTGCAAAAGTGGCGTGAATATGCCGGCCTAAAGGATGAGCGCCTGGAGGCTGAGAACGCGAAGATCTACAAGATTGGTTTCGTGCTGCTTTCGTTTGGCATGTTGATGATCTTTTTCTACCAGTTTATAGCTCGACAGGTTGCGTGGGTTCACAGCGACGCCGGTGAAATGCCGCATGGCTTTGCAACGCCGTTCGAGGCAGCCATGTATTTGTGGTTCGTTCTCGTGATGTTGATTTGCGCAGGACTGCAAACGCGGAAGGGCTATGTCGATACCAATCGTTTTGGGCAAACCGAGCATCTTCCTGTTGGATATTTCCTGCTTGTCAGCGGTCTTAGCGGCGCCGCGTTCGCGCTTGTTATTGCCGCAATGCGCTGCATCGCTGAGGCGCAGATCGTACCGCTCGAAAGCGTCTTTTGGTTGGCGAACCTGGTCACGGGCGTGTTCTGCGGTGCGACGATTTTCGCGGCCACGTTTGCTGCCCTGTGCGCAACGTTTTTCACGGCGAAAAGACGCCGTGCCAAGCTCGAGGCAGAACTCGACTCCTCTGACGACATCTAATGCGTAATGGGCTGGCTCTGGGTATCCAGAACCAGCCCATTTGATGTTCGATGAGCCGAGTCGGTGTCTCTCACAAAAGTAACTAGGAGCTAGCGAGGCCTATCCGAATTGGCCTCATTGGCGGTGTCGATCTCGAGCGCCGTGCGGCGGGCACTGTAGGCGACGAGGCCGGCGCCTGCCGCGGCGAGTGCTGCAGCGGCTGCCGTGAGGGGAGCGTTGGCATCGCCCGTGCCCGCAAGCGCGCCCGCTTTTCCGGAGCGCTTGTTATTACCGCGGTCCTTGCCGCTGCCAGAGCTGCTGCCGCCACCGGAGCTGCCTCCCGTGCCGGAACCGCCGCCACTTGAGCCACCATCGCCGTCCGCCGTCATCGGGGCGTCGTGAAGTCCTGTCGTATCCGCGCTGTCGCATACGCCGACCTGAACTTCTGAGCGTTCGCATGCCGCGTCGGGCACATGAAGCTCGTGCAGTACGGCACCCAGCGCCGAGTTTGCCCCCGGTCGAATTTCCTCGAGCGTTACGGGATCGTGCGCCACCAGATTACGCGCCTTCGCATACAGCGTTACGCGTTTGCCCACTTCGTCGCTCCAGCTCTCGGGGATGGCGAAGCTCATGCGGAACTGTGCCGTGCAACCCGGTGCCAGCACGGCGTTGCCGTTGTCGGCTACCAGCGGGTGCGTCGCAAAACGTGTGCCCAGCGTCTCGAGCGCGTACTTCACGCGTGCCATGTCGTTGGCCGAAGCGTCCTCGGCAAGCTCTGGATCGTAGATCGAAGCCATGCGTGCGTTCGCTCCGAATCCGATGGATGCGCTGGAGAACGGCTGGCTGGAGCCCTCTCGGTACAGATCGATCGTGCCGGCGGTCAGCAAGGTGTTGCCGTCGTTTCGCACCGTGACCATGAAGGATTCGCCTGCTGCTCCGGGCACCACCGCGCCCGAGGTAGCGACCGCGCCCGTCGGAGTGGCACACGCCACCAAGGGCACTTCGATGCCGTGCAGCTCTGCCTCGCTCTTCTCCGCGCTCACAATGTGCGTGGCGAGCGCGGAGAGCATGCCTCCCGACGTCAAAAATGTCGTTATCTGATCGATGGGATGGTCCAGCTCGCACATCACGAACGGCTCCGTGAACAGATCGCCTGCCAAGGTGCTGGCGAAGATGCGGAAGTGCTTGCCCATCACTGCTACCGGGTTGCCTTCTTCGTCGTAGGTTTGCCCCACCTTGCCATCGGTGTTCTCTACATAGAGCACGCACCTGCCGTTGTTGCTTACGCTAAACGATGCCGGGCCACAGCCTGCGGCACCCACGGGCTGCGTTGCAAATGCCGATGCGCCTCGCGTCCAAGTAATATGCTGCAGTTGCTCGTTGACGGTGGCCAAAAAGCCCGTGTGCTGCGGCCACGGCACCGCGTGGGGTACTGTGGCATCTGGCGACATAACGCCCCAGCTTGCAATGGACTGGCCGATCACGGCGTACGATGCACAGCCACAACCGCCTGCGGTCTCGTATGCAATGGGCACCACCATTTTGCCGTTGATATTCTCGGGCGCGCCGAGCTCGATGCTCGACGGTGCCTGCGGAAAGCGGAGGACCTGACGGAACGTGAGACTGTCGCCCGAAACGTCCGACCACAGGGTAAAGCACTCCAGCGCAACCTCGGCCTCGCTGCCGAGCGTCTTTTCTGCGGTGGTTCCGCGGCGGTGGAGGTAGGCGCCCGACAGGCGCCCGTCGACAAGTGTCTTGCCCACCGTGATGCGTGGGCACTGCAGGCAATGGTAGCCATCCTCCTGAAGGCGGCCGCGCGAGATGCTGCGCCACGACGTGTGCGATATCACGCGAACTCCGTCGTTGCTTATGCGCAGGCGCACAACGGACAGTATGCCGGATGTGCTCGCCGTATCGAAAAGGGTGTTGTCGCCGGCGGGGCGCTCGCCCGAGACCAGCAGCACGTAGGCGTCCTGGTTTCCTCTTCCGTCCGTATATTCCACTACGTCGAAGTCGTAATCGTATATGCTGTCGCGCTCCACGTCGCCCTCGCCAAACCCAAGGGGAAAGTCCACAGGCGTGGGAGCGGACCACGTCCCGTTTGCCTTTGTGTGTACCACCAGGCGCGAGCGACCATTGTCGCCGTAGCGCACCGAGGCGATACGGAACAGGCATTCTACGCCGGCAATCATTGCCAGCTTCATGTGGGCTTCGCTGAGCACGCCAGCAAACAGCACGTTGTCGCTCGAGGGCTTGATGCCGCCACGCTCGTCCTCCGACACGCCGGCAGAATCGGCGTTCGGGTCGGCAACGGTGTTCGTTGCCTGACCGATGTAGGTGTACTCATACATCGGCGCGGCGTTTTCGTCGTTCTCTATCAGTGCATGGACGAAATGCTCGATCTGTCCCGTGTCGTCGCTTTCTGCATCCGCCTCGAGCTCAATGCGCGTGACCGCCCGATCCCAATCGCGCACGACAGGCGCGGCGTTTACGGCAGCGGCCTTAACCTCGGCGCGTGCGAGCAGTTCGGCGTTGGTGACGATGGTGGCCGATGCGATAAATTGCGGCACGCCGCCCGCCTCAATGTTGCCGGCCGAGCCGAAGCAGGCATCCAGCGTATAAGGCGTATCTCCACCCAATGCGAGCTCAGAGCGCTGGAGCACATACTGGTCGCCATTGTTCACCGACATATTCCACGAATCGATGAGCGTGGGCCACGATCCCGACCAAGCCTTGGTGGTCCACTTGAACATTACGAACTGGAGTATCACATCGACATCGACGTCTGCACCCACGCGCAGCCGCGGAAGCTGGTGCCCGTCCGCCTTCTCGTACCCAATGAACAGGGTGAGGGATGCGGCGCCACGCACGGCAGACGAGGCGACGCCTGCAACGCCGGCGCCAAAGGTAACGGCAAGCCCGATCTGGATGGTGAATGAGCCCGACGTGTTGGAATAGTCGAGCGAAATGTTCTTGAAAAACGCCGCGCCGCTGCCGTGCGTGTGGGCACCCACGGCGAGCGCCAGCTTCGCCAGCACCCAGGGGTTGACGTTTAGGAAAAAGGGCACCGGTCCTAGGGTAAACTGCTCGGTCCAATTGAGGTCGGTTCTTACTTGAAAGAGTGCCTTAATATTGCCGTATGCGGGGTCGTTGTTGTTACCCCAGGTTTTGCCCACCCAATCGTAGGCGAGCGAGCCGTACAGCTGTGTGGCGATATCCATCGTGAACAGCAGCGTGCAATGGTGGCGAAGGAGCTTAGTGTTTCTTGGATCGGTTCCCGAACCGGCACTCATACTCTTGTACTGATTCCACTTCCCCTCCATCTCGTCGAGGTAGCGGTTTGCCTGCTTGGCACCCGACTCGCGCGGTGACTTCTTCCAGTACTCCGGATCCGGATCGCCCGAATCGTTCATGTAGCCGACCGGTTTGTATCCTCCGCCAAACAGCGCGTACCCGGCAAACGAGAAATCGAACAAAATGGGGAACGAGGGCATCCAACAGGTGAACTTATTGCCGCCGATGCCGGGAAACGCCGCTGGGAAATCAAACGGAGTGATCTCTTGGTCCATAGTGGTGGGAATGATGGTGGTCGAGCCCGATTCCGCCTTTGCGGCCGGAGCGGTGACAACGGCCATAGGGGATGAGAGCGTGTAGGTTTTGCCCTGATAGTCGAGGACAAAGCGCAGCTTGCACCCTTCTTCCAGAAGGCCCGATGCCGCGTCGAGAAACTTGTCTTCGAGTGTGAACGTCGCCAGATTATCCGCGCCCGATGCGCTCTGGCCTTGACTTGGCCAATCTGCGTGAAGGTTTCGGGTGAGCTGCCCACGGCAGGCGTCACTTTGTTGATGCGCAGCGTTGCCTGTCCACCCCGTGGCAGATGTGCCTGCACGGTAAAGGCGTGCGTATCGGGCTGCTCGTTTGCCGTGTCGTCCTTCGGCAATGTCATGAACGTGGCTTCAGCGTACTGGATGTCCCATTCGTCGAATGTGAGCTGGCGGAAGTACGGCTCGCCGTCGGAAAGCGGACGCGTGGGCGCGGTTATGGCGGTACCGCCCTGGATACGCGCAAGGGGAATCTCGACATCGCGGTAGCCCGCCATGCTAATGGAGATGCCGCCGTTAAAGTCGTACGCGTCGAGAAGCGTTGCCTCGTCCACGTAGCCTTCCGAAAGAGGCGCGACCTCAAAGATGGCCGTGCCCTCGTCGTCGGTAGTGGCGGAGAGCTGCTTGCCCGCGGCATAACGCGACGCGAGCGTGACCTGGGCTCCCTTGATGGGTATATTCTTGTTGGCGACGTCGACCACGACCACACCAAACATGGTGCGCGAGAGAACGAGCACCCTGAAGGGGTCTTTTTCGTCGGCATAGGCTTCGGTGGGCGCGAACGGCAATATGAAGGCGTTTGCGCTTCCCGGCACGCGCGGCAACATAATGCTCGCCAGCGAGGACGCTCCGGCAACAAGTAACGAACGGCGATCAAGCATCTTTGGCTCCCATCCCGCAAACATCGGAGGAAATAATCCAATTTTGCGAGAAGTCGCCCCGTGGCGGTAGTGCCGTTCAAGGGTCAAAACGTCCAATTTGAGTGCGCGAAAGCGTCAGGCCCCCGGAGCGCTTTCGATACGCCGGGCAGTCTGGCCGCTAGCGCAACATGTGGGCAATCAGCTCGGCGCGAGTTCCGATACCAAGCTTGGCATACACTCCTGATAGGCGGTTTTTAACGGTGCCCGGCGATACTCCCATGTGGCGCGCGATTTCGGCGTTGGTCCAACCGCGGCAGGCGAGCATGGCCATGGTGAACTCCGTTGTCGTTAAATCGTCGGCCACGTCCTCACCCGAATCGGGGTTGTGGATGCGCCGCCAGCCGTAGCTGAATCGATACGTAATCTCGATGATGCGAGCGAAATCGTCGGGATATTGCGATTTTAAGCATGCCTCGATAAGCCCCTGCAAAAGGCCGTGGTGCTCGCCAATGAGCTCGATAAGGCCGTCGGGGCGCGCAATGTCCCAAGCGGCTCCGAAATGTGCCTTTGCGGCGTCGATGTCCTTGAGGCTCATGCATGCCATGGAAGCCGCCAGGTGCAGGAACAGTTCCGAGATGGGATAGCTTCCCTGTTTCATGATCAGGGCATTTTCCACCATGCCCAGGCTGCGGCCGTATTCGCCGCGCAGATACAAGGCGTGCGCCATCACGTAGCTGGCGAACAGGCGCAGGCCTTCGGGCAGATGCGCCGCAAGCGGATAAAACTCTTCGGCGGAATACGGGGAAGGCAAGTGCAGCAGGACGCTCGCGGCAGAGGCGAACAGGATATGCATGGCGTGGACGGCAGGCGATTCATCGTCAGGTGGCGTATCGAGGATGCCCGCAAGGCAACGGCGGGCATCGGCGATACGGTTGAGCGACAGACTGGCATATCCGCAGATAAAGCATGCGGAATAGCGCGGTGCGGGGTCGGTGGCGTCAAGATAGGGGCGTGCTGTCTCGGCGGCGAGCGTGGCCTGTCCGCGAAAGTACAGCGCTTCTGCCGTGGCGATGGTGCGTGAATCGGGGTCGGAAATGCCTGCAACCGCAGCGTCAATCTGCCCCGGCACAAAGGCGGTGCACATCAACGGCATGGGAACGCATGGGTAGCCATCGCAGTCCATCTTCCATCTCCCAACAGCTGGCAACAATTGCAGCAATTGTACTCCTGTTGCTCGGGACTGGAATTTGTGGGTATCGCCTACGATTATGCCGAACGTATAAAGGAAGAGTCTATTGGCGATGCTTCCAAGGTGGCTACCGAAGCCTATCTGACCTTGGGATATAGAAAAACTGCCACCCCTGCAAAAAGCTCTGCCGCAGCGATGGGAAACGCATCTTCTGGGCATTCCGGCGTCTCCAGCCAGCGCTGGACTGCTGCTGTCGCCTGCGCGTTGGCGAGCGGGGCGTGGGGACCGTCCGGCGACCAGCGGTGACGGGCGAGCCCTGCCGCGTACGTGGGACTCCATCGGCGTAGACCCATGACCCCCATGGCATCGGAGAAGTTCACCATGGCGTCCAGGACTTTACCGTCCGGCACGTCCAGCCTAGCGGCTCTCTTGAACCCAAGGTTGAAAGGGGGCGTTGTACAAGGCGAATGGGGCCGAGTGGAAGTGGATCAAAAGAGCGTTACTTGACGTTTCATGCATAATGCCAACCGCCCCGCGACATCACGTTCGCAGCGCGCAGGGGCCGGAGAATCTTCGCGATGAGAGTTGACGTCTAATACCTTGCATCGTATAGTGTGTATAGCATAGTATATGACGAGAGGAGGTGTGCGGATGGAGGCACAGATGAAGCGCGGCTTCCTGGAGGCCTGCGTGCTCGCGGCCGTCTCCGGCGAGGAGTCCTACGGCTACCAGATCGTGAAGGACGTACCGGCGAGCATGGGGCTCACGGAGTCGACGCTCTACCCGCTGCTCAAGCGCCTGGAGAAAGCCGGGTGCATCACGGCGCGCTCCGCCGAGCACAACGGGCGGCTGCGCCGGTACTACCGCATCACGGACGACGGGCGAGCACGCATCGAGGAGTTCCTGGCCGAGTGGCCGTCCGTACGGGAGATTTACGCATACGTTGAGGGGGCGCACCATGACGCGCGATGAGTTTCTGGGCCGGTTGGGCGAGCTGCTCGCCTGCCTGCCGGCCGAGCAGGTGGAGGAGACCAAGGCGTTCTATGCGGAGGCCATCGCTGACCGCATGGAGGACGGTATGAGCGAGGAGGAGGCCGTGGCCGCCATGGGCACACCCGGCGAGGTGGCGGAGGCCACGCTCGACGACCTGCCCGCCGTGCCGCGCGCGATCGCGAGGACGCGCCGGCGCAGCACCACGCTGCTGTGGGTGCTGACCATCGTGGGCTCCCCGGTGTGGGTGCCGCTGCTCGCCGCCTTCGCCGCCGTGGCCGTCACGGTCTATATCTGCATCTGGCTGCTGGCACTCTGCGTGTGGATCGTCGCGGCGGCACTCGGGGGCGTGGGCGTAGTTGAGCTCCTGCTTGCCGTAAGCGGCGTCACCATCGGCCACTTCCCGTACGCCCTCGCCTCGGCGGGCGTGGGGCTCGGCCTCGTCGGCGTGGCGCTCTTCGTTGGTGCTGGCGCTTGGGCCGCCTCAAAACAAATTGCGCGCCTTTCGGCGCTCTGGGCGAGGAAGGCCGCCTCGCCCTTCTGGAAGGGCAAGGGCGAGAAGGGCGGCGCTGCCGCGCATCTCGCGGCGTAGAAAGGAGTGAGTACCATGACCAGCGCGAAGAAGATCTACCTCGCCGTGGCGGGCGGGCTCGTTGCCGCGGGTGTTGTCCTCGCGGGCATTGGCTTTATCGCTTCGGGCTTCGACCCGGCCGTGTTCACAACCCATATCGACACGCGCGACAGCACCATCGTGCTCGGCGGCGTCGAGGTGGACGACCCGATGGGCCTCCCCCTCATCGAGCAGCTCGCCAATCTGGGCGAGATCGACACCTCCGGCGTCGCGGATCCCGCCGCGCCCTAGGCGCAGCGAGCCCGGGCGCTCTGCCCGCCAAGCTGCGTAAGCCGGCGAAACCCGAACCTCAACCTCTACGCAACTGGCCCCAAGCCTGCGCCGATTCGCTCTCGGCGCCGCGCGGGGGCCCGTGACGCATGCCCAAAAGGTATGAGGAGAAAGGAACGCGATGACGACAACCACGCCCTTCCGCCTTCATGGGGCCACGCAGGACCGGAAGCGACTGGGCCGTGCGGTGGGGCTGTGCTTGGATTGGCTACACTGATATGGACAGTTCCGTGAGGGGCGCGAGAGACGGGACTCTGGGGAGATCTTCGAGGAGGAGTGTCTCGACTGGAAGCGCGGGTTCAGTGGAGCAGGAACCTAATCTCTGTCTCTCCTGCTTTTTTGATTTGTTGAGAAGCCGACATTTGGGGGCATTTTGGATAGCGAACAGTTCAAACAAGAAGCTGAGAAAATAGAACAAAGCCTGAGTGCCTTGAGAGTCGCCGAGCGCAATGCAGTGATTCCCTTCATGAACGGCGACTTTACCCAATGGGATCTATATCTGGCATCCTCCTCTGAGTATGCGATGAGACTGATAGACGGATTCATCTCCATGCTCGAGTCGAGGAATCTTGTTTGCGTCGCCCAGCTTCTCCGCGCACAGGTTGGAGTCTGCCTGCGGACATTCGCATTATTCGCCGCCGAAGACCAGGATGACTTTCTCAAGCAGGTGTTTCAAGGTGTGCCTGTGAACAAGCTGAAAGATTTCTCGGGTGAGAAGATGTCCGATGGAAGACTTCAAGACTTACTCGAGAAGTTCGATCCAAAGGTAAAAGATGTATACAAGGTGACGTCTGGATTCGTCCACTTCTCCATTGATGTTCTGCCGAGCATGGGTGTGCCTGGGGAGGGCTATGAGGTCGAGTTTAATTTTGGAGCCGAGCCCAACGAGAGAAACAATGCGCCTCTCGTGGAATGCGGCAAGGCGTTCTGCCACTATGTCGACCTGCATCTCCAGATGCTCCATAAGGTGATTGCTTCGGATGAATGGTATGCCGATCGATTCCGTATCGATTCCGATGGTCCTGCAGACGAGGCCTCGAAAAGCGAGAAGGTGTAGGTCGAACGCATTGACGCTGCCTTGACAGCATCCCGATATGATAACGAATGGGAGGTTTCCTGCGAAATGTGCGCCTCTGTATATTCTCGCTAGGACGCCCTCGACCGATAAGGCATCGTTGAGTTCAATTTGAGTTCAGCTCGGGTGCCTGAAATCGCCCAACTCTGATAAAAGGGGAGACGACGGTACACCACGTAGACGAGAGGCTATGGAAGTGCACGATTTGATTATATTGGCGCGCTAAACCGCCCCGCTGCCCAACTTGAACTCCGCTCACGCGTGTATGGGGCTGCGAGAGGTAACGGCCTGCGGCCTCCTTTGTGTGCTCGATGATATCTTCGAGCATGCCGGGCATGGCGGAGACATTCGCTGCAATCCAGCCGTGTTCAAGCGCCGTTTCGGATAGGAGCGAGAGGGGGCTGTCTTGCCCGTTTCCCTTGCACCCGTAAAGATGGTTGACAGTTTGGGGTCTCCCGGGTCTTTAGCTTTTACCGTGCTAGATGCCTCATGGAAACTGTTGGACTTTAATCAGACAGACCCAGCATGTCGTTTTCCTCCATGAGGACATCGGCTAAAACCGCAACACCTATGCTTGTTTAAGCAAACTTCCTGATAGTCGTGGAGCTGCTGTAGCCCGACATGCAGGACATCGCTCGGCTTAAACACCGGATGCCGCATCCGCGAAACGAGTTGCGGTGCACCCTGTTCCAAAAGGTTGCCAAGTACCATGGCGTGAGCGTTGGGGTAGCCATCATTCAGCGTGGATACATCCGGATGCGCATAGATCCAGACGATTCCAACGTTCTCGTATTTCCCGTGCAGGTAATCGAAGAGGGCAAGCGACGCCATACAGTTGCCGCCGACGGTCACGACTCTGTCGGGGTTTTCTGCCGTAAGCTTCCTCTGCGCATCCTGAATTCCCGCCAGGACTTCGTCCTCGGCACAGATGCGAACTGCCTCCCATTTCTCATGTCCAAGTTTTGGGACGCGTTTCGCAATGCCGAGTGGGACCCCTGGACAGTCGGATCACGTGGTGGCCCCCTTTGAGAGGGTCACGAGCATGGTGGTCCCGTTCTCGGAACTTGCTTCGACCTCTACCGTGCCGCCGTGTAGGGCTGCAATCTCCCAAACAAGCGCTAGCCCGAGTCCTGCGCCGCCGTATGCCCTGCTGCGGGATTTATCTAGACGAAAGAACGGCTGGAAGATGCTCTCTCGGTACTGTTTGGGTATTCCCGGGCCCTCATCTTTGACTCGCAGGAGCACGTGGCTGTCGCTGTCGCTGATGGAGACGTTGACAGTCGAGCCGGGGCGGCTGTAACGGATGGCGTTTTCGACCAGATTGAACACCAGCCGATAGAGGAGCGTATCACTTCCGATTGTCAAAGCGTCTCCAGCACAATTGAGGGCTATGCCCTTATTCTCGGCAAGTGGCGCAAGGTCGGTGAGGACCTCTTCGGACAAGGGACCGAGTTCAACATCGTCCTCGCAAGGAACGCTGCGGAGCTCACTCATCTCGAGTAATACCTTGGTCATTCGAGACATGCGCTCGGTTTGTTCTTGTAGCAGGCCGAGCAGCTCGGCTGTTTCGGGTTGCAAACCGGAGTGCTCGGAGATGAATAGTTCAATCTGTGCTTGCATAAGGGCGAGCGGGGTGCGCAGCTCGTGTGCGGCGTTGCCGGTAAACTGACGCTGTGCAGAGAACCCTTCGCCAAGACGGGCGATCATGTCGTTGAAAGAGGCGCTACATCGTTGTAGCTCGGTGGGCACATCTTCACTGAGTCTGATTTCGCTTAGGTTGTCAGGCTGCACACGCTCAACCTGGGCGGCAAAAGCTCGTAGCGGTTTGAGCGCACGGCCGCTCACAAAGTATGCCAGCACGCCGCCAAGGAGTGTGACTCCAGCCGTGATGCACCAGGCTGTCGTGCCAAAAGACTCTTGTGCGTCGTTTACGACGATCGTGACCTTGTCATCGGGGGTCGCTTTCGTTGGGTCGAACGCCTGGGGCGAATCTTCGCCGGTTGCCTTAAAGGCCGAGATGTTACTGCCGATGGCATCCATGTAGCGCATGCCCGTATAGCCGACCAGGCAGTTCGTCAGCACGCATGCCGCACACGTGAGCAGTGCCGTCATAATCGTTATGCGCCATTGCAGCGAAAGCCTTTTCATTCGCTATCCCCCATAACGTAGCCCTCTCCAATCCGATTGCGAATCGGGTCGTATCCCAAAGCGCTGCGTAGCTTTTTGCGGAGTGACGAGATGTGAACGCGGGTTGCGTTGCTAAAGCTGTTCACGCTGCTATCCCAAACGTGCTCGATAAGCTCCTCTTGACTTACCGGACGCCCCTGATTAAGCATCAGGTATTCCAAGATTCCCGTTTCCTTGCGCGTAAGAGATAAAGCCACGCTGTCCACGGAAGCGATGCGCGCCTTGGTGTCAAAGCTGAGCTTTCCGCAGGTTAATACTATGTCGCTTTGTGCGAAGCGTCTGAGGGTGAGGCTGCGGATCCTTGCCGCAAGCTCGTCCAGATGAAACGGCTTGGTGAGGTAATCGTTGGCGCCGGCATCGAGTCCGGCGACTTTATCTGATACTTCGCCACGTGCGGACAGAATCAGTACCTTAGTCTCGCAGTCAGTTTTCCTAAGTTCCCTGAGTACGGTCATGCCGTCGATGCGGGGAAGGTTGAGGTCGAGTACCACGAGGTCGAAGGCCTCAACGTCCAGTAGGTCGAGCGCCTCCTGTCCGTCGTGACAGCAGTCGACACTGTACGCCAAGTTCCGCAAGCTGCGCGCGATTGCGTCGCACAGCGCCCGCTCGTCCTCGACGATCAAAATACGCATAACAGTCTCCTTGCACATTTCAAATCGCGCTTAACACGGATTTTATAGCCGATATGGTCCAATGGTCGCGTAACGAAAGGAGTGGTCAGGTTGTTCAAAGCGGTAAAACCCGTGGTACAGGTCGCTTTGTTGATCGTCGGAATTGCCATGGTGTGCTTTGGCGTTATGCGTGGCGAGGCAGATGCCGTGCTGGCCAAAGCGATTAGGCTGTGCTTGGAGTGTATCGGAATTGGATAAAAGAGAAAACACTGCGTCGCATGTTTTGGCTCGATTTCGCGGATTCATTCAGGCGGCGGCGACGCTCGTCACCAACATTCACCTGCCAAACTTTGCCAAGGGCGGCATCTATCAGGGCGCGGGAAAAACAGTCTGCGTACCCGGGCTTAACTGCTATTCGTGCCCCGCGGCATCGGGTGCGTGCCCCATCGGGTCGTTCCAGTCGGTAGTAGGTTCATCCAAGTTCAACTTTTCTTACTATGTTACCGGTACGCTCATTTTGCTCGGCGTGCTGCTGGGACGCTTTGTATGCGGCTTTCTGTGCCCGTTTGGCTGGCTGCAGGAGCTGCTTCACAAGATTCCCGGCAAAAAGTTCTCCACGAAAAAGCTCAAGCCGCTCACGTACATCAAGTACGTCGTGCTGCTGTTTGCCGTGGTAGTGCTGCCTGTGCTGGTGGTTAACGGCGTGGGCATGGGCGACCCGTTCTTTTGTAAGTACGTCTGTCCTCAGGGCGTGCTCGAGGGCGCCATTCCGCTGGCCATTGCCAATGCCGGCATTCGATCTGCGTTGGGACAGCTCTTTACTTGGAAACTTGTCGTTCTCATTGCCGTGGTAGTGCTGAGCGTTTTGTTCTATCGCCCCTTCTGCAAATGGATTTGCCCGCTCGGCGCATTCTATGCGCTCATGAATAAGGTGTCCTTGTTGGGGATTCAGGTCGACGCGTGCAAATGCGTCTCGTGCGGCAAGTGTTCAAGGGTTTGTCAGATGGACGTTGATGTGGTCCGGGCGCCCAATCATGCCGAATGTATCCGGTGCGGAAAGTGCATCGGGGCCTGTCCCGTCGATGCCATCAGCTATCGCTATGGCCTAGATGTGTCGGCGGAAAAGCTCCCCTTGACCGCCGATAAAAAGTAAACAAGCTTCGACAAAACGGAGGAATGACCATGAAGCTTTCTAAGATTGCGGCCCTGTTTATGGTGCCGGTATTGGCCTTGTGCCTTGTGGCATGTTCGGCGCCCGGTGGCAATGCGAGCGAATCTGCGAGCTCCGATCCTAAGATTGCAGAACTCACTGCGCAGAAGCCGACCAATGCCGACGAGGCCGCCGAGCTGTATGCGAAGCTCATGCAGAAGGAGAACGAGATCTTTTCGAGTGATAACGCGCTGTGGGAAAAGGTATTCAATGCGGCAAATAAAGACTCGGCAATGATTGAGGACGGCAGCAATTACGGCGATTTTCTGCTCAAGACCATCGACGGCGCCAAGGATGAGTTCACGGCGGATGAGCTTAAGACGCTCAAGACCGGTGCACAGCAGATCAAGGAGATTGAGGACAAGCTCGAGAGCTTGGAGAAGGAGTTCCCCGGCTGTGGAAGCACGCCGAGCGCAGGCGAGAGCGTCGACGCTTCGACCGCTGGCATGACGGCCGGTGCCAATGCTTCGAGCGAGGCGACGAAGTTCCCCAGCTTTACGGGCAAGGACCTGGATGGCAACGACGTGAGCAGCGACGAGCTGGTCTCTAAGAACAAGGTCACCGTCATGAACTTCTGGTTCACCACTTGCAAGCCGTGCGTGGGCGAGCTGGGCGATCTTGAGAAACTGAATCAGGAGCTTGCCAAGAAGGGCGGCCAGGTCGTGGGCGTCAATTCCTTTACGCTCGATGGCAACAAGGGCGAGATTGCAGATGCCAAGGACGTGCTGAGCAAGAAGGGCGTGACATATAAGAACATCTGGTTCAAGTCGGATAGCGAGGCCGGTAAGTTTACGTCAAATCTGTTCTCGTTCCCGACGACGTATGTCATCGATCAGAATGGCAACATCGTAGGGGAGCCCATCGTGGGCGCCATCAGCTCCGCTGAGCAGCGCGCAGCGCTCGACAAGCTTATCGACCAGGCGATTGCGAATAGCGAGCAGTAGAAAACGCGTAAAGCATGGCGATGATCGTGCACCGCTGTGCGGAGTAGTCTGCTGCCTTTCAAGATAATCTCCACCATATAGAGGCCCCACTTGGGGCCTCTTTTTTGGGCGCCGTCCCGTTCGTTTTTTGATGCGGTTCCCTACATTCCTCACTGGTGTCGGTGAAAAATGGGGATAGAGTAGGACAAACGCGTCGAATACGAACGGCGGGGGAGAGCGGGCAGGGTGCCTGCGCAGGAGAGGTTGCCGTCCATGTTGGAGCTCAAAGGAATTTGCAAAAGGTACGTCACTCAGTCGTTTACGCAGGTGGCGCTCGACAACGTAAGCCTGTCTTTTCGCGATAACGAGTTCGTGGCCATTCTGGGTCCCTCGGGCTCGGGCAAAACTACGATGCTCAACGTTATCGGTGGGCTCGATCATTTCGATTCCGGTGACTTGCTGATCGACGGCATATCGACCAAGGACTTTCACGATCGCGATTGGGATGCCTACCGCAACAACCGCATCGGCTTTGTGTTCCAGAGCTATAACCTCATTCCGCATCAGACCATTTTGGAAAACGTGGAGCTGGCGCTCACGCTCACGGGCGTGGGGCATGCCGAGCGCCGTCAGCGTGCGCGCGAGGCGTTGGAGAAAGTCGGCCTGGGCGAGCACGTTAACAAGCGCCCGGGTCAGCTTTCGGGCGGACAGATGCAGCGCGTGGCCATCGCCCGCGCCCTGATTAATGATCCCGAGATTGTGCTGGCAGACGAGCCGACCGGCGCTTTGGATTCAACGACATCCGTACAGGTCATGGACCTGCTCAAGGACGTGGCGCGCGACCGCCTGGTCATCATGGTCACGCACAATCCCGAGCTGGCGTACCAATATGCCACGCGCATCGTCAATCTGGCGGACGGCAAGATCACCGACGATTCCGACCCCTTCGATGTTGCCAAGGCCGCGCATCGCGAGGCAAAGCCTACGCGCAAAACCTCGATGAGCTTTGTGACGGCGCTGGGGCTTTCTGCCCGAAACCTCATGACCAAGAAGGGCCGCACGGCCATGACTGCCTTTGCGGGCTCGATTGGCATTATCGGTATCGCGGCGATTCTGGCGCTGTCCAACGGCGTAAACGGCTACATCAAAAAGGTCGAGGAGGATACGCTCTCGAGCTACCCGCTCACCATTTCCAAGCAGGATTACGACCTGTCGTCCATGATGGGCGGTCAGGGGGCCACGGGCGACGATACGTCCAAGAGCGAGGATTCGTCCGACGACAGTGCCGGCGGCAAGGCTCAGGGAACCGATAAGATTCCCGTGGTTACGGCCGTAAAGGATATGTTTGCGAGCGTTAAGTCTAACGACATGACGAGCTTTAAGGCATGGCTTGACGACGGTGGCGACGGTATTGACAAAGAAGTCAATGCTATCCAGTACGGCTACGGTGTATCGCCGGTTGTCTATCGTGCCGGCAAGGGCGATGAGAAGCCTGTCCGGCTGGTGCCCAACGCCATGACCGAGGCCATGAGCGGAGGCGCGAGCTCGGCGGCAACGGTGAGCATGGAATCCATGGGAACCTCGGTCTTTAACGAGATGATTGACGACCAGCGCCTGCTCGACAGCCAGTACGATGTCGTCGCCGGTCATTGGCCCACGTCTGCCAACGAAGCCGTGATGGTGCTTTCGAGCCGCGGTACGGTGGGCGACTATACGCTTTACAGCATCGGCGCGCTGGATATCGATGAGCTCAACGACCTGGTTAACAGTGCTATGACAGCCGACGGCAAGATTGAGACGCCCGAGACCGGCACCGACTTTACCTACGATGATGCGTTGTCCACGACGTTCAAGGTGCTGTCGCCGGCCGATGCCTATCGCAAAAACGAAGAGACCGGCATGTGGACCGACATGTCTGACGACGCCGACTTTATGGCTGCCAAGGTTGCCGACGGTATTGACGTGCACATTGTGGGCGTGGTACGACCCAACGAGACGGCCAATGCGAGTGCATTGTCTCCGGGCATTGCCTATACGCATGCACTGACTCGTCAGCTTATGGAGCGCGCCGCCGATTCGCAGATTGTGCGGGAGCAACTCGCCCACCCCGAGACGGATGTCTTTACGGGCAAAACCTTCGACGAACTGCAAGGCGAGGCCAAACAAGGCGTGGATCTGGGCAGCATGTTCAGCGTTGACGAGGCGGCGCTCAAGAGCGCGTTCTCGTTTGATGCGTCTGCACTCTCGGGTGCAGGCGGCGGTATGGACCTGTCGGGTCTTGACTTGTCCGGGTTGGATATTGACCTTTCGGGTGTTGGGAAGGACATCGACCTTGGCGACATCATGGCCAAAGCGCCGGCCCCAGATTTCTCGGGCATCTTTGACGGTCTGGAACTCACGCCCGAGCAAATGCAGCAGGTGGGAACGCTTGCCAACCAACTGTTTGAGGGCTTTTTGCAGTCTGATCAGTTTAGGGCGCTGTCACCCGAAGACCTTAAAGATGCGTCAAAGCTTGCTGCCGCATTCTCGGCATATCTTGAGAATGATACGGCAGCCCAGCAAATCCTGGCCCAGCTCAAAGCGTTCGGCGGCGATGCCCTGGCCGAGCGCCTGCAACAGGCGATGACCGACTATGTGCAAAAGCAGCTGGCTCCGTATCTGCAACAGGCTATGGATCAGGTGATGAAGTCGATCAGCGATCAGATTGCGGCGACGGTGTCAGCTCAGCTCAAGGCAGGCGCAGCAGGGCTCATGGGCCAGATGGCGACGCGGATGTCGTCGAGTTTTGCTAGCCTGGCGAGCGCCATGCGCGTGGATGCGAGTGCCTTTGCTCATGCCATTCACTTCAACATGGACGCCGAGGACCTGAGCTCGCTCATGATGAGCTATGCCAAGGCGTCGAAGCTCACCTACGATAACAATCTGACCACACTGGGCTATGCGGACGAGGCCGACCCCATCTCGGTCAAGATTTTCCCGCGCGACTTTGAGGCCAAGGAGCGCGTACTCGATCACATCGATGCGTACAACAAGCAGGTCAAAGCCGCTGGCCATGATGATCGGGCAATTTCGTACACCGACTACATGGGCATCATCATGGGTTCGGTGACCGACATCGTGAACACCATCAGCTTGGTGCTCATCGCATTCGTGAGTATCAGCCTGGTGGTGAGTTCCATCATGATCGGCATCATCACCTACATCAGCGTGCTGGAGCGCAAAAAGGAGATTGGCATCCTGCGCGCGATCGGCGCGTCGAAGCGCAACGTGGCCAACGTATTCAATGCCGAGACCTTTATTGAGGGGCTTATCGCCGGTGTCTTTGCCATTGTCGTCGTGGTGGCCGTGAGCTTCCCGGTTAATGCCTGGGCGCTTGCTGCCAAACAGGTGCCCAATCTGATGAGCCTGCCCGTGCAGGATGCGCTGGTGCTCATTGCGATTTCTGTGTTGCTAACGGTCGTTGCCGGCCTGCTGCCCGCTCGCAGCGCGTCCAAAAAGGACCCCGTGGAGGCCCTGCGCTCCGAATAGCGTGGCAAAGGAACGGTCCTTTGTCGCATTGAGCGGCTTGTGAATTCGAGGTTTAATACTTTTCCGAGAAGTGAACGAGTGAAAATGGACCCCCGAAGCGTCGACACTTTTGAGATGCAATTTCCTGCGGTTTTGATTGTTGAATCCTGCGGTTTTGGCGTCAGAAAATGTCGATGCTTCGGGGGTCCAAATACAGCCGTTCACTTCTCGGAAAAGTATTAGACCTCGAGATATAGACGATGTTTGCGAGCGGCAATTAGAGCGTAAGCCTTTAGTTCTTCTTTGCAGAGAGCATGAGCCTAATTTCCGGGTGGGTGTATTCGTCGAACTCTTCCTTGGGCTCGGTGTCAAAGGCGTAGTACGACTTGATAGATTCGTCCTCCGTCTTGATGCTGATTTCTTCATATAGGGAGCCAGCTAAAAATGTCTGTTTAAATTCATCCGACAGGCTGCATGGCGTGAGGAGGCCCGGTGTGGCAACGGAAATGTCCAACCCGTTGAGCGGGGCGCAGAGCGTCGCGATATCCTGCTCGGCGCGGGCGAGGTTGTCTGCGAGGCTTGCCTCGGGGTCGATCTGACTGACGTAATCGACGTCCGTGAGCATGCCGTCTGCATCAAAAGAAAGGTAGACATAGGCAGCTTGAGCGCCAAGGTCATTGTCGCGCAGATAGCCGATAATGCGGTAGCCGTAGTCGTGATACGACTCGTATGGGTCGTCTGCCGCGACGCGTTCGCACACGGGCTCCAAGGCATCTTGCGCGATGGCGAGCTGCTCGGCGGCTGCAGCCTTTCCTGCCTGAAGCTCGTTATTTCCCTGGACAAACTGCGGGATGTAGACGCCAAGCAGCACAATGGCGGGCACTGCGATGAGCACGATAATCTGTTTCTTGGCGCTCGGAATCACAACGCCGTATGCGGCCGCCATGGCCTCGGCATTGCTCGAGGTTTCGGCCAGCACGTCTGCCGCCGTGGCGACTGCCCCTACGGCGCCGGCGACCTCCGCGGCGCCGCCCAGGTTGCGCGCGAGATCGTTATCACTGTTCTTGAGCAGGTGGCCGGCAGCTTGCGTGGCGAGCACACCGGCGACCTCCGCGGAGCGGTCTTTGTTGGTCTGGGCCACCGCAAGCCTGCCCTGCAGCTCCTTCCACTGTTTGCCCTGCATTCCAAAGCGCGGCGCAAGAGCGCAATAGCAAAAGATGGCGAATTCGATTGCGGTGAGTGCGATGGCGGTATATATGCCTACGGGTTGGAATTCCTTTTGGTGGAACGCGATATCGTTGATCATTTGGAGCGGCAACATCAACAGGCATGCTACGAACGACATGACGAGTGCAGTCGCTGCGATTTTGGGGTATGTGCAGTACCGCTGGATGCGTTTCTTTTCTTGTTCGGTGAGCTGCTGCATGGGGGCCTCGACTCTCATCGTTTTTCGGAGGCGATGTGCACACGCTCTTGAGTATAGATGAGTGGAGGGTGTCTGTTGTTCAAACGTAGTGTCACCGGCGTGGTGTTGGTGGTTGTCGTGATCATGAATGTCGTTTTTGGAGCACGGAGTCGCTGCCGTGGGGCGAATGACGCGCAGGGGGGGGTTGCCGTGGGACAGTCTCTCACTGTTTGTGAGCGCCAGCAAATCGAAGGTGAATGGTTTTCCGAGAAGTGAGCGACCTATTCTGGACCCCTGAAGCATTCGCACTTTTGGATGCAAAACCGCAGGGTTTGAGCGACAAAACCGCAGGAAATGGCTCTCCAGAAGTGTCGATGCATCGGGGGTCCGATTTCACTTGTTCACTTCGCGGAAAAGTTTTCACCTTCGTTGCGTGAGGCGACGGATGGAAGGGTGATTATCGTCAAGTAGCTACCTCTGCCTTGTGAATCATCTGAAGCACAAGGCATAATGCATGTGACAAAGGGACGGCCCCTTTGCCGCATTGATCTGAGAGTAGATGTTGATGATTCTATCGCTGGCCCCTATGGAGGGGATTACCGGGCATGTGTTCCGTCGTGTGCATGCGGAGTGCTTCGGTGCGCTCGATTGTTATTACACGCCGTTTTTACCGCCGCCGCGGGTGGGAAACCGCTTTGGCGGCAAGGCGTTTAAGGAGATCGATCCTGCCAACAACCAGGGGCTCAACGTAGTGCCTCAGCTGATGTCCAAGAACGCGGACGAGTTTGTGTGGGCGGCACAGGTACTCGCCGACATGGGCTATCGCGAGGTCAATCTCAACTTGGGTTGCCCCTCGGGAACGGTTGTCGCCAAGGGCAAAGGATCGGGTTTTCTGCGCAATCTCGATGAGCTCGAGGTGTTCTTGAGCGATGTGTGCGAACGATCGCCATTGCCGGTATCGGTCAAGACCAGGCTGGGGCTGGAGAGTGACGACGAATACGAGCGCGTGCTCGATCTGTACTGCCGCATGCCGTTGGCAGAGCTGATCGTGCACCCGCGCGTGCAAAAGGACCGCTATACGGGATCGCCGCGCAAGGAGTTTTACGGCGAGACGCTGGAGCGCGCGCCGTTCCCCGTGGCCTATAACGGTGACATTTTCGATCTTGAGGATATGGACGCGTTGGTGGAGGCCTATCCCGGTACACGCCATGTGATGCTGGGACGCGGCCTGCTTGCGAACCCCGCGCTGGCTCGCATGGTCAACGGCGGTCCTGCTGCCACGGCAGCCGAGCTGCAGCGTTTCCATGATACGCTGTTTGCAGCCTATGCAGAAGAGATTGGCGGCAACGCGGTCTTTCGCATGAAGGAGTGGTGGTTCTACGCCAAATGCGCCTTCGCCGACCCCGCTACCGTTCACAAACTCGTACGTAAGACCAAAAAGGTTGACGAATACCGCACCGCCGTCGAGCGCGTCTTTCGCGAGCAGCCGCTTGCGCCCATAGCCCGCTTCCACGGCTAGTTAGCCATTGGGTGTTCCTATAGTTTTGTCAACCGTCGGGGCTACTCCCGGTAGGGCACCCGGTCGCGCATCACGGCGTATATCGCCCTGAGCCGCTTCCTCGCGACGGCCTTGAGCGCCCGCCCGTGCCCCATGCCCCGTGCCCTGCAGGCCCGGTAGTACTCGCCGTAGCGCCCCGAGGACCTCACCAGGCTGTTGCGCGAGAAGATCAGCAGGGACTTGAGCCTCGCGTCGCCGCGCCTGGACGCCCTGACCGACCTCACCGACGTGCCGGAGCTCCTCACCCTCGGGGCTATGCCGCAGTACGAGGCCAGGTGGTCGTGGTCCGGGAACCTCCCGATGTCGACCGACACCGCGAGCTGCGCCGCGGTCCTCGGGCCGATGCCGGGCACGGTGAGCAGGCACGCGTAGGTCTCGTCGCCCTCGAGCAGCGCCGCCGTCTCGGCCTCGAGGGCCCCGGCCTCGTCGAGGGCCTCCGATATCCGGGCGGCCAGGAACCTGACCTGCCTGTTCTCGGCCTCGACGAGCGCCGGCGGGGGCGCGGTGGAGGCGGCCGCGGCCTCCCCGGCGGCCTCGGCCCGCGGGCCCCCGGCCCCGGAGCGGGCG
>UQLA01000003.1 GCA_900541745.1 uncultured Collinsella sp. | reverse complement strand
CGCGGCTCATCCGGTCCCACCGGGCCGCGCGGCAAGGAGATATATTGCCAGACCGGAGGGCCCCCGCGGGCGGGAATCTGGCACTCCATATTTTGTTCACAAATGAATAGAACCCTCAGTTGCTTCACTGAGGCCGTATTCGAAGCAGCAGCTTCTGATATTGGCGATGACCAGCTGGTTTATAGGTGTTAAGGCATCGGTCATCTCTGGAGCGCCACTTTACTCCAAAACCATCAACCATTTGTTTCCCGTCGGTAAAAGGCAGGTTTTGTTCGCCAAGCGTTCTTATATATAGAGAAGTTCGGGTTCGAACCCGTGCCGCGGCAACAAAAAAAGCGACCAACCGGAGTCGATCGCTTTCTTTTCTATGGTGGGCCGTCAGGGGTTCAGCCTGCTCCGCAGGCGGCCGCTGCGGCGCTTCGCGCCTTGCGCGCTGCGCTGGCAAACGCTCACGCGTTTACTCAGCTCCGCGCCCTTTCGGGTTCGAACCCGTGCCGCGGCAACAAAAAAGCGACCAACCGGAGTCGATCGCTTTCTTTTCTATGGTGGGCCGTCAGGGGTTCGAACCCTGGACCTTGGGATTAAAAGTCCCCTGCTCTGCCAGCTGAGCTAACGGCCCGCGGGTGGCATTGTACCACGGTCTGGGACTATTCCCAACTCCATTGGCCGTTCTGGAAAATCACAACTTCACGTCCATCAGGTGTAATGCCCGCAATATCGATATCGTCCGTGCCAATCATAAAGTCGACATGCGTGCTCGAGACGTTAACGCCATGCTCCAGGAGCTCCTCTTTGGACATGTCGTACCCGCCTTCGATGCATTCAGGGAAACCAACACCCAACGCAAGGTGACAGCTGGCATTCTCGTCATAGAGCGTGTCATAGAACAGAACGCCACTTTCGCGGATCGGCGTGTTCTTGGAAATGAGCGCGACCTCTCCCAGGTGAGCAGCGCCCTCGTCAGTATCGATGATGCTTGCGAGCGTCGCCTTGCCCACGCGGGCATCGTAGTCCACAACGCGACCGGCCTCGAACTTAATCCAAAAATCGTCAACCTTGTTACCGTGGTGGATGAGCGGCATGGCCGAGTACACGATACCGTCGGCGCGCATCCGATCGGGCGAGGTGAATACTTCCTCGGTGGGAATGTTGGGGAAGAAGGGGTGCCTATCGGGCGTCTTGCCCTTGCCGCCGGCCCACTCGTGACCCTTCGTCATGCCAATCGTCAGATCGGTTCCATTTGCCGCGGTGTAATGCAGGCGGTCAAAACGATTGTCGTTCAGGAAGCGCAAGTTCTTTTCGAACGCCGCGTCATGAAGCTCCCAGTCGCTCTCTGGGTCCTGGCCATCGGCACGAGCGGTGTGCAGAATCGCATTCCACAGCTTATAGATTGCAACCTCATCGGCGTCTCCCGGGAACACCTCGCGCGCCCAAGCCGCGACCGGCGCGCCGGCGATGCACCACGGGTTGATGTTGTAGTCCAGTCCACGGCGGAAGACCTTGCATTGCGTGTTCCTTGCCTTAGAAGCTGCAGCGGGCTTGGCGGGATCGATACCCTTGAGAGCCGCAGGATCCGCACCCTCGATAAAGATAAAGCAGGCACCGTCCTGGGCCAAGGAATCCAGCTGCAGGCGCTTCCACTCGGGCGTCTGCTCAAAATAGCTTTTCTCGACATGCTCGTACGTGAGCCTCGTCACGGCATCATCGGCCCAAATGACCGTCACGTGGCCAGCGCCGGCGGCATAAGCTTCCGCGACCACCACGCGGGCAAAGGGTGCGCACTCGACCGGAGACTGAACGACAACCTCCTGACCGGGCTTGACGTTTACGCCCTTGCGGACAACCAGGCGCGCATAGTTTTTAATCTTGGGCTCCAGGGCCTTCATGCCCTCCAGAGCTTCTTCGACCGTCAGGGCAGCTCGAATCATGTGCCACTCCATCTATCTATAGGACAACAAAAAGGCGCGCCGCAAAAACGGCGCGCCTTATATCTTAGCGATAAGTATGGATGCAAACGCTACTTCTTCTTGGAGTCCTTCTTGTCCTCCTCGGCAGCTGCGCGCTCGATAAGAGCGTTGAGCTTGTTCTCGGACATGCCCTCGGCCTGCGCGCGGTACATGTTGCGCAGGGGACGAATACGAGCGAAGTCGTAGATAAAGTCACCCAGGATGATGACATAGGACAAAACGATGCCGACCATCTGAACAGGACTGGACACCGTGCCGCCGGGAATGAAGTAGAGCGAAGCCCAAATTGCCACGACGAGCACCATGCCGATAGCGAGCACAGCCCACCAAATACGGCGGCGCTTGGTGTAGTCCTCATCCTGCTTGAGAAGGATATTCGACACCGTGTAGATGCGATCCTCGCGGGCGCGCTGCTTGGCCTTGCGGGCGCGTTTTTCCTCCTTGGAAAGGCCTTCCAGGTTTTCGCCCTTCTCGAGCTCTTTGCGGCGTGCCTTGGATGATGCCGGCACGACGTGAACAGAGCTCGCTGCCTGGCGGGCGGGCTTAGCGGATGCGGCGGACTTGCGCGCAACCCCGGTAACCTCGCGGGATTGCGTGCGCTTGTTCGTGGCGCTACGGGTACTCACTTACGCGTTCTCCTTCATGCTTGTGAACTGGGAGCCCGTAATGATTTGGAAGGCCTCGCGATAGCGCTCGGACGTGCCATCGATGACCTCGGCGGGCAGGTGCGGGGTCTCCCCCGTCATATCCCAGTTGGCCTTGAGCCAATTGCGGACGAATTGTTTGTCGTAGCTAGGCTGGATCTTGCCCTCCTCGTAGCTGGCGGCAGGCCAGAAACGGCTGGAGTCGGGCGTGAGACACTCGTCGATCAGCGTGACCTTGCCATCGATGACACCAAACTCGAACTTAGTGTCAGCAATGATGATGCCACGGGTCGCGGCGTACTCGGCAGCGGCCTTGTAGATCTTGAGGGACAGGTCGCGAATCTGCGTGGCGATGTCCTCACCCACGATCTCGCAGCAACGCTCGAACGAAATGTTCTCGTCATGGTCGCCGATCTCGGCCTTCGTGGACGGCGTGAACAGCGGCTCGGGAAGCTTGGAGGCCTCGGTCAGACCCTCGGGCAGCTGAATGCCGCAGACGGTGCCGTTCTCGTCATAGGTCTTCTTGCCCGAACCGGTCAGATAGCCGCGGACGATGCACTCGATAGGAATCGTCTGGGCCTTCTTGACCAGCATGGCGCGGCCTGCGAGGTAGTCACGGTACTCGGCAAACTCCTCGGGGAAATCCGCCGGGTCGATGGAGACGAGGTGGTTGGGAACGATGTCGGCAAACTTATCGAACCAGAATGCCGAGATGCGGTTGAGCACCTCTCCCTTAAACGGAATCTCGTCGGGAAGAATGAAGTCGAACGCAGAAATGCGGTCGGTGGCGACCATCAGCAGGTTTTCACCGGCATCATAGATATCACGAACCTTGCCACGGGAATCCGGACGACGCTCCATCGTTGTCACGTGAGTCACTCCTTACCTAAATACGACAGTAATGCGGGTTCTTCCCCGCACGTTTTCGCAAACTCGGAGCGGCAGGGACGAAACCCCTCCTTCACCGAATAGCGAAAAGCTAGTGCTCCATTGTAGTAGATGCCGCGTCCGCCGTGTGCTCGCGAGGCAGATGAATCGTAAAAGTCGTACCCTTTCCAAGCTCCGACTCCACGGATATGTAGCCGTGATGACGCTCGACAATCTGCTTGGTCACGGCGAGGCCAACGCCCAGGCCACCCGCCTCACGGGCGCGACTGGCGTCGGCACGCCAAAAACGTCCGAAGATGCGCGACAAATCATCCTTGGCGATACCGATGCCCGTATCCGAAACCGCGATATCGACGTGTTTGCGGTCGCTGAGCACCGACACCACGACCCAACCCCCCTCGGGGGTATAGCGCATGGCGTTACTCAAGAGGTTGATGACGCATTGCGTGATCATGTCGGGATCGGCCTCGACAACGTCATCGTGGCCCTGCGTCTCATCTGCAAAGCGCAAACGCAGGTCACGGTCGGCAAACAGGCGCTCCTGGCCATTCACAATCGAACGCACAAACGGCACCATATCCACCGGCTCCAGGTTGAGCGGCGCGGTGCTGTTTTCCATGCGCGACAGGTCGAGCATCTGCTGCACCAGACGGGCCAGACGACGTGTCTCGGATGCGACTGTCTCCAGGTGTTCGTCGTCGGTGGGATACACACCGTCCTGCATGGCCTCGACCGTCGCAAGCATGGCCATGAGCGGCGTGCGCAGCTCGTGGGCAACATCAGAGGTCAGGCGCTTCTCGTGCTTCATGTCCTTCTCGAGTGAGGTGGCCATCTCGTCGAAGGTCTCTCCCAGCTGATCGATCTCATCATCGCCGCGCAAGCCCGTACGAGCGGACAGATCGCCGTCGCGAATCTGCTTGGCCGTGCTCGTAATTCGATGAATCGGCTTGGTAAGCATGCGCGACACAAGCGCTCCGATAACGACCGAGATGCAGACGGCCACAACCGCGGCAAGGGCCATGGCGTTAAAGGTCTTCTCTCTGAATGCCGAGTCTGCCCTGGTGAGCAGGGCATCGGAGCCAACCGCCCACAATTTGACCTGACCCACGTGCTCGCCGGAGGACGTCACGATCTCAACGTTGGCAACACTATTGGAATCGGTGGGAGCAGACGAGACTGGGCTGTGCGATGCCCTCTTTCCGCTCGCATCGTCGGTCGTCGCCTGATTTTCGCGTACATCGGCAGTAGCGCTTGCCGAGGGCCACGAGTCGTCGTAGACGATGACGCCCTTTTTATTGACGACCTGCATACCAAGATCGTCGGACACCAAGCTCGATGTCGCGACCGTACGCAGCTCCCCCGCGGTCCAAGAGCCGTTTTCCTCATATGACGTTGCCAACTTTTCGGCAGCGGAATTGGCGATTTCGACAATATTGGAGCGCGTGTAATCCGTAAAAACCGTGCCCCATACAACGGAGACTACGCCCACCAACACCAATACCGTCATGAGCGATGTCAGGGCAAAAGCCAGGGCCATGCGCGAGGGATAGCTCATCGTCGGCCGTGAATCGGAACGAGGCGTGTTCCAACTAGCCTTGGAACCCGCCTCGTTCTCCTGCTTATGCTTTTGCCCGATTTCAAAGCGCGCAGGTGTCATATGTGATTTCCTTTATTTCTCGTCCGACTTATCGGTCTTGGTCGGAGCCTCGAAGCGGTAGCCGACACCGTGGACGGTGTAGAGCCACTTGGGCTTCTTGGGGTCGTCGCCCAGCTTGGCGCGAAGGTTCTTCACGTGGCTGTCGATGGTGCGCTCGTAACCCTCAAAGTCGTAGCCGAGCACCTTCTCGACCAGCTCCATGCGGTTGTAGACGCGGCCGGGGTGACGGGCAAGCGTGGTGAGCAGCTTGAACTCGGAAGCCGTCAGGTCGACTTCCTTGCCCTCGACCAAAATCTTGTGGCCCGAGATGTCAATGACCAGATCGCCAAAGTCGAGCACCTCGACGGCCGGCTCATCGGCCTGGTGGGCGCGGCGGAACAAGGCGCGCACGCGCGCGACAAGCTCGCGCGGCGAGAACGGCTTGATCAGGTAGTCGTCGGCACCGAGCTCGAGGCCGATAATACGGTCCTCGATCTCGCCCTTGGCCGTCAGCATAATGATGGGGACATCTGAGGTGTCGCGAATGGTGCGGCAAACGCGCTCGCCGGGAATCTTAGGGAGCATGAGGTCGAGCACGACCAGGTCGAACTGATGCTTCTCGAACTCTTCGATAGCGGACTGGCCGTCGCCCACGCCCACAACCCAATAGCCCTCGCGCTCGAGATAGGCAGCGACGGCGTCACGGATTGCCTTCTCATCCTCGACCAGCAGAATCTTTTTTGCATCTGAAGCCATAACACGGCCCCCCTGTCTCAATTAGCTAAGAACAAGCTCATTTTAACGCACCTGAGCCCACCGGGTATCGCATGGGTGCGATAGCTCGGCGGGCGGTACTCATAGTCACAACGCGCTTATTCCCCTGTCGAGCCCTTTTTAACCCCTCGGAGACTAAAGAGAGAACAAGCGAGCGGTAACCGTCTCGGGAATTCCCTGACTGTTACGCACCGTTGCGTACGTTAAGAACGAGTTCGATTTACCCGCCGTAGCAGGATAATCGCCATACTCCAAAGCTCGGTCGGGCGACAGAAGCGAGCCGTAGGTCTTAGCCGAAGTGTCAATCAAAAAATGCGACGCCTGAACTTTAACCAGGTATTTGTTTTTCCTTCCCGCAGCGCACGCGAGCGGTTCACGCGAAAGGAAGAGGTACGGCCCGCCCTCGTTACCGATATAGGTGCCCATATTGCCCAGGCTACCCACACCGCTATACGTCGCCTCAATGGAGAACACGAAGGTGTCGCCCATATACACGGCCTCGAAAGGCGAAACCGACGAAGGAAGCACCAGCTGAGCTCGCTTCGTGTTGTTGCCGTCAGTCAGGTCGATCGCCGTCATACCGTAATAGACGCCCTCATCATTGTGCACGCGGGGCGAGATAGTCAGGATGCCATCGCTCACACGCGGGGCGGATGCGAAGCGGCCCGTCGACTTCCAAATAACCTCAGGCTTGGACTCGCTGGGCGACTGACGGTAGCAGCACGAATCGCTACTCGTCTTGGTGCCGCCGGACGAAGGCATCTTATACCAGATGACCGACGACCCATACGCTGTGAAGAGCGGCGGATCGTAGTTCTCGCCACCGCGGTCGAGCTCGACAGCGTTGCCAGTAAGGGAGGAGCCTGCAAGGTTTTGCGCATAGAGTTTCCAAGACGCATTGGCAAAGTTCATCTCGACCCACGCGAACACGCCATCGCCCGCGCGAACGTCGTAAAACGCATAACCGGTTCCCTCAATGGGATCCTCAATAAGTGTGGTAAGCGAACCATCGCCCAGGTTGAGCACACCAAGCGTATTGGCATGCAGGGCAGAAGCAGGCGCCATCATCGCGGCAGCGTAGTCTCCATCGCAGTAGTACAGCAGCGTGCCCAGCGGCAGCGTCCACGAGGCCGCGGGCTCAAGATCGATATCGACAGCTTCGTACTCATCAGTGATCGAGACAATCTTCGAATCGTCCTTGATAACCTGCGGCTCGCCAGCGACGTCATCACTCGTGCCTGTTTTTTTCGAGCAACCGGCCAGTACGGCAGCAGCACCGGTAGCGGCGCCACCCAGCACAAAACCTCGACGCGTTATTCCATTCTTAAAGCGATCAGCGATGCTCATTAGGCGATCTCTGCGCGAGCGGCCTCGATAGCGCGCGTAAGCTGATCGGCGCAAGAGGTCTTTTTCATACCGCAGGTATTACCGGCGAGAACCTCGATTACGCGATCGGCGGGAGCACCTTCGACCAGCCTGGAGATGGCCTTGAGGTTGCCATCGCAGCCGCCGGTAAACTCGACGCCCAGCACCTTGCTGCCATCGTCAGAGAGATTGAGGTGAATATTGCGAGAGCATACACCCTGAGGCTTGTAGTCAAAACTAATCATTGAGATCCCCTCTCAGAAAGAAATTTCAGACGTCTATTATCCCCGCCTGGACCGACTTATTATCGCAAGCACCGATTCAACATCCTACGATGCTTGGACTGGCGGGGGCAAGATTAGCAGTCCGCACCCTGTACGTGGACCATGCGCTTCTCCCGATACATATTGTGGTCGGCGACGCGATATACATCGGCCAGCGTATTTCCAGCCGTCTCGACGGTCGCCACGCCAATCGATGCGCTGACCGTCAGGGTCTCATCGCTTACCGCGGCAAGACCGAGACGAAGATCCTGTTCCAGCCCGAGCGCAGACTCGTTGTCAGTATGGGGGCAAACCAGCAAAAACTCGTCGCCGCCAACGCGCATCGGCAGGTAATCCGCACCAGCCACCCGCCGCAGCACGGACGCCGTCCGTCGCAGCAGTTCATCCCCCATCTCGTGACCATAAATGTCGTTGGTCCGCTTGAGATAATTACAGTCCACCATAATCACGCTCACTGGCAAGTCCTCGTTTACCAGGCTATCTCCACGCGATTCCAGATAGTTGCGGTTGCGAAGCCCCGTCAGTTTATCTTGGTATGACAGCTCCTCGGCATGCTTGACCATCGATATGTTGTGCGTCGCCACGACGACCGAATCCAACCGGCCTTGCTCATCGCGATGCTGGGGGACAACCTGTAGCGAGTACCAAGTGCCTCGACAATCTCGCACCTCGGCAGCCAAGTACGGTACGCCCTCCATGCGTTCACGAAGCGTACTTATATCTACGAGCCCCACAACCGCTTCGCGGCTTTCGGGGCTCACGATATCCCGGCAGACCGTGTCCATAAAGTCATATGCCTCGCTATGCTCGGCAAACATCTTCGCTATCGCCGGCGACATATTGATTCCCTCGATCTCGAGGGTGTCAAGATGCAAAAGGAAGGTCGAATCGTAGATGGCGCTTATGGCATTGATAATGCCGAGCTGTTTATCCTTTTCGACCAAATTGCGGTGGTCAGCGATATTTCGAGCCAACAGTACCACGACCCAAAACGCAAGGCACACCAAGACGCCGACGGCGACAAATGAAATCCTGTCAGACATGACCTCAGATTTGGGATATAGCGCAAACAGGCGGTAGTCCTTATATGCCGCACGCACGGCATATAAGGTGGTCCCCCGATATTCGATACGTGTTACGCCCTCGTCTTTCCAGTCAATTCCGCTATCGGCGAGAAGCCGGGCAAGAGTTATATCGACGGTCGAATCGTTTGAAGAAACGATTTGCGCATCGCGCATCACAAGCACTGTTGGACTCTGATGGAACGTGTTGTTCACAAGGACGTCGGCGATCGTGTATGAATAGTCATCGGCGGGCTCAGCCGCAAGGGATCGATACCCCAACGCCACCCCATCACCGTATGGAACGGCACTCACGGCAAAGTCGACACCGCGGCGCTCGACAGCGGTCGAGTAGGAAACTTTGGACCCTCGATACATCGATGCGATCGACGAACAGGCCAGCTCCTCTCGCCACAGCATGAGTGGATCGCGGCCGTCGATATCGTAATGGGCGACCATATGACCATCGGCGTCCGTGACCAACATTCCCGAAAGGCTCTCGGTATGGACATATTCCTCGACCAGATCGTCGTTGACTTCAAATCGATCCGGCGGCAAGAACGTCGCAAACGACTCGAGCGCCGCATCCAAATTGTGCGTCGCCTCGGTTTTTCTTCCCTGTTCATATCGGTCATATTTTTCGCAGGCATTTTTTAAAAACACCATGGTTTCCTGGCCGAACCCAAGCGTTTTATCAAGGCAGCGATGCGTGCCAACCATATAGAGCAGACTCAGTAGGGCAACGCTGGCCACGATGCCGATGCCCACTGCGGCTAAACTCTTTCGGCGAAAGCGGCGCTCGTCATTTGTCATGATTCCGCTCCTTGCCCGCCTGTCGTCGCTCCTGCTTTGTAATTGTCCACAATGTGCTCTATCGTGCCGTCTCGATCCATGTCGGACAGTGCGGTATCGAGGTTTTTGACGTACTCCCCCTCATAGCTATCATCAAACGCGACGCCCAGGTCAACCGTCATAACGTTGTCGGCGAACACACGATAAACGCCAGGATACTGGGCAACGAGTCGATCAAGCGACTGAACGTCCGCCATCCAACAGTCGACATACCCTTTGGCGAGGGCGGCCTTGCAGAGTTCGGCAGAACCATACGATTTGATTTGCACGTCCGGCGAGATTTCCAGATCCCCTGCGAGCAATCGGCGTTCGCTCACCGAGCCCGCAATCACCGCAATGGTCTTGCTTCCATCGAGATGCGCCAAGGACGTGATGCCACTCGTTTTCTTGGCGGCGACCGAAACCGTCAGGGTCAAATACGGCTCAGTCCAGTAATACTTATCCTCGCGATAACAGGGAGAATAGTCGCACCACAGGCAATCGATATCGCCGTTTTTGAGTAGGCGATCACGGTCATTCCAAGATATGTCGATAAATTGCGGCTTGATCCCCGCGCGCTTGCAGGCCTCGCGGGCGATGTCGATATCGATACCGGCGTAATCGACCGTGGTATCGACATACACATAGGGGTCGTTATCCGTAACGCCGATTTTGAGTACCGGGAGGTCTTTGTCGGCTTCATTCGGGGAGGAAGAACTGCTTCGAACGGTATACGTCAGGGCGCCCACACAGACGGCAACAAGAAGTACGAGCGTAAACGAGACGATGGCGGCTCGCTTGATACGTCCGGGCACACGCCTCCCTTCATCGAAACAGCAGTCGGATTTCATTTTATACCCGGGGCTGATGCGGCGATAAAAAAGCGCCTCACCCAAGATGGGCAAGGCGCCAAAGGTTGAAATGCATCCGCAAGCGGTCGAATTAGGTTAACCCTACTCGAAGCTCAGCTGCTCCAGGCGGTCGAAGACCGTGTCGATGCGGGTGAGGAAGTCCCACGGATCAAAGATCTCGTCGAGTTTCTCCTGGCTGACGGTGCAGCGCGGATCGGCCTCGAGACGCTCCTTAAAGGTGGGGCCGGAGACACAATCCTGCACCTCGTGCCAGGTGGCCATGGCATTTTCCTGCACGATCGCATAGGCGTCCTCGCGGGTGATGCCCGTGTCGACAAGGGCAAGCAGGACCTTGGAGGAGAAGATGAGGCCGCGGGTCTTGTTGAGATTGGCCATCATGCGGGCCGGATACAGCTGCAAGCCGTCGATAACGCGGATGAGGCACTGGAACATGTGGTCGAGCGCGATGAAGCTATCGGCCTGGGCGACACGCTCGGCGGAAGAGTGCGAAATGTCGCGCTCGTGCCACAGGGCAACGTTGTCAAAGGCGACCTGAGCGTTGGACTTCACGACGCGCGACAGGCCGCAGACCTTCTCCATGGTGATGGGGTTGCGTTTGTGCGGCATGGCGGAGCTGCCCTTTTGACCCTTGCGGAACGGCTCCTCGGCCTCGAGCGTATCGGTCTTCTGCAGGTTGCGAACTTCGGTCGCGATGCGCTCGCAGGTGGCCGCCGTAGTGGCAAGCACGCCGGCAAGGTAGGCGTGGTGATCGCGGCTGATGACCTGCGTGGACAGCGGGTCGTGAACCAGGCCCAGGTGCTCACAGACATACTCCTCGACAAACGGCTCGATGGAGCTGTAGGTGCCGACGGCACCGGAGATGGCACCGAAGGCAACGTTCTTGCGAGCGTCCTCAAGACGATCGAGATCGCGCTTGAGCTCCCATGCCCAAGAGCCAAACTTCATACCGAAGGTCATCGGCTCAGCATGGATGCCATGGGTGCGACCGGCGCAGAGCGTATTGCGCTCCTCGAAGGCACGGCGCTTGCAGATCACGCCGAGCTTCTTGACGTCCTCGATAATCAGGTCACACGCCTGAGTAAGCTGATAGCACAGAGCCGTATCACCCAGGTCGGAGCTGGTCATACCGTAGTGAACCCAGCGGCTAGGCTTGGGCTCGCCCTCGGGAACATCGGCGTCGATATATTCCTTCATGTTGGTCAGGAAGGCGATGACATCGTGGCGCGTGACCTCCTCGATCTCGTCAACCTTCGCCTTCTCAAAGTTGGCGTGGTCGCGAATCCACTGGGCCTCTTCTTTGGAAATACCGATCTTGCCGAGCTCCGCCTGAGCCTCGCAGGCCAGGACCTCAATCTCCTGCCAAATGGCGTACTTGTTCTCGAGGGAGAAGATGTGTCCCATCTCCGGGCGGGTATAGCGATCGATCATAGCGGCTCCTTTTTGGTTATTGGCACGTTGGTCGTAACCCAACCATTGTACCGTGCGCGGGTGCAAGTAACGATAACGGGCATTAACCTAACATTTTGTAGCATAGAGCGGCCATGAGGGCGTCCGCGTATTTGCGAAGCAAATTCGCACCGGCTGCGGGCGGCATGCCACGGTCGGCGCGCATGCACGGGCAAAGCGGGTTGAATCCGATGTTCCCGAGGCCTCCCATGCTCGATGGAGCGGGCAACGGGACGTCCGCGTATTTGCTTCGCAAATCCGCACCGGCTTCAGGCGCCTTCCGGCGCCTTCGCCTGCTCGCTACAAACGCTTCGCGTTTGCTTTACGCTCGCACCCTGGCGGGTTCGAGTCCCGGCACTTTATTGAAAAAGGCACGGTAACGAAACGTTACCGTGCCTGAAATTCGAATGGAGCGGGCAACGGGACTCGAACCCGCGAGTGTCAGCTTGGGAAGCTGATGCCTTACCACTTGGCGATGCCCGCAATTGCGCATTGGGATAAATGAAATGCTTGGATAGTATATACCGAGCATTTCAAGGGGGCAATATGAATGCGGCGTGTTATCACTAGCAATCGCGTACCGCGCACTGCGGCACAAAAGCCTACGAAACGCGTTCCAACTGGTTCCTTGCATCAGAAAGCGCGTGTTCTACCCCGTTTTGCACCTCAGTGTCAAAACGATACGCAGGGACCGAAACGCTTAAACCATAGAGACGCCCGCCTTTTTCTATGGGAACGGCGATGCACTCAACCCCTTCTGCCATCTCCTGATGGTCATATGCAAAACCACACCGTCGGACCTCCTCGAGCTGCCGCATCAGGTCATCTATGTGCTTTACCGCATGCTCAGTCGTTTTTTCGAATGGGACAGGAAGCAGCGAGCGAACCGACTCCTCATCCCATCGAGATAGAATCGCCTTTCCAATCGCCGTGCAGTGCGCAGGAAGGGTCTTACCGATTTCCGATGAAAGACGGATGTGCTGCGGGGAATCAACGCGCGAAATATAGAGGACACGACCGTGGTCGAGCACACCGAGCTGACAGGTCTCTCCGCACGATGCGACAACCTTTCGCATGGCTGTCTCAAAAGAGGACAATCCCCCACTCTCACGATCGAATGCCTTGCCCAGCAGATACGTCTTAAGCCCAATCGAATACCTACCGGTAGTCTCGTCATAACTAACGTAATCTGAATCGGCCATGGTGTGCAAAATCGAGAAGAGACTGCTTTTTGGAGCGCCTACGATGCGGCATATCTCCGCCATGGTAAGTCCGCTCTTTGTAGCCGAAAGGGCCTCAAAGATTGATAGAACCCGCAAGGTAGAGCGGTGGCCAGCAGGATTATATCGCGAGGACATGGCAACTCTCCTTGTTCATTAACGCCCAAACTTTCCCCGTAAGTATAGCGGCATGCCCCTTCAAGCAACCGTTCACCGGCCAACCAAAACCATTCGCGGCGGGACCGCGTGAGATCTTCAGCATTTCATATATATTGTTCCGTATAACGAATAACGTTCGTAAATACGAACGTTATTCAAGTGGACATAGGGAGGAAACATGTCAGACGTTGTAAGCCAAGGCCAAAACGCCGTTGTCATCGATCAGAGGGACAACGTCGCCGTCGCCACCTACCAACTGGAGGCGGGCGCCGAGGCCCGCTATCCCATGCCGGACGGCACGCTGGCGAGCGTTACCGTGACCGACGACATCCCGCTGTTCCACAAGATTGCCCTCGTGGACATCCCCAAGGGTGAGAAGGTCGTCAAGTATGGCGAGTTCATCGGTGTGGCCACCACGGACATCAAGCGCGGGCAGCATGTTCATACGCACAACTGCGCCAGCTCCGACGACCTGAAGGACTCCGTCGTCACCGACACCGACTCCGTCGCCTCCAAGACCTCCTCGTCCGCGGAGGGCACGCGCACCTTCATGGGCTACCGTCGCCCGGACGGTCGTGTCGGCATCCGCAACCACGTCCTGATCCTTCCCACGAGCATCTGTGCCTCCGACACCACGGAGAGGATCGCGAACGCGGTTGAGGGCTGCGTCTCCTTCCACAACCAGAATGGCTGTTCGCAGGTCGACTGCGACCAGAAGGTGACTATTGCTGCCTTGGCAGGCTACGCTGCGAACCCGAACATCTATGGCGTCGTTTGCGTCTCCCTGGGCTGCGAGGGCTGCCAGAACGACATCGTGGTCGACGCGATTCGCGAGCGCACCAACAAGCCCGTCGAGACCCTGGTCATCCAAAAGGTCGGCGGCTCCATCAGGGCAATCGAGGAGGGCACGCGCCTTGCACGCAAGATGGTCACCGAGGCGGACCGGTGCGTCCGTGAGCCCACTGACATCTCCGAGCTCATCTTCGGCACCAACTGCGGCGGCTCCGACCCCTCGAGCGGCCTTGGCTCCAATCCGCTGATCGGCGAGGTCTCCGACTGGCTCGTCAACCATGGTGCCACCTCCGTGCTGTGCGAGACGCCCGAGCTCTTTGGCGCCGAGCACATCCTCGCCCGCCGCGCGAAGGACAAGCAGGTTTCGGACGACATCCTCAAGATCGTCTACGACTACGAGAAATACGTCCAGATGTTTGGCGCCGAGATGCGAGAGGGCAACCCCAGCCCTGGAAATATGGCTGGCGGACTCACGACCCTCGAGGAGAAGTCTCTCGGCTGCGTGCACAAGGGAGGCCACAGCCCCCTCAACGCCGTCTATCCGTACGCGGCGCAGCTCAATCCGCACGAGGGCCTCGTCGTGATGGACACCCCCGGCAACGACCCCTCCAGCGTGGGCGGCATCATCGCCGGCGGCTGCCAGCTCGTGGTCTTCTCGACCGGTCTTGGCACCCCCACCGGAAACGCTATCGCGCCCGTGTATCGCCTGACTGCCAACAAGCGCACCTACGAGGCCATGAGGGACAACACCGACCTCGATGCGAGCCCGACGATCTACGGCCCCGAGTCCATGGAGGAGATGCGCGACAGGATGCTCGACGACATCATCGCCGTCTGCAACGGCCGCAAGGTCTGCGCCGAGGCCCTTGGCTATACCGAGACCGCCCTTCCGCACATCTGCAACTATATGTAGGCCAGCGTCTGACAGGACGCTTCAGAAAGGAGAGAAACCGTGACAACCACGCAAGCCCCAGAAAAGACGCCCAACGCGTTCCAACGCGGCGTCAACGCGGTCATCGACCTACTGTCCTCGTTCTTCCTCCCGATTATCAACCTGCTCGTCTCCGTCGGCATCCTCAAGGGCATCCTGACGCTTCTGCAGGTCTCGGGCATGGTCACCGACGACTCGACCACGTATGCGATCCTCAACGCGATGGCCGACTCGCTGTTCTACTTCATCCCGGTGTTTCTTGCTTACACCTCGTCAAAGCGCTTCGATGTTGACACGGTGACCGCCGTCCTTCTCGGCTGCATCCTGGTGTATCCGTCCTTCACCACCATCATGGCGGCGGACGCGCCCGTCTACCTGTTTGGCCTCGAGCTCTCGAAGGCGACGTACTCCAGCTCCGTCATCCCCATCCTTCTTGCCATCTACTGCGCGAGCTGGGTCCAGAAGGCCTGCTACAAGATCATCCCCGAGACCTTCCGCGGCCTGTTCACGCCGCCTATCACGATCATCGTTATCGTCCCGCTCACCCTGGCCGTCTTCGGCCCCCTCGGCACCATCGTGGGCGGTTGGCTCGCGCAGGGCTACGAGGCCGTCTACAACCTCTCGCCGCTCGTCGCCGGCGCGCTGATCGGCGCGTTCCAGCCGTTCCTCGTCATCCTCGGCCTGCACTGGGCCCTGTTCCCCATTGCCATGAACAACGTCGCGGTCTACGGCTTCGACACCATCATGGCCCTGTTCGGCGGCGCGATCTTCGCCCAGGGCGGTGCCGCGCTCGCCGTCGCCCTCAAGACTAAGAACAAGAAGTTCCGCTCCCAGGCGATCTCCGCCTCGCTCACCACGCTGCTGGGCATCACCGAGCCCGCAATGTACGGCGTGAATCTGCGCCTCAAGAAGCCCATGGTCTGCGCATGCGTCGCCGGCGGCATTGGCTCCGCCGTGGCAGGCCTGTTCGGTTGCGCCGGCACCGCCTTCGCTTTGCCCGCGCTCACCACGCTGCCCGTCTTCATGAGCCGCGCGTTCGTTCCCTTCTGCATCTCGCTGGCGCTCGCCTTTGGCCTCGCCTTCCTGTTCACGCTCTTCGTCCCGATCGACGACGTGACCGAGGAGGAGATGGAGGCCGAGGAGCAGTCCGCCTAGCGTCCGGATTGCAAGGCCACTCTATGTCCCGCGCCTGCGGGTTCGACTGGAGGTGGTGCCCACCTGGCAGCAAAGCGTATCCGTCACTGACCATATATCCATTAGACATTGTTTGACGTAAGGAGAACAAAATGAAGAAGATCGACGCACACGCCCACGTCTTTGACCACATCGGCTCCATGGGCAAGGCCGGAGAGCTGCGCCCCCTGGGCAACGGCAACTGTCGCTGGGCCACCGGCGAAGAGTTCCGTATCATCCCCGAGGGCAAGGGAGACAAGGAGTACCTCGTTGAGACCTTCATGGACGTCATGGACGAGAACGACGTCGAGAAGGCCATCCTGCTGCAGGGCGTCCTGTACGGCCTGCAGAACGAGTACGCCATGGAATGCGCCGAGAAGTACCCTGACCGCTTCAAAGCCGCGGTCATGCTCGACCCCTTCTGCCGTTGCGCCCAGCAGATCCTCGAGCACTTCATCAACGATCTGCACGCCCACGTCTTCAAGTTCGAGGTCTCTGTGGGCGGCGGCCTTTCCGGCTACCACCGTGATTTCGCGGTCGACGGCCCCGAGATGACGGTCCTCATCGACAGGATCGCCCAGGTCGAGGACGCCACTCTGGTGCTCGACATCGGCAGCCCCAACCAGTCCAGCTGCCAGCCCGAGGCCGTATATCGCCTGGCCAAGAAGTACCCCAGCCTGCACATTGTCGTCTGCCACCTGCTCGCCCCGTCCCTTGAGGATGGCGACGTCCTCAAGTGCGCGCTTCCGTACCTCGCCCACGATAACGTCTGGGTCGATCTCTCCGCGCTGCCCTGGAACGTCGCTCCCGAGGCCTACCCGTATCCCACCGCGCTCGAGTACATCGCGATGGCGAAGGACGTCCTGGGCGCCGACAAGATCATCTGGGGCACCGACTCCCCCTGTGTCCTCACCAAGTTCGACTACAAGGACCTCTATAGCTTCATCGAGGACTCCGACGTCTTCACCGACGCCGAGAAGCAGGGTGTCTTCTACGATAACGCCGTCAAGGCCTACTACCTCTAGGTCCTTCTCGGCAGTGCAGGGATTCGTGGGGGTGTGACCCCGGAAAGCGAGTGACACATGTTTGAGGGAGTCTTCTGCCCCTCCATCACCATCACCGACGATGATGGAAAGATCGATTACGAGCTGTGGGGCAGGCACCTGGACCACCTGGCCGACGCGGGCATCAACGGCGTGCTGCTGTTTGGCAGCATCGGCGAGTTCTACAGCGTGAGCCTCGAGGACAAGAAGTCGGTCATCGACTTTGCCGTCGAGCGGGTCGCCGGCCGCATGAAGGTCTTCGTCGGCGTGGGTGACACCACCTACGACAACGTCCTCGAACTCACGCGCTATGCCCAGAAGGCCGGTGCCGACGCAGTTCTGGCGGTCTCGCCGTACTACTTCGGGCCCACCGACGACGCTGCCGAAAAGTACTTTGGTGGCATCGCAGACACCACCAACCTGCCCGTCGTGCTATACAACTTTCCGGCGCGCACCGGCACCGACCTGTCGCCCGAGCTCGTGGCCAGGCTCGCCGCCGCCCATCCGAATATCTGCGGCATCAAGGACACGGTCGACACCATCAGTCACACGCGCAAGGTCATCCGCGCCGTCCGCAAGGTCAACCCCGAGTTCTCGGTCCTTTCCGGCTTCGACGAGTACTACCTGGTCAACCGCGCGAGCGGCGGCAACGGCGTTCTGTGTGGCCTCACCAACGTGGAGCCCGAGCTCTTTGTGAGGCTGCACGGCGCCTACCAGGCAGGCGACTTCGCGACCGCCATCGAGTGCGCCAAGCGCATCTCGTCGCTCATGGCCGTCTACGACGCCTGCGATCTGTTTATTTCTGCCATCAAGGTAGCGGTCAATATAAAGGGTCTTCCAATCTCGACCGCGATCTTTGATCCCGCCATACAGGCCAGCGATGACCAAAAGGCAACAATCGAACAGCTCCTGTCATAGACTTGTATTTGGATCGATGTGAGATTACCGTCTTCACATCGATCCAAATATCTTTTTTCTTGTTTAATATATGAATTTATTTCCATAAGTTCATAAATATATGGAGACAAGGACCCGTGGGGGTCCTTTTTCATTTATTTCTACCTGCGCTTTTATCTGATTGTTGTATTTGAGCTCGATTTGTCAGAAATCGGGCAAGCTTTTGGTCAGCTTCCGGTACTTACCCGCATGAACCATGGCGGTAGCCTCATCCCAAGCGCCGCGACCTCCCCGTGCGGCGCACGAGGGATAAGGAGCAGCCATGTCCAACGCACCCACGCACTCTGTCCACAGCGCAATCGCAACAGGTCCGCTGCTCCTGCTCCTCTTTTTTCTGATCGGCTGTCTGGCCCCAGGGGCCGCATTCGCCGTCGACGGGAGTGATGCCCTTAATTTCCGCACCATAAGCGACGGCTGCGGCCCCTTCGGTGTCGGTAAATACGAGGCACAGGACACTTCGATTTCGTACTGCATGAATCAAGACTGCCCCGGCCCCAGCAAGCCGGGAGGGCCATGGCGTACATATAACCAGGGCTGGACATGGCTCGATGACGAATTTGCCGCCATCGTCTGTCACGGATACCCCTCCAATACATCCTTTGGCGGCCACAATCTGTCGCCCGATCTCGCCCGTGCCGCCACCCAGATTGCCGTGTGGATGCTCAACGGAACCACGCGCCCCGACGGCACCTATTCGTATACAAATAGCAAGGGAGTTGCCAGGAGCGGTAGGTTTTACGAAAACGCCGAAGCCGTAGCGGCTGCACGTTGGCTCTACGACAGCGCTAAGTCCGGATCCATTAAGGCAGCTCCACATCGAGCCAGGCGTTATCACGGCCCGGTCTCGGGCGAGGGTCGACACCAGGACATGCTCTATGTTCTGCCCGCCGTCTCCGTATCTTTCCAAAAACAATCGTCCCAGGCTGACATCACCGCCGGTAACGACACCTACAGACTCGGTGACGCAACCTTCGATATCTTTGAAAGTGCGGGCGATGCACGTGTCGGCACTATCCAGATGGACGAAAACGGGCGTGCACAAGCAACACTTTTGCCCAATACGGCATATTACCTGGTCGAAACCAAAGCCCCGGCAGGCTATATCCCTCGAAGCGATCGAATAGCCTTCACCACACAAAACAGCGGCGAACATGTCACTATTAACGAGCAGCCCGGCACCATCACTTTGCGTATTGTAAAAATCGATGCCGCCACGGATGCCGGCGCCCAGGTTGGAGCGTCGCTTGCGGGCGCTGAATTCACCTGCGTCTCACAATCAACTCCCGGCTGGACTCGCACCCTTACGACCGACGAAAACGGACGGGCGATCCTCAATGACGTTCCTCTGGGCACCTTTACCGTCTACGAATCGAAAGCGCCCGAGGGCTACCTGATTTCAAACGACAGCTGGAGCTACACCGTCGGTGCCGAGCAACTCGGAGATACGGGCATCGTTGAGCTCGAAAGCCGTATTCCCAACATCCCCATCGCCTTTGACCTTGAAATCTCGAAGTTTAAGGACCATGGCGATAGCGATGAGTCCGGCCTTGAGCAGCCGGCGGAAGGCGTCGTCTTTGAAGTTGTCAGCAATAGCTCCCAACAAGTCGTCGGCACGTTGACCACAAACGTTTATGGCTTTGCCTCCACCAAAGACCAGCCCGAAGCATGGTTTGGCGCAGGCAAGCGACCCGCCGGCGCTCACGGTGCCATTCCCTACGACCGCGCGGGCTACACCGTTCGCGAGGTTGCAGAAACGGTCCCTGAAGGATTTAAGCAAGCAGGGGAATGGACCATCACAGCAGAGCAGACCGCAGACGGCGCCGAGCTTCAGTACATCGTTGACAACCATGCCCTATCGACACACCTTCAAATCGTAAAGCGCGATGCTCAGACCGGCGGCGCCGTACCACTTGCCGGCTTTACGTTCCAGCTGCTCGATAGCCATCACGAGCCCGTCTCGCAAACATGTTGGTATCCGGCCCACAATGTAATGAATACCTTCACAACCGATACATCCGGCGCCGTCACGCTGCCCGAATCACTTAATCCCGGAACATACTACGTGCACGAGGCGTCGGCCAAGGAACCGTATCTGCGCGGAGAAGACCTGGAGATAACGATTCCCGCCGACAGAAATCTGACACCGGTCGCCGTCGCCTCGTTCTATGACGACGCCGCAACCGGAAGCATCGAAATCATTAAGACGGATGCCGTAGATGGGCACACCCTCGCTGGAGCCACGTTTGACATCCGCGCTGGCGGCGACATCGTGCGAGCCGACGACAGCATCGTCGCCCTGGATGGCGAAACCGTCGCCACCGTTACAACCGACGAACGGGGACATGCGCGAGTCGACCATCTTTCGCTGGGATGCGGTACCGCCACCTACGAGGTCGTCGAGACACAAGCGCCCGAAGGTTATCTGCTCAACCCGGCCCCACATACTGTGAAGTTGTCGTACGCTGACCAGCAAACGCCCGTGATCGAAGTGCACCTTGACGTTTCCAACGACTACACCAAGATCGATATCTCCAAAGTCGACGCGTGCGGAGGTCAGGAAGTGACAGGCGCCGAGCTTGTCCTCTGCGACTCCAATGGCAACGAAATCGATTCCTGGACTTCGTCCGATAAGCCGCGCCATATTGAGCACCTTTCGCCTGGCACTTACACCCTACGCGAAACGATGTCCCCACGCACTTACGACCTCGCCGAAGAGATAACGTTTGAAGTAAAGGCCACGGGAGAAGTTCAAACCGTAGCCATGAAGGATACCCCCATCGAGATTAGGGGAAGCATCGATAAGCGCCAAGAGATTGCACAGCCAGTCGTAAGCAAACTCGTTGCCAACGGCGACGGAAAAAACCGGGCCAAAGCACGGGCCAATACGCAGGGCGCCTTCTCCTATACCATCGACGCCAAAAATGAGTCGAGCACCTGGGTCGACGAGTTAACCATCACCGACGACCTTGAGTGCGCCAAAGATGGCGCAGCGAAACTTGTTGCCGTTGAAACCCCTATTGCGGTCGGTGATCTAAACGGGCTGTGCAACGTGTGGTATCGAACGTCTCCGGCAGGAACAAGCAATACGGGCAAGCAGGTCAATGCAACGCTTGACGACGGGCATCGCAATCCTTGGCTCGAAACGGAAGAGGTCACAAAGCTGCTGGGCGACGATGTGCGTCTCGTCGATTACGACGGGTGGCACCTATGGAAAGCAGATATCCCGACGGACAAGTCCGTCACGCTCGATACGAAAGAGATTGATCTTACGGACGACGCCGTCATCACGGGCATCCGTTTTGAATACGGTGCGGTAGCCGCCAACTTTACAACCAGAAGCGAGGCGGGCTCTTGGACCCGGGATGACCTTAAAGACGAACACGACGATCTTGACGATGCCAAGGTGGCCCTTAACTCGGATGCCCGAGGCGCAGTCGTGCATATGCAGGCAACGTCGTCCTATACGCCCCAAACCGCACTTGCCAACAGCGCGCGCGTCGATCTTTGCCGCAACGGCGGCGGCGATAAACTCGAGGCGCATGATGAGGACCGCGTCATCCAACGATGCGCCCTGCCTCAGAACCTGCCGGCAACGGGATCTGCTACCGTCGCCGCATGCATCACCGCACTCCTGACCTCGGGCACGGCAGCCATATGGTTCGCTCGCCTTAGGTCAGCCTCAAAGAAGCGCTAGCACGATGAAAAAGCGGGCGAGCCAGTCTCCCGGCTCGCCCGCCTTGGGCATAAACGATGAATCGGCTATTCAGCAGATGACGAACCGCCATCGATGGCTGCCTGATCGGACTCGGAAATACCGTCAGCACCCAAACTTTGCTCTTGCTCCACCTCTTCGTTCATTGTTGTCTCGGGCGTCGAGCCCTTAACGCCAACGACATACGCGGCCCCAAAACCCAATGCGACAGCGATCAGGGTCAAAATCAGATAGATGGGCCAATGGCGCTTGATGTACGAAAACACGCTGACTCCTTAGCGGGTCTGTCTACGAACGACGAATGACCTCGGTCACGACCTCGGACACCGTAGCGATATTGGTCGGATTGACGTTGTACGGCAGGTCATCCTCGGTGCGAGCGCAGGCAAGACGCGGACCGTCCACACCGGCGATCGTAAGGGCGCGACGGCTCGCCTCGAGCGCTGCGGATGCATCGGTTTTTGCATAGGGCATCTCGAACGCACCACAATCGACGTGGAACGACTTGCACACCTTGCTGACAAGATTCATGATGCGGCGATCGCCCTTAAACAGCTGCTGCTCGCCCTCGACCGTCACCACCGAAAGCCTGCCGGCACCGATAGACTCGAGGTTGATGAAGAACACACCGCGGAGCTTGTCACGATGCGAGGCCAAAAACGCCCTCATGCCGGCGCCGTCGCAATCGGACGCGCCCGTTGCGACGAACCAGATATCGTGGCCGAGCAGCTCATCGTCACCCATGGAGGCAACGGCCGAGAGCATATCCTCGGCAGAAGCACCATCGGAAGAGGTGGCGCCGCCCTTCCAACCGTCGTCGTCATCCTCGAAGTTATCCCACGAGCCAATGCCACGGCCAGACTTCTTGGCATCGTAATCGTCCTCGACGCCCAGCCAGTCGCTCATACTGTCCTGCTCGTTCTTCTTTTTGCGACCGAACAAGCCACCCAGGCCACGCTTCTGCGGCTTGGCGCCCGTCGAAGCAGGAGCTGAGATGGTCTCGAGCGGCTGTGCGCCCGAGGAGATGGGCATGGGGGTCGCGACCGGTGCCGATGTGGGCTCGGGCCCCTGCGCCGTCGCAAAGGGATCATTTGTCTGTGCCGAAGGATCGGGAAGATCGAACAGCGACGTGCGGGATGCGACGTTGGCCTGTTGCATCGAAGGCAGCGACGGATCGGGGACCGAGGGCAGCGGCGACGAAGAGGGCGCAGGCGCGGAGGCCGGATCGGGGATATTCATATGTTGGCGCGGAGGCACCTGAGACGAAATCTGCGCCATGAGGGAGTCAACTGTCTCGTCCTGCGTGGGAGCGACATTGGCCACCGTGGCACCGGGGTCGCTCGGCGCGGGCATGGTAAAGATCTGCGTAGAATAAGGCCTGGACTCATCCGTCTTGGGAGCCTCGTCAATCGCAGGGGACTCCTGCTCCATAGCAGGAGCCTCGACCTGCTCGGGTGCGCTGGCCTCAACGGAATCGGCCTCGTCGACAACCGAATCATCGGCGGCGTCCTGGGCATCATCGGAGATGGGAAGGGGCTCGGCAATTGCGGTGCCCTGCTTCTCAAACGTCATCGTGGCATCAAATGACATGGTGCTATCGACCGGCTGCTGTGCCTCAAAGGACGTCGTAGCCTTGGCAACGTCTGCGGATGTCGGCTGTGGAGCCTCGAAGGACGTCGTGGCGTCGGCGACATCGACAGGCTCCGGCTGCTCGTTCTCGCTCTGCTCGAACTCCCGTGCCGCACGCTCACGCTCGGCCTCGGCGGCCTGCTGCTGGGCGATAGCCTCCTGCTCGGCGGCCTCGCGGGCAGCGGCGCGCTTTTCCTCAAAGTCGTCGACGAACTTCTTGCCCTTCGCAAGGGCGCCCTTAAAGAAGCTAGAAGCGCTGGCACCAATTGAGGAGAACGCAGAAGCGATATCGGCATGGGGTGTTGTCGAGGGAAGCTCGGCCGAGAAATCGGTGTCACTCTCATAGGACACGCGCTGCGGATACTCGTCATAGTCTTCGTCGGCGGTCTCGTCTTCAACCTGTGCCGGAGCGGCAGGCGCCAGAATATCCAGACCGGCTGCAGGATCGAGCGCGGGCTTTGCGTCAGACTCCGCGGCGGCAACAGGGGCAGCGACCGGCTCGGCGGGAGCAACAGCCGTATTTACCGCGGGTGCGGGCTCCTGTGCAACGGGAGCAGGCTCCGGCTCGAACGTCGGCTCCTCGCCCTCTTCGTAATCGAGCGTGCAGGACTCGGGAAGCATGCCGAGCGCACGGATGGCATCCGAACCAAAGCGGATATTGCCGGCGGTATTGCGATAGAGCCTGGGCTCGGGCTCGGCGACTTCGACCACCGCGGGCTCCTCCGCCGGCTCGGCGGTGGACGTTTCCTCGGTGGACACTTCGGCCTGGGCGGTCTGGTCTTGAGCCTCGGGCGCGATAACGCCGATCAGCGTCTCGTCGGCAGAGGCACCCTCAAAACCATCAATCTGTCCATCAAAAGACTCGTCCTGCTCGGGTACATCGACAGTCGCCACCGGCTGGCCAAACTCGTCCTCGTCGTAGGAAGGTTCCTCATATTCAACGGTGTTGCCATAGTCGTTTTGCTGCTGGGCCGCGGCATACTCGGCCGCCGCGCGCGCCATTTCCTCGGCGCGACGCTTCTGCTCGCCAAAATAGGTATCGAATGGAATGTCGTCGGGGAACTCGTTTTCGCCCTGATAGGGGGCAACGTTGTCCATGACACCGAGCATGGCGGCAACAGAGGACTTGTTGCACACCGCGCCAGACGTGTAGGGAAGCACAAAACGGTTGGAGATGATATTGGCGGCGTTGGCCAGTGCCACAAGGGAGGCCAGAATCGCGACAACCCACAGCAGCACCTTGACCACGCCGGGAAGCGGCAGGATACGCAGGATGGCGACAGCCGCGGGCGCAATCGTGGCGACAGGCAGGAGCTTGGCGATGAGCGCGCGATACGGAGCGTAGGGCTCGCGAGCAAGGAGCTCGGCACGGGGGGAATCATAGTGCGCCACCACGACGACCGGGCGGTTGCGAGGAGACGCAAGCGGGCCCGAGGCCTTGTGATAGGCGATGACATTTTGGCTCACACCGGTCTTTCCCAGGCGCGAAACCACGGGATGCCCTGTGCGCTCGAGTACGTAGAGCACGGCACCGACAATGGCCAGCAAGGTGCCGACCAAGCCGATACCGCCGCCGATGCCCATCAGCAGGGCGCCGGCAAACGCCAGGATACCGGTAACGGCAAACGCCAACCTGCTGGGCGCGGGAGCATTAAATTCCTGCACCTCGGGGTCAAAGCCGTGGTTGCGGAAAATCTGAGCGATATCCTCGGCAGCCAGGCGCTCTTCTTCACTGCACGCCGGCGTAATGCCGGTGTTCTGCAGCAGGTGGTTAATATAGTTCTGGGTGTTCGCCATGTGCGCTCCACATCCATAATCCGACAAATAGGCCCAATGCATGCACATTAGAACCGTATATAGTCGAAAGTATACCCCGAGCGAGCGCAAACGACCGAATTCGGGCCATCTTAACGCCGCGAGCGGACAAGGATATAGCCTAATCTCCATATCGGACTAAAATCATGGCATCAAACGACCTTCTCATGCGAGGATTCTATGACGGCAAGCGACGCGACCGCGACAATTAAAAAGGGGGCACCCGAGCCCGGTTTCGATAAAACGGCTCAGCGCATCCTCAACCTTTTCTTTGTACTCAACAGTTCTCCCGAACCGCTGACGACCGAGCAAATCGTCCTGGATTCCGATTTGGGATACGGCTCGGGTAACATCGACTCAGACAAGCGCAAGTTCCGCCGCGATCGCGACAAGCTGCTCGAGCGCGGCATCGTTATCAGAGAGGTTCGTGCTGCCGGAGCGCAGGAAACCGAAGAGAGCGCCTGGACGATCGACCGCGAGCACACGTTTGCCGCGGGTGGTCTCATCACCGCAGACGACGCCGACATCCTGCTCAATGCCATCGACCAGACACTCGCGGCGGGCTCATCCACCTTTGCCGCGCCGCTTGCCGACATTCGCTCCAAGATTGCCTACCTCACCGGCATGTCGACGACAGGAGAGACACCGATCCGCCGCTCTCCCGCCGTCGATGCGGTATGGAGCGCCTTTGCCGAGCGTTGCGCGCTGCGCTTTTTGTACCAAAACGGACGCGGCGAGCAACGCGAGCGGACCGTTTGCGTCTACGGCATGTTCGAACGCGAGGGTACGGCATACTTCTGCGGCCTCGACAATGCCACCGACGACATCAGGACATTCCGCTGCGACCGTATCGTTCGCGCCTGGAGACCTTCGAAGGCCTACGCCATCCCCGCGGATTTCAACCTCAACGATTACTTATTCTTTGAGTTTGATTTTGCCGACCGCCCACCCGTTGCGGCTACGTTCTCGTTCGCGCGTGAAGCGCAGGCCGATATGATCAGCGGTCTCACACGCGGACGAGGCGAACTCATGCGCACCGAAGCAGAGTGGACCTGGACCGTTGACGTGCGCGACTTTGAAGCCGCAGCCTCGTTTTGCATGGCCCATGCCATGGATGGCATGAGGCCCGTCGCCCCCGATGCTCTCAAGCAGGCGTGGAATCACCTCATCGAAAGGACGGTGTACGAGCATGCCCGTGCGTAAACTCACCAGCGAGCAAAGACTCTCGCGCGCCATCGACATCATGGAGGCCCTCTACGCCGCCGGCGAGAATGGCATGACACGAGACGAGCTTTGCGGCCGCTTTGATATCACGGGGGCATCACTCGACGAGATTCTCGAGATCGTCTCGACGCTTGCGGACCGAGAATCGGGCGCACGCATTATCTGCGAACGCCGCGGCGAGTGCGTGGTCCTCACCGGTGATGCGGGGCGCGTGCTACCGCTGCGTCTGAGTGCCGCCGAAGGCGCTGTGCTCAACCATGAACTTGAATCATTGGGGATCGAACCCCAAGCGGCGGCTCGAATACGGCGCGCCCTTCTTCCCAAAGAGCTCGGCTACAACCAGCGCGTCTTTGACACCGTCGCCCACGGATCGCACTGGCAGCAGCTGAGCTGCGCCATTCGGGACGGCGTTCGCTGCCGCATCTCGTATCGCTCGATGGATGACGCACAAGCGCGCGAGCGCTTGGTCGACCCCTTGCGCATCACAACAAATGGCGACCAAACGTATCTGATTGCCTGGGATGTCGCGGTCGACGAACAGCGCACCTATCGTATGGATAAAATCGAGGGCCTGGTCTTGACCGATGACTCCGTCGTGCGCCACGCACCGGAACCCGCGACTCTCCATGACTCCCTCGCCCAGGCGGAGCGGTGCGCGAAGCTTCTCATGCCGCGCGCCTTGGCAGAGCGCCTAGACTGGCCCGGCATTATGTCGATTGAACCCAATGGGGCGGACAGCTCAACAGTGAATGTGCGCTACGGCTCCGAACGCTGGCTGTTAAGCCAGGTAATCGCAGCGGGCGGGGCCATCCGCATCTTGGATGACCCCGCCCTGTCAGAGCGTCTGTGCGATATGGCAAAATCCCTCGTCTGTCCGCTTTAGCGGCGCCGCTCGTGGCGTGCGCGCCACAGCTGTAGATAGTGCCCGATTTGTGCCGATTCGATGCGCTGATAGGAGCTCGTGGGCAGCGACGTTAAGAATTTCTTGCCGTAGCCCTTCGTCACCAGGCGCGGGTCGGCCAAGATGAGTACGCCACAATCGGTCGATGAGCGAATGAGGCGACCGGCGGCCTGCTTGACCTCGAGCACGGCCTCGGGCAGCGAATAGCGCGCCCAAGCGCGGTCTTCACGCAGATTGCGCTCGCATGAGAGCGGGTCTGTGGGGCTCGAGAACGGCAGCTTGGGGATGATGACGCAACGCAGCGTCTCGCCGCTGGCGTCAAACCCCTCCCAAAAGGCCTTGAGCGCAAAGAGCGACGAGGCCGGTTCGTTGATAAAGCGATCGCGCAGACGGCGAGGAGACGAGTTGCGCTGCTGGCAGTTGAGTTCCAGACCCGCACGAGCCATCTTGGGCTCGACGCGAGCGTACAGCTCCTCCATGTCACGCCTATTGGTGAACAGCGTGAGCACCGAGCCGCCCATGGCAAGATGAGCGTCGACCAGCACACGCTCGAGCGCCGAAAGATAGCTCTCACGATCGCGCGGATCGGGGATATCCCCAGCCACGACCACGGCCATATTCGAATCGAAGTCGTAGCTCGAATCCAAGTGTAGCGACGATGATGTCGAGGCGCCGATGCGATCGAGGCCGACGGCGTGGTTAAAGTGCTCAAAGCTCTTGGAAACCGTCATGGTCGCCGATGCGAAGATAGCCGTGTGGACCTCGGGCAGCCACTCGGTTGCCAAGGCCTCGCCAATATCGATGCGCTCCGCAGTCATCGACTCGCCGCCGGCACGCAGCCTGCGATTGACTTGCAACGAGTACACGTAGTGTTCGTCGGTACCGTCAATGATGAGTTTGAGGTTCTCGGCCAGCTCATGTAGGCGGCGCGAGATATCACCCAGGTCGACAACAACCTCGGGCTTGTCGGCGGCGACGGCTTGTACCAGCACGTCGACGCTCTTGTCCGCTTGCTCCAATGCGTCGATGGCAGTGTAGGCCGACTGTAAGAAATCATGCCAGTCGTCAGATTCGCGCAGCTCGGGGCCAATCCATAGGTTCGCATTGTCATAGCCCCCGCGGGCACGGCGGCCAAGCTCGCGAACGCCATCGAACACGTCGGCGATTGCCATGCTCGCGCGCGCAACCGTCGACGTTGCCTTGGCGGTTAGACCCAAGTAGAGCGTAGAGCCCTCCGAGGTTGCCAAATCGCGGGAAACCTGGCTCAGGGCACCGGTGCTCGAGCCACCCAGGCGCTCAAACAGAACGCGCGATTCATCCGCCGACACCACGCGCGCCCATTGACGACGCGCCTCGCGCTCGATGGAGTGGGCCTCATCGATCACCCAGTGACGAATCGGAGGCAAGATTCTGCCCTCGGCCGCAACATTGCGGAACAGCAGGGAATGGTTGGTGACCACCACATCGGCATGCGCCGCGCGACGGCGGGCGCCGTGGACCAGGCATTTATCGGGGAAAAACGGGCATAGGCGACGGGCGCACTCGCGCGACGCCGTCGTAAAGTCGGGACGGTTGACGCTGCGCCAGCGAATGCCGAGCGAGTCGAGGTCGCCATCGGCCGACTGACACACGTACGCCATGATGACCGCGACTGCCGTAAGCGTGTCGGCAGGATCACGCTTGGTCGTAATTTCGACTTGGCCGCGGCTCATGCGCTCAAGCTTGCGCAAGCATGGATAGTGGTCATAGCCCTTGAGGGCGCAAAACGACAGACCTCCGTCCAACTGCTCGGCAAGTTTGGGCAGCTCATGATACATGAGCTGGTCGGCAAGATTATTCGATTTAGTCGCGATACCAACCGTGATGTTGTTGCGGCGCGCGGCCTCGGCAAAAGGCACCAGGTAAGCCATCGATTTGCCGACGCCCGTGCCCGCCTCGATCACGCGATGCGTTCCCGTAACGAGTGCGTCACGGACCTCGAGCGCCATCGCGATCTGCTCATCGCGCGGCTCGTACGTGGGATACATGCGATTAACCAGGCCGCCCGGGGCATAGTCCGCCTCGATTTCCTCGCGGCTCGGCATCTTAAGGACCGGTAGCTCGTCCGCATCAACGCGATCATCGGCCCGATCGGCCTTGAGTACGTCGGCGCGGGCGGCGCTGAGAGAGAAGATGGAACCGGGGTTCTGCCCCGCCAAGAAGGAGAAGATGGGACGATAGGACCAAGGTACGTCGGGATGCATGTCGGCCAGGCGCGCCATTAAGCCCTGAGGCAAGTCGGTAAGCGCCACGAGCAGCACACGCCACACACCACACAGGGCGTCGACATCGGCGTTGGCGCGGTGCGACACCGAGTCGCAGCCAAACAGGTCAGCCATGAAAGAGAGCTTATGCGAGGCCAGGCGCGGAAGCGCGATGCGCGACAGTGCCAGCGAATCGATCCAGATGTCGCTGACGTTGACGCCGCCCTTGACCGACTCGATAAACGAACGGTCGAAGGTGGCGTTATGTGCGATCACCGGGCAACCACCGACAAAGTCGGCGAGAGCGGCCACGGCCTCGACGGCCGATGGGGCATCTGCCACATCGGCATTTGTAATGCTCGTGAGCTCGGTAATCTCGGCGGGAATCAGCTGCTTGGGATGCACGAAGGTATCGAAGCGGTCGACGATCTCGCGGCCCGAAAGACGGGCCGCCGATATCTCGATCAGTTCATTGTCCTGCACCGAAAGACCCGTGGTCTCGGTATCGAGGACGATAACATCTTCCTCGATGAGGCCAAACGATTGCGTTTTGGCGCGCTCGGCAAGCGTGGCATAGGAATCGATGACAAACTGCGGCGTTCCTGACGAAACCGCGTCCTCGATTAGCATGCAACGCCCGCTCGACGAAGTCCCATACGAATCAGACTGTCACAGACCTGCGGGAACGTCATGTCGTCGGTGTGGCGAATCTCATCCGGATACAGCGACGTATCGGTCATGCCGGGAATCGTGTTGGTCTCGAGGATGACGGGGCCATCCTCGCTCACGATAAAGTCGCTGCGCGAAATACCCAGGCAGCCGAGTGCCTTATGGGCAGCACAGGCGAGCTCCTGAGCACGAGCGTAGTTCTCGGGCGAAATCTGTGCCGGAATGCGATGGATGTCCGTAGGGTCGACATACTTCACGTCCAGATCGTAGAACTCGCAGTCCTCGGGCTTACGGATCTCAACGATCGGCAGGGCGCGCACGTCATCCTCGCCGTATACGCCGACGGTAATCTCGGTACCCTCGATGCACTTCTCGACCAGCACTTTGTCGCCGTACTCAAACGCCTTGGCGATGGCCGCGGGCAGCTCGGAGGGCTCATGGACCAGGGAAATGCCATAGCTGGAACCGTTTACGGCCGGTTTCACAAAGCAGCGCTCGCCACAAACCTCAACGATATGATCGATATCGACTTCATCGCCCACTTCGAGCGCAAGGCCGGGGGCAACGGGAATGCCCGCCTTGGCATACAGGAGCTTCGAGACCTCCTTGTCGGCACCGCAGGCGCTCGCGAGCACGCCCGAGGCCGTGTAGGGGATACCCAGGGTCTCCATGGCACCCTGCATGGCACCATCCTCACCGCCGGCGCCGTGCATGGCGATAAACGCCACGTCAAAGCTGCCAGTCGCCATGGTTACCATAAAATCATCGGCAGCCGTGTCAAGTAGCTCCACCGAAGTGTAGCCGGCCTCCTTCAAGGCCACCACGACGTTCTTTCCCGAATTGAGCGAGATCTCGCGCTCAGCGGAATGACCGCCCGCCAAGACCGCTACGTGCATGTTCTCTAGGCTTTTACCCGGCATGGGCAGACTCCTCCTCTATAATTTCTGCAGCTGATACCATATTGTAGCGATACCCTCTACGTTTCCCCAAAATCGAAAGGCTTCCATGAATCCCAGGACTAAATCTCAGGACATTCGCGACTTGAGCCAAAACGATATTCGCGAGCTCGTGGCAGAACTCGGCCAGCCCGCTTTCCGCGCCAAGCAACTCATCGAATGGGTTTTTGAGAAGAACGTTTGTTCGTTTGATGATATGACTAACCTTCCCAAGGCCTTCCGAGAGCAGCTTAAAGAGGCCTTTGCCTTTGATACGCCGACCGAACTCACCAGGCAGGTTTCCAAAGATGGCTCTCGAAAGTATCTGCTCGAGTACCACGATGGCATTTCCGTCGAGACCGTCGGTATGCCTCGTCGTAACAAGCTTTCCGTCTGCGTTTCCACCCAGGCAGGATGTGGCATGGGCTGCGCCTTTTGCGCTACCGGTCTCAACGGCCTCAAGCGTTCTCTGACCGCTCAGGAAATCGTCGACCAGGTGTTGCACGTCTCGAATGATTTTGGCGAGCGCGCCACAAGCGTCGTTTTCATGGGCCAGGGCGAGCCCTTTGCTAACTACGACGAGGTTCTCAAGGCTCTGCGCATCCTTAACGATCCCGACGGTATCGGTATTGGAGCCCGTCACCTTACTGTCTCTACCAGCGGTGTTATTCCTGGCATTCGCAAGTTTGCCGACATTCCCGAGCAGTTTACGCTCGCCGTGTCGCTGCACTCCGCTATCCAGTCCACGCGCAACAAGATTATGCCTGGCGTCAAGAAGTACACGCTTCTGCGCCTTCACGAGGCGCTGCAGCTCTACACCGAAAAGACTGGCCGCCGCCCGACCTATGAGTATGCCATGATTGAAGGCGTCAACGATACGAATCCCGAAATGCAGGCGCTCTGCGACTTCTGCGAGGGAACCCTGTGCCACGTTAACCTAATTCAGCTTAACGACATCGAGGGCAGCCCGCTCAAGCCGTCTCCGATTCATAAGGTTGAGGATCTTCAGCGCCGCCTTGAGTCTCGTGGCATCGAGACCACGATCCGTAATTCTCGCGGCAATGATATTGATGCCGCCTGCGGTCAACTGAAGCAACGTTTCAAGGTCCAGAAGAACGCATAGGGGAGTCTGCACCCCATAACGTTTCATGTGAAACATCCGACAGCCCTGGTTGCAAATAATGCAACCAGGGCTGTTTCATTTGTTTTCATCCTAGTGGACTTGATTTACGTGAACTTAGCTTTAAGGCCAAAATAAGGGGCCCTTGTCTCATGAATCAGACAAGGGCCTTTCAAAAAGGGGCAAGTAATTGTTAGGTACCTAATAACCAACATTTTCCCACTGATGGTTAACCCAATCTTGGTTAATCTTGGGATTCTTAGTCACCTGAGCAGTGCGCATAGCGACATCTTCGGTCATCACATCCATTTTCTTCTTAGATGTATCAACGATATCCTGAGCTCCGCGCAGCAGTCGACCTCGAAGTTCATCATCTATCGCAAGCTTATAACCAGCAAAGGCACCAGCGACGACGGTGGTTGCCAACGCAACGACCGCGAGAACCTTATTCTTCATCCTGATCCTCCTGCCCAAATTGAATCATTTCACCAAGGATACGGGAGAGCTCCTCCTCGTCTTTGAACTCGATTTCAATTTTGTTCTTACCACGCGAGCTCTTCACGCGTACATTCGTGTTGAAAACTTGACGAAGTACTCGAGCGGCCTTTTTGAATGACTGAGGCGTTGCTGGCCTCGGGGTCCTTGGCGTCTCTCCGGCAGAAAACAACGGAGCAAGATTTTCTGTCGCTCTAACGGAAAGACCTTCTGCGACAACTTTCTCAGCAAGTCGAATCCTGGCATCTTCATAAGGAACTGCAAGAATCGCCCTTGCATGACCTGCAGTAAGCTTGCCCTCGAAAATCATCTGCTGTACGACTTCCGGAAGATCCAGCAAACGAAGTGAATTTGTAATTGCGGAACGAGACTTACTGACAGCCTTTGATAACGCCTCTTGCGTCATGTCGCTGGCATCAATGAGCTGACGATAACCCTTCGCCTCTTCGACGGGATTCAAATCAGAACGCTGAAGATTCTCGATAAGTGCAAGAGCGAGCATTTCCTCATCATTAACTTCTTTAATGATGACAGGCAGTTCTTCAAGACCAGCAAGCTTTGATGCCTGGTAACGACGCTCACCCGCAATAATCTCATAGCCATTTCCATGCTTACGAACCAACAACGGCTGCAAAACGCCATGTTCTTGGATTGACTCGCTCAACTCGCGGAGTTCAGTTTCGTTAAAGTGAATTCTCGGCTGATTAGGATTTGGAACGATATCCTCAATAGGTAGTTTTGTTTCAGATGCAGCATTTGAAGCCGATGCAGCCGAACCACCGGTCTCGTACTCGGCCTCTGAGACTAATGCATTGAGTCCACGTCCCAATCCGCCACGTTTCTTTGCGCTAGGCACGCTTGATCACCTCTTTTGCAAGGTTCATATACGCTTTTGCACCCTTATTTTGAGGCGCATAGGTAATTACCGGCTCTCCAAAAGACGGAGCCTCAGAGATTTTTACGGTACGAGGAATTAAGGTCTTAAAAGCCTTATCGCCAAAGTACGACTGAACTTCCTCAACAACCTGATTCGACAGAGAAGTACGCGAGTCATACATGGTCATAAGCACACCATAGGTGTCTAAGCCCTTATTCAGACGTGATTTAACCATCTTCATTGACTCAAGCAGCTTCGTAACGCCCTCGAGTGCGTAATACTCGCACTGGATCGGAATCAAAACGCTATCTGCTGCGGTCAAAGCATTGATGGTAAGCAGGCCGAGCGAAGGAGGACAGTCGATGAATATATAATCAAACTCATCCTGAATCGGCTCAAGCAAATCTTTGAGGCGGGTTTCACGAGCAATTGCGCTTACGAGCTCAATTTCGGCACCTGCAAGCTGAATTGTCGCCGGAATAACGAATACCTTTTTGCAATTTGTATCAAGAACAAGCGATTCTGCCGGCACGTCATTCAGCAATGCATCATAGATGCACTGATCAAGTTCTTCTTTTTCGATTCCGAATCCACTGGTGCTGTTTCCCTGCGGATCAAAATCGACAATCAGTGTCTTGCGACCCTGCTCACCCAGTGCCGCTGCAAGGTTTACTGCCGTCGTTGACTTACCGACGCCGCCTTTTTGATTGATGATTGCAATGATACGCGTGTCTTTTGCGCTCTTCGAACGCTTAACGTCGCGAAATCCCACGGTCCCTCCTGGTGTGTATTAAAGCTGTCAAACGGAGGATGTTTCACGTGAAACATTCCGATTCGATATCAACCGCCATGTTTCACGTGAAACACTGCAAGTTGTTAGTATCCATTATGTTTCACGTGAAACATCTAGGCAAGCGGATTCTTCTTTGCCATGCCATTTGCACGAGGCAATGAAACGGATGCTGGATGACTCTTCTTAAGAACAATAAACTCCCTGTGGCCCAAGCCCTCAGGCAAATCGATTGCATCATTCAGAAGCAAAGTGAAGCCACAGATCTTAGCTGCTGACATGCCGGAAGCAAGCTCATCATCCGATGGATTGCCCTTCGTGATAACAAATAGCCCACCATCCTTGAGGTACGGAGCCGCATACTCAACAAGAATCGGTAGAGGGGCCAGTGCGCGGGCGGTTACAACAGAGAACTGCTTCTTATGGCTTCGGGCATATTCTTCGAGTCGATCATGAACTGCATGACCATATTTCAATCCAAGAGCATGAACAAAAGAGTTGACAGCATCAACCTTCTTGCCAACAGAGTCAATATATGTAGCTTTACGATGCGTGGTTATCGTTAATGGAATACCAGGGAAGCCCGCACCAGTTCCCATATCGAGCATAGCTCCCTCAGGAGCCTTATTGATATAAGGGAGCAAGACAAGTGAGTCGAGGATATGAAGTACCGCAGCGTCTTCTACGTTAAGAATACGGGTGAGGTTGGTTGTCTTATTTGTTTCAAGAACCAAATCCAAATGCTGAATACATTTCCTCAGCTCAGTATCAACTACATCCAAGGAATACTCTTTGCAATAGGAAGTTAGACGACTCAGCATCTCGTCAGCCTGCTGATCTGTAAGTACAAACAACAGAAGCTCCTTTCTGACAAAAATCAGTGTATCGAGAACTTTTGACAAAAAAAGGGGACGTGGAAACCACGCCCCCTTAGCATAAGCTCGAGTAGATTATCGAGCAACAATCACCACATGGCGATCAGGGTCAGAACCCTCAGAATGAGTATCGACGGCATCATTGCCACGAAGCGCAATATGAACCAGTCGGCGCTCATAGGCATTCATGGGCGGAAGCGAAACACTCTTATGAGTACGAATGGCACGCTCGGCGGCAGACTGAGCCATAGAGGCAACCTTGTCCTGACGACGGCTCTTGTAGCCCTCAACGTCAACCACAACCGGATACCTAAAGCCAAGCTTGCGGCTCACCAGCAAAGAGAACATAACCTGAAGGGCATCAAGGGTACGACCATGACGGCCAATGAGAACAGCAAGATCGGGAGCCGTAACATCCAGAATCAGCTCGCCCTCGTCGCCCTCGTACTCATCAATAGGAGAGTTGGCGGCATCGAAGTGCGAAAGGATGGAACGCAGAATAGAAATCGCAACATCGGCAATGGTGTCGAGCTCCTTATCGGTCAGTTCTTCACCGGCCTTGTAGCGCTGTGCAATCTCGGGATAATCGCCCGCAATCTGCGGGGCAACCTCCTCAAGCATATCCTCGATGATCTCTTCAGACATAACGTACTCCAAAAGTTAGGTACCTAAATAAGATTGATATCCCGACTACTTCTTCTTGTGCGGACGCGGCTTCTTCTCGCGACGGGTAACCTCGACCTGCAGCGGAGCGTTCTTGAGGCGCTCCTCCTCATCGGCCTTGGCCTTGTCGATAACCTTCTGCGTCACGAAGATCTGTTGGATAACCTGCCAGGCAGAAGACACATCGTAGTAAAGCAGAACGCCGACGGGCAGGCTCCAGCCCATCCAAAGCATCATGACGGTCATGACGACGGCCATCATGCGCATGCTCTGGGCCTGCTGACCAGTCTGATTGCGAGACATATACAGCTGCGGAATCAGGGTCAAGACAGCGAACAGAATCAGGCAAACCAGCGCAGGCAGCGCAACCATAAAGCCATCGGCAAAGGAAGCGCTCGGCGTGGTGGTAAGGTCGGGCAGGATGTTGAAGAACGAGAACGTGCCCTCGTTAAAGTACTGCGGCAGGTTACGCAGCAGCGTAAACAGGGCAAACAGGACAGGCATCTGGATCAACAGCGGCAGACAACCAGCCATGGGGTTGAACTTGTTCTCGCTGTAGAACTTCTGCATCTCCTCGGCCTGACGCTGAGGATCGTCGGCATAGCGCTCCTGGATCTCGAGCATCTTGGGCTGCAGCACCTGCATGCGAGCCGTCGACTTGGTCGACTTGAGCATGAGCGGCGTCAGCAGCAGACGGATGATGACCACCAGGATGATGATGGACAGGCCCCAGTCGACCGCAAAGGTCTGGATGAGCTTGAGCAGCTCGAAAAGGATGTTAACGATCCAATCCCACATGTAAGTTTTCCTCCGATAGCGAGTGCCCGCTAGGGCACAGGGTCATAACCGCCGACGTGCAGGGGATTGCAGCGAGCGATGCGCCTCACGGCAAGCCAGCAGCCTCTCAAAACACCGTACTTCTCAATCGCCTGGATAGCGTATTGTGAGCACGTTGGGTAATAAATGCAGGCGTCAGGCAATAAGGGCGAAATAACCTGTTGATATATGCGAATAGGAGCGATGGCAACACGTCGCAAAACGTGATTGCTCATCGCTCCTCCCCGGCAACGCCGGCGCGTTTCATAAGCGAACGCAATGCCTTGTCCATCTCCTGCGGCGAGGAAACCCTCGTCTTGGGAGTCGCGAACAAGATAATGTCATAACCCGCAACGGGAAATCCACAGCTGCGGGCGGCCTCGCGCATCACACGCTTAGATCGGTTGCGCACGACAGCACAACCGAGTCGTTTAGCACCAACGAAGGCGACCCTTCCGGAGTCGCCTTCGCCAACCGATTCACATATGGTCATTCGAATCAGAGGGTGATTGAAACGACGCCCCTGACTGAACACATGCTCGAAATCTTGCCGAGACTTAATAGTCTTCATGCGAGATGTGTGTATCGCTGCTAGACAGTGAGACGCTTGCGGCCCTTGGCGCGACGACGGGCGAGCACGGCACGACCACCCTTAGTGGCCATACGGGCACGGAAGCCATGGGTCTTGGCACGCTTACGCTTATTAGGCTGATACGTACGCTTCATCTTAAGTTCCTCCTGCTGCATTTCGAGTGTCCGCGGGGGCGCGGACGCAGATATAGACACGTGAGCTTGAAGATTGTAGGGAAATCAATGTTCAAATGTCAAGAAATCAAAGGTGAAAGGTTGCAAAGAGTACACGGTTCCCCCATAAGCAGAACCGGCATTTGAGGCAGCAGGCAACTTTTCACGAAATTTCATCGAGTTTTCAACAGGTCATGTTGGAAATGTTGAGAACTTTTCGTCCGTTTTCCAAAGTTTTCAACAGGTTTTGAAAACTTGTCGAAAGATGAGAAACATTGCGTGGTGAGCTACTATTTGTTCAAAACCTTTTGAAAGATTGCGAGCGGCATGTCTGACGACTTCTACACCATGGTCGATTCCGGTGATCCGGCACCCGACAACGAGCACATCACCGGCGTGCGCGAAGAACGCAACGAGAGCGAGCAGGTCACCGCACAAGCACCGAAGGCCATGTATGCAGCGCGCATCGCGGTCTACGACGACATGCTGTCGACACCACGTGTCATCGTCATCGAACCGCAAGACGTCCGTACCTACTTGGAAGAGACAACTAACACCGTCTACCAGTGCATGAAAGAACAGGGAGGACGCATCTCGCTGATGGTTATCCGCGAGATTGTCGAAAACTTTATCCACGCGCATTTCGCAGAGCCCATTATCTCGATTCTCGACGGTGGCGACACCATCCGCTTCGCCGATCAGGGTCCGGGCATCGACGACAAAGAGCGTGCCTTCGACTTTGGCGTAACCAGCGCAAACAGCAAGATGAAACGGTATATCCGCGGCACCGGCGCCGGGTTTCCCATGGTGCAGGAGTACTTGGAAAACGCCGGCGGCGCCGTCTCCATCGAGGACAACATGGGCAACGGCACCGTCGTGACGGTAAGTCTGAACCCCAAGCGCGTGCAGGAAATCGAGCGTGCTGGCGGGCGCGGGGCAGCCGTGCGACCCGAAACAGAGCGGCAGGCATATCCCATGCCGGGCGCCTTCACGCAGCAACCCGCTGCGATGCAACAGGTGCAACAGCAAATGGCCCCCATGCAGCAGCCTGGCATGGCCCCCATGCAAGAGCCCCAGGCACCCTTGGGCGCGATTCCCCAGAACATACCCGATGCAGAGCCAGCTATGGGCCAGGATGTGGGAACCTTGCAGCAGATGGCGGGTACATCGTCTGCACAGCAGATATCCTATCAACCGAACCCGCAAGGGTATCCGGCTCAATACGCGCCGCAAACGGGATATGCGCAGGCATACCCCCAGCAATACCCGCTGGGATACCAGCAGCCGTACCAACAGATGCCCCAGGCGCAGTACAACCCATGGGCCCAGCAGATGCCCCCGCAACCTTACCAACAGTGGCCGCAAAGTTTTCAACAGCAGCCGCCGCCCATGCAGAGTTCTCAACAACCAGCAGCTCAAATGATGTATCCTAATGCGGCGAATCAATATGCACAGCCGCAGCAAAACGTATTTGTGAGCGAGCGCGGCGAAGCGGCACTGGGCTATCTGGCTCAAAACCAGGAGTGTGGCGCAACCGACCTGGCACGAGCGTTTGGAAACTCAGCGCCCACGTGGTCGCGAACGCTCAACGACTTGGCGCAAGCCGGCTTGATAATCAAACATGGCCAGAAATATCATCTGACCGAGATAGGCAACGCTCGCGTGCGAGCCCAAAGTTAAGGAACGGGAGAGACAGTGGACGAGGAAGCAAGCATCATCCTGGGGGATGCCATCGCCTTTTGTCAGCGCGACGGCCAAGATGCACGCCTCATCAATATGCTGGGACAATCGCGCGCCGTGAGTTTAACCGAGGACACTCTGACGATTGAGGCCCCTTCACGCTTTGCCATCGCTCAGCTCAAAAAGCATCAGCCGACCATCGAGGCCTATCTGGAAGATATCGCCTTTGCGCCGATCGCACTCAATATCGTGGCACCGCAAGGCGCCTCGGCAAATACGGCCCCGGTCACTCACCCGGCAGCGACCGCCACCGCAGCGGCAACGCCGGCGCCCGAGCCTCGACGCGACGATGTTTCCCGTGAAACCATGGCACCGCAGCCGACCGCTTCGGTCGCACCGGCGGTAGAGCCAGCCCCCTCGCCCATCCCGACCGCCACGCATATGCCCGTCGCACACGAGGCGACACCCGGCGAGGAATCGGGCATTGCAATCAAAAACACGTTGTCCGCCGACGATTTCCGCCGCATGATGACCCAAATGAATGGCAGGCCACCGGCGAAAAGTGCGAGTTCGTCCGCAGCGCCGGCAGCACCTTCGGCGGCGGCCCCGGCAGCAGTCGAGAAAAACGCAGACGGGGCACCCCTCGCAGCGAATTCGAAATTCACGTTTGAAAACTTCGTCTTCGGACCGGAGAACAGTCTTGCCTACCGATCGGCGCTCAAATTCGCCATGCTTGCAGACACGCCCGGTACCTGCACGTCGCTGTTCATCTACGGCAAATCGGGCCTGGGCAAGACGCACCTGCTGCTCGCCATCAAAAACGAGCTGGCAGAGAAATCGCCCGAGATCAAGGTGAAGTACGCCAACTCGCAGGCATATCTGGACGACTTGATGACGGAATTCGACCGCCAAAAGAAGAGCAACGCCCCCATTATGCAGGCGTACCACGGCGTCGACGTGCTTATCATCGATGACATCCAGAACATCATCGGCAAACGCGCGAGCGTGGATTACTTCTTCCAGTTGATGGACGAATTTATCCGCAACAACAAGAAGGTCGTGATCGCCGCCGACCGCGCTCCCAAGGACCTTAATATGGACGAGCGCCTGACCAGCCGCTTTAATGCCGGCCTGCTGTGTCTGGTGGCGGAGCCCAGTTACGAGATGAAGTACAAGATTTTGCAGCGTTATTACGAGAACACGATCGCTGCCGCGCCCGAGGCGGGCAACGACTCGCTGCTGGCGGCCTACGGGGGCGACGGCGGACATCTGACCGACGCGCACTTTAAACACATGGCCGAGGTCTCGGGCACCAACATTCGCGAGCTCGAGAGCTTTTGCGAGCGTTGTGCCGGCGAAGCGGGCGATCGCGAGCGCGAGGGCGGGGAGCTCACCTTTGACGACATCGACGCCATCGCCAACCAGTACTTCGACACATCGGCCAAGAAGATCAATGTGCAGACGGTCCAGTCCGTCATCGAGGAGCAATACGGTGTGACGCACGAGGAACTCATCGGGCCTCGCCGCAACGCCAATATCGCCAAGGCGCGCCATATCGCTATCTACCTGGCGATCGAGATGTGCGAGATGACGACGACGGCCGTGGGCGCCGAGTTTGGCAACCGCAACCACTCGACCGTCAGCACGAGCTATAAAAAGGTTCAGAAAATGATTCAGGAAGACCGGACTGTTACCGAAGACCTCAAATCGCTGCGCGATAAAATTACACTGCGCTCGTAGGTAAATGGACACAGCTGTTGAAAACTTGTCGAAACGGCGGTTATAAGGTGTCAAAAACTCGAGTCGCGGTGATGAAAAGTTTTGCGCAGGTTTTGAACGTGGAAAACATACCCGGTTGCACACAGGTTCCTGTCGATTCTCTTTTTAGGGCTGACCTGCACTTTTAGGAGTAATCAACAGTTTCGTCAGTACTATTACTATTATTAAGATATTTATATCTATAGAAAGGTATTAAAAGATGAAGTTCACCGTCAGCCAGAGCTCGCTTACGCAAGCCATCGGCGTCGTTATGAAAGGCGTCGCTTCGGCATCCACCCTTCCCATTCTGTCGGGCGTGCTCGTTAAGGCACAAGACGGCATCTTGGAATTCCAGACCTCCAACTACACCATCTCGATTCGTCACCGCATTGCGGCTCATGTCGAAGAGGAGGGCGAGATGGTGATTCCCTGCAAGATGCTCTCCAACATCACCAAGACCCTTCCCGATGCCCCGGTCACCTTTGAACTGTCCGAGCGTCAGGTTTTGATTGGCTGCGAGAAGAGCTCTTTCCGCCTCAACACGCTCGATGCCAACGACTTTCCCGAGTTCCCGGCATACGCCATCGAGAGTGCCGTCGAGCTGCCGACCGATATTCTGTCCGAAATGGTAAGCCGCGTATGGCGCGTCACCTCGACTGACAAGGCCCGCCCCATCCTGGGTGGCGTGCACATGAAGGTCGAGAACAACACCGTGCGCCTGGTCGCGACCGACTCCTTCCGACTGGCCGTGTGCGATACGCAGGTCGAGACCTCAACCCTCGAAGGTTCCTTTGAACTCAACGTGCCTGCCGACGCCTTCAACGACGCGCTGAGCATCATGGCGAGCCAGGCTACCATCATGATCGGCGCAACCGACACCCAGGTTGTCTTTGAGGCCGGCAACACCACCTACGTGTCGCGCCGCATCGAGGGCGTATATCCCAATTACAAGCAGCTCATCCCCGATTCGTGCGTGACGAGCGTCAAGATCGACGTAGCCGCCTTTAACGCTGCCCTTAAACGTGTGGCCGTTATCGCGAGCGCCAACCCCGCTGTCAAGTTTGAGATTGACGTCGAGAACGGTCAGATGGGCCTGTCCTCCATTTCCAACGACCAGGATCTGGCACAGGAGACGATCGATGTCGAGGCTGAGGGCGAGTCGGGCACCATCGCCTTCAACTACCACTACATCTTTGGCTGCCTCAATGCCCTGTCCAAGGAGAAGGAGATCACGCTGGAGCTCAAGAGCTATTCGCAGGCTGGCATCTTCAAGTCCTACGACAAGATCAACTATCTGTACCTGGTCATGCCGGTACGCATCTAGCACTGCCCATGACCATGTTCGCACGCGATCTTTCCGTTGCGCGCTATCGCAGCTTCGACAGTTACCGCCTTGCTCTGAGTGACGGTGTGACAGTGCTCGCAGGCCCCAACGCGGCGGGAAAGACCAACCTCATAGAGGCGCTGCAGCTACTGACGAGCGGCGCCTCGTTTAGGCATCCGACCGCAGCCGAGCTCGTGCACGACGGCGTGGGCTCATGCAAGGTCGAGCTGAGGCTCGAAGGTGATGGGCGCGTGCTGGACATGGGGCTGAGCGTGGAAGACGGCAAGCGCTCGTTTAGCCGCAACGGCAAGCGCTGCGCTGCGTCCGGCGTGCGCGGGGTGCTGCCGAGCGTGCTGTTTTGTCCGGACCACCTGGATATGGTCAAGCGGGGTGCCAGCGTGCGCCGCACCGCACTTGATGACTTTGGCGTTCAGCTGAGTGCGCGCTATGCCGATCTGGCTAGTGCCTACGGGCGCTGCGTGACCCAGCGCAATGCCCTGCTCAAGGAGACCTGGTGCTGCCGCGAGATGCTCGGCGCCTGGAACGAATCTATCGCCCGCGCCGGTTCGGCCCTGCTCGTGCATCGTCTGGCCCTGCTCGACCGGCTGTCGGGCCATGTGCGCGACGCCTATGGCCGAGTGGCATCTGGCGAGCCCGCCGGCGTGTCCTATGTGTCCACGCTTGGCGACCTGCCTCGCACCGAGGATCGCGACGAGCTCAGGGGCTGGGCGTATGAGCACATGCTCTCGGCGCTCGATGAGCGCGCCGACGAGGAGATCCGCCGCGGCGTGACGCTCGTGGGTCCGCATCGCGACGAGATTGAGTTTTCCGTCGCGGGCCGATCGGCCCGTTCATTTGCCAGCCAGGGCCAGCAGCGAACGCTGGTGCTTGCCTGGAAGGTGGCAGAGGTGGCCGTGGCGCGCGATATCCTAGGCACCGCGCCGCTGCTGCTTTTGGACGACGTCATGAGCGAGCTCGACGCCGGGCGCCGAGGCGCTTTTCTGCAGCTGATCGGTGATGATATCCAGACGGTCATAACCACCACCAATCTGGGGTATTTTACCGATGACCTGCTTGATCGAGCCAAGGTGGTGAGCATGGGTGAGACGTGCTAATTACGAGCGCGAGAACGGAACGGTTGCCTTCGGCGGCTTTTTGGATGCCGAGCGTCAGCGCATCCTGGCGGCCGCGACACCTGAGCGCCGCGCGCAAATGGAGGCTGCAGAGGAGTCTCGTGCGGTCTATCACGCCTGGAATGCAGTGTGCTCGGGCACGCGCGAGGGACGCCATGTGACCGGCCTGCGCTACCTGCCCGAGTCCAACGAACTGCTGGTGTACCTCGATTCGCCCTCATGGACGCAGGAGATGACGCTTTTGCGCGAGATTATCCGCGCGCGCATGGAGCGCGCCGGCGCGCACGTCGACGGCCTGGTGTTCAAGACGACCGCCCCCGGCCACACACCACCCGCTGCAAAAGAGCGCCTGCGTCCGGCCGTGGCCGAGCGTCCGCCGGCTCCACATGCCGACCTAAGCGATGCCGAGCGCGCCGAGATCGAGCACCAAGTGGCACCCATCGAGGACAAAAAACTGCGCGAGGCCCTCGAGAACGCCATGAGAGCCAGTGCCGAGTGGACCAAGGGCGTGCAGAGCAAAAAAGAGCCTTAAATCGCATCTGGCGGCCTTGTAGAGCCAAATACCCTCGTTCCCGAGGGTATTTTTTTACGATAAACTAGTAAGGCTATACACATTTTCTTAACTGAAGGAGGACGTGTGGCAAACGAAAACGATTACGATGGCGGCGAGATTAAGATTCTCGAAGGTCTCGAGGCCGTTCGTAAGCGCCCGGGCATGTACATCGGCTCGACGAGCGCCAGCGGTCTTCATCACCTGGTGTGGGAGATCGTTGACAACTCCGTCGACGAGGCCATGGCCGGTTTCTGCACCGAGATTCAGGTGACGGTCCACGCCGACAACTCCATCACGGTCGTCGACAACGGGCGCGGCATCCCCGTCGACGAGCATCCTATCAAAAAGATCCCGACGCTCGAGGTCGTCATGACGATCCTGCACGCCGGCGGTAAGTTCGATAACTCGGCCTACAAGGTCTCGGGCGGCCTGCACGGCGTGGGCATCTCCGTCGTCAACGCGCTGTCCAAGCGTGTAGTCGTACAGGTATGCCGCGATGGCAATATCTACGAGATGGAGTTTTCGCGCGGCAAGACCGTCAAGAAGATGGAGGTCGTGGGCACTTCGGAGGCGACGGGCACCACTGTCAGCTTCTGGCCCGACGACGAGATCTTCGAGACCTGCATCTACGATTTCGACACGCTGCACAACCGTCTGCAGGAGACGGCATTCCTCAACAAGAACCTCAAGATTGTGCTGACCGACGAGCGCGAGGCGACTCCCCACGTGGAGGAGTTCTGCTATGCCGGCGGCATCATCGACTTCGTCAAGTTCCTCAACGAGGGCAAGGATGTCCCCGAGGCCTTTAAGGAGCCCATCTATATTGAGGGCAAATCGGATCCGGATGCGCCCGTGACCAAGATGGGCGAGGTCGAGGTGTCCCTGCAGTGGAATAGCGGCTACGGCGAGAACGTCATGTCGTTTGCCAACGACATCTACACCCCCGAGGGCGGCATGCACCTCGAGGGCTTCCGTACCGCACTCACCCGCGTGATTAACGATTACGCTCGCAAGCAGAACCTGCTCAAGGAAAAAGACGCCAACCTGACCGGCGATGATGTGCGCGAGGGCCTATCGGCCGTTATCTCGGTCAAACTGCCCGATCCGCAGTTTGAGGGCCAGACCAAGGCCAAGCTCGGCAGCTCCTATATGCGCGCGCTGACGCTCAAGATCATGACTGACGGTCTGGCCGATTACCTCGAGGAGCATCCCAAGCCCGCTCGCGAGATCGTCAAGAAGGCCCAACAGGCCTGCAAGGCGCGCAACGCCGCCCGCAAGGCGCGCGAGGCGACCCGCCGCAAGAGCCTGCTCGAGACGGCATCGCTGCCCGGCAAGCTCGCCGACTGTTCGGTGCGCGACGCCGAGCTCACCGAGCTCTTCATCGTAGAGGGCGACTCGGCAGGCGGCTCGGCCAAGGACGGCCGTCGCCGAGACATCCAGGCGATTCTGCCCCTGCGCGGCAAGATTTTGAACGTCGAGCGCGTGGGCGATCATCGTGCGTTCTCGAGTGACACCATCCAGTCACTCATCACCGCGATCGGCTGCGGCGTCACGACGAGCGCCGGCGACGGTGGCGACTTCGATATTACCAAGGCTCGCTACCACAAGATCATCATCATGACCGATGCAGACGTCGACGGTGCGCACATCCGCATCCTGCTGCTGACGTTCTTCTACAAGTACATGCGCCCGCTGATTGACGCCGGCTACGTGTACGTCGCGTGCCCGCCCATCTTTGGCATCAAGGTGCGCAACAAGATTCACTACGTGTATCCCAACGGCCGCCAGCCCGAAGACGAGATCCTGCGCGACACCATCCAGAGCCTGGGACTGAACCCCGACGACAACGACGAGGACGGCAAGGCCAAGGACGGCAAGATCACTAAGAAGCGCAAGGGCTACACCGTCCAGCGCTACAAGGGCCTGGGCGAGATGGACCCCAAGCAGCTTGCCTCGACGACGATGGACCCCAAGACCCGCATTCTGCAGCGCGTGTCGATCGAGGACGCCGTGGTGGCGGACCGCTCCGTGCGCGAGCTGATGGGTTCCGAGGTCGGCTATCGCCGCGAGTACATCGAGAAGCACGCACATGACGCGCGTTTCCTTGATGCTTAAGAGGAGGTAACGTGGCAGACGATATCAACAATAACGAGGGTATGGACGAGGCCGGCGACGCCGGCATGCCCGACGATCTGAAGCGCCTGCTTGCCCGTGCTGAACAGGGCGAGGGTGGCGACCCGGACGCCTATAACCCCGATGCCGATGATGATGAGGAAGAAGACGACGGTGAGCTCGAGGAGAGCTTTGGCGAAGTCGACCGTGGCGCCTCGGCCGGCGAGGATATAAATGGCGGCCAGCTCCAGATTTCGGAGTTTGGCCGTGAGATGAAGCAGTCGTTCATCGAGTACTCGATGTCGGTCATCACGGCGCGCGCCCTGCCGGACGTGCGAGATGGCTTAAAGCCGGTGCACCGTCGCATCCTGTACGCAATGAACGAGAGCGGCATCTACCCCAACCGTCCGCACAAGAAGTCGGCCTGGACGGTCGGCGAAGTTATCGGTAAGTACCATCCGCACGGCGACTCCGCGGTCTATGAGGCCATGGTCCGCCTGGCACAGTGGTTCTCCATGCGCACGCCGCTCATCGACGGTCACGGCAACTTCGGCAACATCGACGGCGACGGCGCCGCCGCCATGCGTTACACCGAGAGCCGCCTGGCTAAGCCCGCCATGGAGCTCCTGCGTGACCTGCAGAAGGACACCGTCGACTGGCAGCCCAACTACGACGAGTCGCTCGCCGAGCCCGTGGCACTGCCCGCGCGCTTCCCCAACCTGCTGGTCAACGGCAGCCAGGGCATCGCCGTCGGCATGGCCACTAACATCGCCCCGCATAACCTCACCGAGGCGATCGAGGCCACCTGCTACCTGATCGACAACCCCGACGCCACCGTCGACGAGCTCATGCAGATCATGCCCGGTCCGGACTTCCCCACCGGTGCCATCATCATGGGCAGTGCCGGCATTAGGCAGAGCTACGAGACCGGCCGCGGCTCCATCACCGTGCGCGCCAAGGCTCATGTGGAGTCCACCAAGACCGGCCGTAGCCGCCTGGTCTTTACCGAGATTCCCTACATGGTCAACAAGGGCACCCTGCAGGAGAAGATCGCCCAGCTCGTCAACGACAAGCGTATCGAGGGTATCTCGGATATGCGTGATGAGTCCAACCAGAAGGGTATCCGTCTGGTCATCGAACTCAAGAAGGGCGTCATCCCGCAGGTCGTGCTCAACAACCTGTACAAGTACACCTCGCTGCAGACGACCTTTGGTGCCAACAACCTGGCGCTTGTCAACGGCGTTCCCAAATGCCTGAGCCTGCGCGAGATGCTGCAGCACTACATCGACCACCAGGTCGACGTCGTCACCCGCCGCACCCGCTTTGACCTCAAGAAGGCCCAGGCGCGTGCCCATATCCTCGAGGGCTACCTGATGGCTCTCGACCATATCGACGAGGTCATCAGCATCATTCGCTCCTCGCAGACCGATTCCGAGGCCAGCAGTCGCCTGATCGAGCGCTTTGGCTTTACGCCCGAGCAGACCACGGCCATCCTCGAGATGAAGCTGCGCCGCCTGACCGGCCTGGAGCGCGACAAGATTCAGGAAGAGCTGGACGGCTTGCGCCGCGCCATCGCCTACTACGAGGACCTCTTGGCGCACGAGGAGAAAATCCTGGGCGTCATCAAGGAGGAGATGCGCGAGATTTCCAAGAAGTTCGGCGACAAGCGCCGCACCGAGATCAGCCATGTCGAGAAGGATCTGGACGTCGAAGATCTGATTGCCGACGAGGACATGGTCGTGACCATCACCCACACCGGCTACGTCAAGCGCATCCCGGTGGCCGCCTATCGCGCCCAAAAGCGCGGCGGCAAGGGCGTGTCGGGCGTCAACCTCAAAGAGGACGACGTTATCGACGAGATGTTTATCGCATCCACGCACGAGTACGTGCTGTTCTTCTCGAGCAAGGGCAAGGTCTATCGCCTGAAGGTACACGAGCTGCCGGTTGGCACGCGCCAGGCGCGCGGCACCGCGATCGTCAACTTGCTGCCTTTCGAGGAGGGCGAGAAGATCGCGAGCGTCATCAGCTGCCGCGAGTTCCCCGCCGACGAGTACCTGATGTTTGCCACCAAGAGCGGCATGGTCAAGAAGACCGTGATGAGCGCCTACGACCGCAGCCGCCGCGACGGCCTAATCGCCATCAACCTGAGGGACGACGACGCGCTGCTCACTGTACGTCGCGTGCGCGAGGGTGACAAGATCATCATGGCAACCACCGCGGGCAAGGCGATTATGTTCCCCGAGGACCAGGTGCGCGCCACCGGTCGCGATACCAGCGGCGTCCGTGGCATTAGCATGAAGGAAGGCGTGAGCGTTCTTGGTATGGAGATCACCAACGGTAACGGCGACCTGTTCGTCATTACCGAGCGCGGCTACGGCAAACGCACACCGGTTTCGGATTACCCGGAGCAGAACCGCGGCGGTCAGGGTGTCTATACCATCCAGATGACCGAGCGCAAGGGTAACCTCGCGGCCATGAAGACGGTGGGCCCGCAGCATGAGCTGTTCATCGTGACGGAGGGCGCGACGGTCATTCGCGTCAAGACCGACGAGATCAGCCAAACCGGTCGCGCCACCCAGGGCGTCAAGATGATGACCGTCGACGATAACGACCGAATCTGCGCCGTAGCCCGCATGACGGCCGCAAAAGAGAAGCCCGAAGGCGAGGATGCCGAGGCCGCAGCCGACGCCGAAGAGGCCCCAGTCGACCTTGGCGACGGCAACGACATGCCAGAAGATCTCCTCGACGAGTAAGAGGAACTAGCTGGTAGAAAATATCAGACCCCATATATCGGCGGTCGGCGCACCTGCGCGCCGACCGCTTTTTTGACAATCTTGGACCCCGTGCCCGCCGAGCAGGTGAGATGGGTTAGGTTTGTCGCGAGTTCCGCACGCAAAGAAGGCCACTTAATGTGGCCTTCGTCTTGCGCAGGACTGCTCGAGCAGCAAACCTAACCCATCTCACCCGCTCGGCGGGCACACTCCAAAGTTTTTCAAAAAAGTTGTTGACGCGCGCGTAACGACTCGTCTAATATATCCCTTGCGCGATGGACCTGTAGCTCAGTTGGTTAGAGCGTCCGGCTGATAACCGGGAGGTCACAAGTTCGAATCTTGTCAGGTCCACCACTTTCTTTCGCAATAAACACCCCAGCGAGAGCCGAGTCGCCGCTGGGGTGTTTATTACTTTCTCCGTGGGGGTTTAGCTCAGCTGGGAGAGCGCGGGCTTTGCAAGCCTGAGGTCAGGGGTTCGATCCCCCTAACCTCCACCATGATGGACCTGTAGCTCAGTTGGTTAGAGCGTCCGGCTGATAACCGGGAGGTCACAAGTTCGAATCTTGTCAGGTCCACCATCAAAAACGTTAAGAGCCCTGGGGTATTGCCTCGGGGCTTTTTTCTTATCCAACAAAAGTAGTCAAAATAGCCCCGTCCCAAATTAACTGCTTTGATTTTGTGTGCTGGGCGAAAGATTGGGTAGTATAGCTATTCAATGCGGCGACCCTGCCGTGTGTTAACCGCTACGTACCGGAGGTGTTCCATGGTTCGTGTCGACATAGAGACCATCGTCATGGCCGCCGGTCCCGTGCCATCGCTTATCGTGCTTCGTGAGCGCTGCGGCAAGTCGGATTCGACGGCACCCCTGCGTTCGCTTTCCATTCAGACCGGCTCGTTTGAGGCCGCGGCCATTAGCCGTGGCATCGATAGCGGTCGCGCCGAGCGCCCGATAACGCATGACCTGCTGCTTGACACTGTCGATGCCCTGGGCGCCAAGCTCGAGCGCATCGAGATCGTTCGTGCCGAGCCGCCGGTGTTCTATGCGACGGTTGTCGTGTTGGCCGATGGTAGCGAGCATAGGATCGATGCACGTCCGAGCGACGCCATCGCCCTTGCCGTACGCAGTAATGCCCCCATGTTCGTTGAAGACGACATCATGAATCGCCTGGGTACCGTCTCACCGCACGCCGAGGAAGTCGACGACGAGCAGGAGTTCGAGAAGTTCGACGAGTTCGTCCATACGCTCTCCCCCGATGATTTCTAAATGTCTGGCACGCGAGCGGAGAGGTCGCTGATGGGTACCCACGTATCGGCTGAAGCGGTCGCCATCGCGCGTGAAGCCCAGATGCGCTCGGAGGCATCCGAGGCGGCTCGCATCGCCTATGTGACGCAGGCCCGCACGCTTCGCGAGCGCCGCGGCTCCTATATCAAGATGGTTATCATCTCCGCCCTTGTCGCGGTAATCTGTTCTCGTCTTCGTGGTACAGTTGGTGCGCTTGGGTTTTCGATTTCAACAGGCTTGGTAATCTGGGGTGTGGTCGATGCAGTAATGCTGACCAACCAGATCAAGGTACTCGACAAGCGCGCGGCGGACATGATGCGCGCCCGCGATGCCGCTGCTAAGATCGCCGCCGAGGCACAAGAACTGTAACGACGCCAGACTCGATGGGAAGGTCTAAAGATGGCACAGGATATGCAGGACGCCGGTAACGTCTCCGCCGAGCTCGACGCCATGGTGTGTGACCTGATTGGCGCGTTCTTGGACGACCTTGCCGCCGGCGAGAATCCGGGCGTAGTTGTGGCGATCGAGGACGCTGCTTCCAACCGCTATCTGGCGGCACTCGACGAGGACGGCGAAGAGGCGTGCCTCGAGGCCGCCACCAACTTTATCTCCGAGCACAAGATGGGTCTTAAGGATGAAGGCCTGGGCCGCATCGCCCGCTATGCCATCGGCTACACCGGCTGCGTCGAGATTGACGGCGGCTATCACGACGCTCTGCTCGTGAGCTTCTTTGAGACGACGCTCGAGAGCGGTTTTTCGGCATATGTGCTGTATGAGGGCATGGGCGCCGGCGATGGTTTTATGTGGAGCGACCCTGAACCTGCAGGTGAGGAAACCCCTCTCATCTAAAATCGCTAAAATAAACGAGTTTTCGGTAAAAGGCTCAATATTCCCGCTGAGCGTTGTGTTGCTGGGCGGGTCGCATACGCGTGCCGTTTGTATATGGATAGAAGATAGGGGAACTACATGCGCGTAGACAATCTGAGGAACATCGCCATCATCGCCCACGTCGACCACGGCAAGACGACGATGGTCGACAAGCTCCTGCGTGCCACGGACGCCTTCCGTGCCAACCAGCAGGTCGAGGACCGCGTCCTGGACTCTAACGACCAGGAGCGCGAGCGCGGCATCACGATTCTCGCCAAGAACATCTCTATCGAGTACAAGGACGTCAAGATCAACGTCATCGACACCCCGGGCCACGCCGACTTTGGCGGCGAGGTTGAGCGCGTGCTGCGTATGGCCGACGGCGCCCTGCTGCTGGTCGACGCCTTTGAGGGCCCCATGCCCCAGACCCGCTTCGTGCTGCGTCACGCTATCGATACCGGCCTCAAGATCATGATCGTCATCAACAAGATCGACCGTCCGGGTGCTAACCCCGAGAAGGCTTACAACGACTGCCTCGACCTTATGGCCGACCTGGGCGCCACCGACGACCAGCTTGAGTTCGCCATGGAGCACGTGGTCTACGCCAGCGCCATGAATGGCTTTGCTCGCCTTGACCCCAACGACGGCAACATGGACATGTATCCGCTGCTCGATATGATCATCGACGACATGCCCGCGCCCGAGGTTGACGAGAATGCCCCGCTGGCCATGCAGTGCGTGACCATCGACCACTCCAACTTCGTTGGCCGCATCGGCATCGGCCGCGTGTATTCCGGCGCCATCCATCAGGGCGATCAGATCCTGGTTGTGAAGAACGACGGCTCCAGCGCCACCGCTACCGTCAAGCAGCTCTTTACCTTCGACTATCTGGGCCGCACCGAGTGCCAGGAAGTCGGCGCCGGCGATATCGCCGCTGTCGTGGGTATCGACCGCACCGATATCGGCGATGTCTACACCGACCCCGAGAACCCCGTCGAGCTCGAGCCCATCGAGATCGACCCGCCGACCCTGTCCATCGTCTTTGAGGCTTCGACCTCCCCGCTCGTCGGCCGCGATGGCGATATCGTGGGTGCCCGTCAGCTCAAGGAGCGTCTGTTCAACGAGGCCGAGAACAACGTGACCATGAAGATCGAGGAGCTCGAGGACAAGAGCGGCGTCGAGGTCTCGGGCCGTGGCATTCTGCACCTGTCCGTCCTGATGGAGTCCATGCGCCGCGAAGGCTTTGAGTTCCAGGTCGGTCGTCCCCGCGTTCTGTTTAAGAAGGACGAGAACGGTAACAAGCTGGAGCCTGTTGAGCAGGCCGTCGTTGAGTGCCCGGACGAGTATTCGGGCAAGGTCGTCGAGGTCTTCGGTACCTCCGGTGGCATCATGACGAGCATGGACACCTCGGGCATCGTGACGCACCTTGAGTTCAAGATTCCGACCCGCGGCATCATGGGTCTTAAGAACCGCATCATGAACGTCACCCACGGCGAGGGCGTGTTCTACCACACCTTCCTGGAGTACGGCCCCTACGCCGGCGAGATCGGCAACCGCCAGAACGGCGCCATGATCTCCATGACCACCGAGAAGGCCGTTGCCTACGCTCTGGGTACGCTGCAGGAGCGCGGCCAGCTGTTTGTTGAGCCGGGCACCGAGTGCTACGAGGGCATGATTGTGGGCGAGCGCAGCAAGGCCGGCGACATGGTCGTCAACATCGCCCGTACCAAGAACCTGGGCAACCAGCGTTCCTCGACCTCCGATATCTCCGTCCAGCTGGTGCCGCCCCGCACCTTCTCGCTCGAGGAGGCGCTGGAGTACATCGCCGACGACGAGCTGGTCGAGATTACTCCCAAGAACATCCGCCTGCGCAAGCGTCTGCTCAACGCCACCGACCGCAAGAAGGCTGCCGTCCGCGCCGGCCAGGTCAACAAATAAGCGCTGGGGCTTATAACCGCCAATAAGAAAGGGCGTCGACCGCAATGGTCGGCGCCCTTTTTGGTGCAATGGGGTCAGGTTGCTTTGCGCCACCACAAAGGTGCCTGGCCCTTTTGTGGTGGTTAGCGGCTAGGCGGAGGGAAGGCCCGGGGTGTTGGCGGCCTGCTGCGGCTTGAGGTGGGCGTTGCGCCAGATGATTTGGATAACGTAGCCGAGCATAAAGACAAAGGCCACGCCGCTGACGAAGTCGCCGATGAGGGGAAGTCCCGTGAGGGCACCTGCGGCGATACCGCCCACGGCGGCCATGGCGTAGCGGTTCTGGTTGTGTCCGACCATGCGGGCGATCGCGCAGCCCGCAAAAGCGGTGGAGACCAGCGCGACGCCGATCACGGCGCACAAGAGGGTTCCGGCAAGCGACAGGCCGGCGATAGAGATAATCAGCAGCAGGATGGTGGGGACGACAGCAGTCGTGCCCAGAAGACCGCTCACCCACAGGGGCGTGGGGCGCTGGCGGAGCATGCCGGCGGCACTGGCGGTCGCACGCGGAAAGACGAGCTCGAGCAACAAGGCGATAAAGCAGGTCGAGAGTGCCGCGGCCACGATGCCGCCGATGACATCGTTAAGGGTGGAAGTATCTTCGTTCTCGGTGCGGTCGATCTTGAGCGCGCCGACCTCGGCTCCTGCGGCGCGCTCGGGGTCCTCGGAGACGTGCGCGTTCACGGTGCCGGTAATGCGGGCATTCTTGCCCAAGACGAGCTTATCGGCCCAAACCTCGACATCGCCGTCGACGGTGCCATCGATGGTCACGGTGTCGCCTGCGAGCGCTGCCGACTTGGCAGAGCCGCGCAGGGCAACTGTCTCGCCCATCGCGTAAAAACAGTTGGCGGTGCTACCAGTGTTGAGCACGACATGCTGACCGGCTACCGTCGCGCTGCCATCGATTGCGGTTTTGGAGATATCGATGGTGCGCGCCGCCAGGCGAACGGCTCCGCCTACGGTGCAGTCGCGAATCGACAAGCTCTCGCCTGCCGCGATAATATCGCGGCCGATGGAGGCGTCGTCTAGGTTAAGGCTCTGGCCAGCCCAGTACAGGTCGCCTTCGACGCCAGACGGATTTGAGTCAACCTCGGTTGCGAGCACGTTGCCCGCGGTGTCTGTGCCGGCGAACGACGTCTTGGGAAGCGCGGTCAGCGCAAGCGCGATCAGTGCGAATAGGAGGGCGACGCGGCCACGCGTTTTACGGCGTCGGGACGACGGTGCTAGGTTGCAAGGCATAGTGAATCCTTCGTTAGATACTCGACATGTATCTAACAGGGTACCCAACGCGTGGGCGCTCTAAAAGAACCTCTCGGTTGCATTTCGAAGGGCTGTGCCGTGCTGTCTACTTTTTGCGATGCAAGAAGCGCGCGATGTCTTCCTCGGTGGGGCTTTTGATGTCAAAGCGCAGCGAGAGCCAGCGCAGGCCCATGGTCACGACAACGCATACGACTAACGCGGCGACATTGCTCATAATGCCGCTCATAACAAGACACACATAGCTTGTCGATCCGGCGATGGCGGCGATGGCATAAAAGTTAGTACGTTGGAAAATGCCCGGAACCACGCCCATAAAGCCGTCGCGCAACATGCCGCCACCCACCGCGGTGAAGAAACCCATCATGATGCATACGGCCGGCGCAAAGCCATAAACCAGCGCCTTGTCCGCTCCGGTGGCGGCGTAGATGCCGACCGAGATGATGTCGAGTAATGGGATGAGTTTCTCGGGTTTATCGACGATTGCCGGGAAGATGTAGATGATGGCCGCCGTTGCGATGGAGAGCGGCAGCGCCATTGGCTGGTTGAGGATGTAGACGTTGCCGACCTGGAGTGTCATATCGCGCAAAAGACCGCCGCCCAGACCGCAGACCACCGCGAGCGCGACCGCGCCCACCAGGTCAAGCTTATGTTCGCGCGCGACCAGCACGCCCGAGATCGATGCAGCGACAACGGCGAACATCTCGAGCCAAAATGGGATAGCGACCATGGCATCCGAGGCATGTGAGGTAACGGTTATAGCGGCGACGACGGGCAAGATGGGATCCTTTGAGTTACGGGTTTGGACAATGCCCGTACATAGTACATGTTCGGCGCCGATTGCGACCCTATTGCTCGGCAAACGGTCGGGACTGGGCGCGGGCGTGGCGTTGCTGGAATGCGAGGGATCCAAAACATGTACGTCACCCTCCAAAAACGACATTTTTTGACATCTTTGGAGGCTGGCGTACATGTTTGGATTGAGCTCACAGCATGAGTGAGTTAATTTACTCACATCCGGTATATTCCCCCACTTCAACGGACATAAGAGTTGGATACCGGCTCAGAGCGAGAGGCCCTCAATGGATACTCCTGTTCTCATTTCGCATAAAACCGCATGGCTTGTCCATCATGCGTCCCAGAATTTGGTTCAGTCTCTTGCGCGGCACGACTACCAGATAGGCGTACGAGGCATCTCCACCCAGCAACGCGTTGCGCGCATACGACAGGCCCTTACCGACTGCGGCATTCCGTCCGATATGCTCAAAACTATCGATATCTCGGTTGTATTCGAATTCGAGCGAATTCGCACCAAAGGCGTCATTTGCCACATTCTTGGACAAAATCTTCCCTACGAGCATATTGACGAGTTGACGCCCGGAATCTTCATCACCGACGAAGCCTTCACCTTCGTGCTCGCTGCCGAGTGGATGGATAGGATCGAATATCTCGAATATGGCTATGAAGTTTGCGGCGATTATCGCATGAGGCTCAATCCCGCCGACCCTTATACCGAGCAACCAGCCACCACCTCCAAGGATGAAATAACCGAACTGCTCGATCGGCACCCCGGCAAACCCGGCGCCACACGTGCACGGCTCGCGCTCAGGCACATCTACAATCGCTCGGCCTCGCCTATGGAGACCGCTTCGGCAATCGCCCTCTCGCTCCCAACAAGCGAAGGCGGCGTTGGCATCCGAGGTATCGAACTCAACAAACCGCTCGAGATCCCTCAACGTCTCTGGCATTGCGCCAAAGCTCGAACACTCAAAATCGATGTGCTCGTTACCTACAAGCGCAGGGAGCTCGGTATCGAATATAAGGGCGGCTTTCACGATGAGTTCGAGCGCAAGGGGGCAGATGCGGAGCGAGAGGCCGTTCTCTCCCAAATGGGATATCGAATCGTTACGCTCACTTCGGCTCAGTTCGGTAGCCAGCTCGCCTTTCACCGCGCCATGAACAACATTCGCGAAGCACTCGGCATGCCTCGCTGTACCGACATCGGGCACCAGCGAAAGCAAAACGAACTACGCAAGGCACTTATCCGTAACTGGAAAGGCATGCGAGACGAGGAGGCGCCTTCCGAATAGTGCCACTCCCGTGAGCTCAATCCAAATGTGTACGTCAGCCTCCAAAGATGTCGAAAAATGTCGTTTTTGGAGGGTGATGTACATGTTTGGGGAAGCGTGGGATCGAGACGTATTTCGATAACAAAAAAGCCCCCAATATTGGGAGCTTTCTCAACCAAAATGGCGGAGGAGGAGGGATTCGAACCCTCGTGACCTTATACAGGCCAAACGGTTTTCGAGACCGCCGCATTCAACCACTCTGCCACCCCTCCGCGTGGGGTAAAAACAAAGCAGGCTCGAAGGCCTGCTTTGGAATTAACTGGCGGAGAGTCAGGGATTTGAACCCTGGAGACGCTTTTGACGCCTACACGATTTCCAATCGTGCTCCTTCGGCCACTCGGACAACTCTCCGTTAAATGCGAAAGTCAGTATACACGAGGAATCGCAAAGTGCAAACAGAAAAGTTGGCATTTTTTGAAACGCTTGGCTTCGTGACGAGATCTAGGAGGCCAAAAACGGGCTCTGACCAGCATGGCTGCATACAGCAAATTGTTCAAAATGAGTATTTATAAACGACGTGGCGGCAATTTTAAAAATCTTTGAACGGTGTTGTGAACCACTGGTATGCATTTCGCGACCACAGCCTTGCAATTGCTGACCTGCGGTTTGATTTGGTTTGTCCCCGCAGCGCCGTATCTTGTCCACAGATTCGTCAAGCATTTGGTCAGCATTTGGTTGGAAGACGCATGAAGTGCCGTGTGAGTATGGACATATGTGGAGGTCATGAGGTTGTAGCTGCATATTCTTGCAGCCTGGGAGGTTGAAAGATATTATTACCAAGTCTTTTCCTGCTTCAGGCGCACCTTCACGACCTGAAGCCACATTTGCCCAGAGGAGGTGACAATATGAAGGCTTATGAACTGCTGTTCTTTGTTGACCCGTCGCTCGACCCCGAGACTCGTCTCGCTGTTATGAAGCGTATCGATACCACGATCGCTGAGGGCGCTGGCAAGGTCGACTCCGTTGACGAGTGGGGCAAGCGCAAGCTCGCCTACGAGATCAACGACCTCACCGATGGTGACTACACCCTCATCAACTTCCACGCAGATCCTACCCAGATCGCCGAGCTTGATCGCGTCCTGCGCATCACCGACGCTGTGGTCCGCCACATGATCGTCCGTCGCGACGACCAGGAGTAAGACTGTCGTTTTGGACTGGGCTTGTGCCCCAAGAGGAAGTAGTGAGTTATGAGCATCAATCGAGTGAACATCACCGGTAACCTCACGCGTGATCCCGAGCTGCGCGCCACCGCCGGCGGAACCCAGGTTCTGTCCTTTGGCGTCGCCGTGAACGATCGTCGCCGCAACCCGCAGACTGGCGAGTGGGAGGACTATCCCAACTTTGTCGACTGCACCATGTTCGGCACGCGTGCCGAGGCCGTGAGCCGTTTCCTGGCAAAGGGAAACAAGGTCGCGATCGAGGGCAAGCTGCGCTACAGCTCTTGGGAGCGCGACGGCCAGCGCCGGAGCAAGCTTGAGGTCATCGTCGATGAGATCGAGTTTATGAGCTCCCGTGGTGGCCAGGGTGGCTACGATCAGGGCGGTTACGCCCCCGCAGCCCCCGCGCCCGCAGCACGTCCTGCCGCACCGGTGGCTACGCCGCCCGCGGTCGACGTCTACGATGAGGACATCCCGTTTTAAGGGCTGTTCACCTATTTTTGAGTGAGAGGCGGCTTTGGTTCGCCGAAGTTGCCAAACGAAAGGTATTTTGACATGGCTAATGATTTTTCTGCACGTCAGCCGCGTCGTAAGTACTGCCAGTTCTGCAAGGAGAACACTGAGTTCATCGACTATAAGGACACTCAGCTTCTCCGTAAGTACATGACCGACCGTGGCAAGATCAAGCCCCGTCGCGTCACTGGCGCTTGCACGCAGCATCAGCATGACATCGCCAACGCCATCAAGCGCGCCCGCGAGATGGCTCTCCTGCCGTACACCGTCCCCGTGGTTTCCTCTCGTGGCAACCGCGACCGCGGCTAAGAAGGGAGACACATCATGAAGGTTATTCTTCTCGATGAGATCAAGGGCAAGGGCGGCGAGGGTGACGTCGTAGAGGTCGCTCAGGGTTACGCTGAGAACTTCCTGTTCCCCAAGAAGCTTGCTGTTGCCGCCACCAAGGGCAACCTCAAACAGCTTGACGAGCGTCGCAACAACATCGCCAAGCGCGAGGCCGTCCGTCTGGCTACCGCCAACGAGACCAAGGCTGCCTTCGAGGGCAAGACGGTCACCGTTGACGTCAAGGTCGGCGACGAGGGCATCCTCTTTGGCTCCGTTACCGCCGCTATGATCGCTGACGCCATCAAGGCTCAGCTCGGTATGGACATCGACCGCAAGCGCGTCGAGCTCGGTAAGCCCATCAAGGTTGCCGGTGCCCACACCGTTGCCATCTCGCTGTACCGCGAGATCAAGGCCGAGGTTGTCGTTCTCGTTGGCGTTACCGCCGAGGAGCTCGCTGCCGAGGCTGAGGCTGAGGAGACCGCTGAGGTCGCCGAGGCCGAGACCGCCGAGGTCGAGACTGAGGCTGCTGCCGAGTAGCATTTGCTGCAACGCAACAATCTTGTTCTAAGAAGGGCGCTCTGGGAGACCAGGGCGCCCTTTTGTTTTTTGCGCTGAGTGAGTGTCATGGTGAACGGTGCGTCGAAGTCCTATATACGGGACCGTTCATCCGTTTCGTTCGGTGATGATTGCCGGGGCGCGGCCCGTTTTGGGACCGTGGCTGATACTATGGATGCTCGCAAGCGATATGAATGAGGATGCTCATGGCATATGACGAAAGGGAGATGGGGCTGACGGTTGAGGACCGCGGTTCCAAATTGGGTCTCCCTCAAAACCAAGATGCAGAGGCCAACGTACTGGCCGCCATGCTGCTGTCGCCCGAGGTGGTCGAGGAGGCCCAGGTCGAGCTGCAGCCCGATGACTTCTACCGGCCCATTCATAAGACCATCTACACCGCGATGGTCGATATGTACAACAGCCGCATTCCCATCGACTCTATCTCGCTGATCGATTACCTGCGCAGCATTAACAAGCTTGATGCCGTGGGCGGCGAGGCCTACATTTTGGAGCTGATGGGTCAGACCCTGTCGCTCGTGAACTGGCAGCACCATGCCGCCATCGTCCGTCGCGACTCGATGCTGCGCGAGCTGATCGGTGCCACCAACGAGATCAACGCGCTGGCCTACAACGCCCCTACCGACACCAAAGAGGTCGTGGAGCTGGCCGAGAGCAAGCTGCTCAAGGTCACGGCGCGCGAGGTCAAGTCGAGCTATAAGACACTGACCGAGTTTATGGTCGAGGCCTATAACGAGGCCGAGGAAGTGTGTAAGGCCGGCGGACAGGCCGCGGGCGTGCCCACCGGCTTCCCGTCGCTCGACCGCATGCTTATGGGTTTCCGCGAGGGCCAGCTCATCATTATCGGCGCCCGCCCTGCCGTGGGTAAGACGTCGTTCGCTCTGAACCTAGCGCTCAACGCCGCCGCTGCGGGCTATACCGTCGGCTTCTTTTCGCTGGAGATGTCGGGCAAGGAAATTGCCCAGCGCCTGATTTGCGCCTACGCCATGATTTCGATCAGCGACTTCCGTACGGGCCGCATTAGTCCCGAACAGTGGGCCAATATCAACGAGGCCACGCAGACCTTGTCTAAGCTCGACATTCTGATTGACGATACGCCCGGCACCACGGTGACCGAGATTCGCGCCAAGAGCCGCCGCATGCTCCACAACAAGGAGAAGGCCATCATTATCCTGGACTACCTGCAGCTGGTGAGTCCTCCGCCGGGACGTCGCTCCGAGAGCCGTACCGTCGAGGTCTCCGAGATGTCGCGTGGTTTAAAGATCATGGCCAAGGAGCTCAAGATTCCGTTAATCGCGCTATCGCAGCTGTCGCGTCAGGTTGAGTCCCGTACCGGCAAGCGCCCGCAGCTGTCCGACCTGCGTGAATCGGGCTCCATCGAGCAGGACGCCGACATCGTTATGTTCTTGGATCGCTCCGCTGATGAGGCCGAGGCCTCGCGTGACGATCGACCCGACGAGGGCGTTACGCGTATCGTCGTGGCCAAGAACCGTTCGGGCCCGATCGGTGACGTCGACCTGATGTTCCTGCCGGCATCCACCAAGTTCTATGAGCTTGATGGGGCGCATACCGAGGAGTAGGACAGGCGCCCGTTGCACGGGTATACTGGGAATGTTTTGTGCTTCTGCGTGCCAGCGTGGCGCGTAGACAGTCCATGAATGTAAGGAGTAAACATGCCGTCAACCGTTTTGGTCGGTGCCCAGTGGGGCGATGAGGGCAAGGGTAAGATCTGCGACCTGGTCGCCGGCGACTTCGATGCCGTCGTGCGCTATTCGGGCGGTAATAACGCCGGCCACACCATCGTCGTCAACGGCAAGAAGTACGGCCTGCACCAGGTGCCCTCCGGCATCATGTATTCCGACCATATGTCGGTGATCGGTAACGGCTGCGTCGTCAACCCCAAGGTTGTCCTTGAGGAGATCGACATGTTCGAGGCCGACGGTATCACCACCAAGAACCTCAAGATCAGTGGCAACGCGCATATCATCATGCCGTACCACATCGATCTGGATGGTGCTTTTGAGCAGAAGCTCGGCAAGAAGAACATCGGTACCACCAAGCGTGGCATCGGTCCGTGCTACCAGGACAAGATGGCCCGCATTGGCCTGCGCATGCAGGACATGCTGGACGAGGCGCTGTTCCGCGACAAGCTGGAGACCGCTCTTGCCCGCGTGAATCCCGAGCTGGAGCTCATCTACCACCTGCCCACCTACACCGTGGACCAGATCTGCGACGAGTACCTGCCCATGGCCGAGCGCCTGCGCCCCTACATCACCGAGACGAGCCTGCTGCTCAACAACATGATCGACGAGGGCAAGGACCTGCTGTTCGAGGGCGCCCAGGCAACGCTGCTCGACATTGACCACGGCACCTATCCGTACGTGACGTCTTCCAACTGCACCGCCGGCGGCGCCATCACCGGCTCCGGCGTCGGTATGAAGAATGTCGACCGCGTGTTGGGCGTCATGAAGGCCTATATCACCCGCGTCGGTTCGGGCCCCATGCCCACCGAGCTTTCCTATGAGTCCGAGGCCGGCCATACGCTGACCGAGGAAGGCTATGAGTACGGCGTGACCACCGGCCGTCGCCGTCGCTGCGGTTGGTTCGATGGCCCCATCGCCAACTACGCCTCGCGTGTCAACGGCCTCACCGATATCGCCATGACCAAGCTCGACGTGCTTTCGGCCTTCGATACCATCAAGGTGTGCGTTGCCTACGACGTCGACGGCGAGCGTTACACGAGCGTGCCCGAGCATCAGGTTCGTTTTGAGCACGCCAAGCCCATCTACGAGGAGCTCCCGGGCTGGAAGTGCGACATCACCGGTTGCCGCAGCTTTGAGGAGCTGCCGCAGGAGGCTCAGGACTACGTGGCATTTATCGAGGATCTGGCACACACCCGCGTGACGTTCATTGGCGTCGGCGCCGGTCGCGAGCAGATCATCAACCGATTCTGGAAGTAATCGGCACTATTCGGTTATTGCGATATACCCCTTTGCAGCCCGGACGGGCGGCTGAGGGGTATATTTGCTTGCAAAGGGCTCGCGCGGAGCGGGCCGTTCATCCATAGAGGAGGCACCCTTGAAGGCGGACACTCAAACCATCGACATCCTGTTGTTGGGCAGCGGCGGCCGCGAGCATGCTCTGGCAGCAAAGCTCGCAGCATCACCGCGCGCCGGCAAGCTCTACATTGCGCCGGGTAACGGCGGCACCGCGAGCTGCGGCGAGAACGTGGTTCTCGACGATTGCGATCCTGCGGCCGTGGCGGCGTTTGCCCAGAGCCACGGATGCGGACTCGTGGTGATTGGCCCCGAGGCTCCGCTCGTGGCGGGCGTGGCCGACGCCGTGCGTGCGGCGGGCATTCCCTGCTTTGGCCCGGGTGCCGAGGGCGCCCAGATGGAGGGTTCCAAGCTATTCTCCAAGCAGCTCATGGAGCGTGCCGGCATTCCGACGGCCGCCTACGGCTCGTTTACTGACGAGGCTTCGGCTCTTGCCTATGTGCGCGAGCAGGGCGCCCCACTGGTCGTGAAGGCTGACGGCCTGGCCGCAGGCAAGGGCGTTATCGTGGCGACCGAGCTTGCGCAGGCCGAAGAGGCCGTGCGCGAGTGCTTTGGCGGCACCTTTGGCGATGCCGGCAACACCGTTGTCATTGAGGAAATGCTGGTTGGCCCCGAGTGCTCGCTGCTGGCCTTTACCGACGGCAAGACCGTGCGTCCTATGGCCACTTCGCAGGATCACAAGCGTGCACTCGAGGGCGACCTTGGCCCCAACACCGGTGGCATGGGCGTCTACAGCCCGGTGCCCATCGTGACCGACGAGGAGCACGCCACGATGGTGAAGGTCATGGAGCAGACCGTGGCCGAGCTTGCTGCCGAGGGCATCGACTACCGCGGCTGCCTGTATGGCGGCTTTATGCTCACCCCCGCCGGCCCCAAGGTGCTGGAGTTCAACGCCCGCTTTGGCGACCCCGAGACGCAGGTCGTGCTGCCGCGCCTCAAGAACGACCTGGTCGAGGTTATGCTCGCCTGCGCCAACTGCGAGCTTGATCAGATTGAGCTCGATTGGCGTGACGAGTGGGCCGTGGCTGTTGTCCTGACGAGCGCGGGCTACCCCGGCAGCTACGAGAAGGGCAAAGTCATCACCGGCATCGCCGACGCCGAGGCTATGGAGAACGTGACCGTGTACCATGCCGGCACCGCCGTGGTGGACGGTCAACTCGTGACCAACGGCGGCCGTGTGCTTGCCGTGACCGCGCTGGGCGATACGTTTGAGAACGCCCGCAACCTTGCCTACGAGGCCTGTGAAAAGATTGATTTTGAGGGAAAGACCTTGCGTCATGACATCGGTCTGCGCGCGCTGCGTGGCCGCGACGCCTGGGATGCCTAAAGTCCGAGAGGGATGAGACGGATGGACGAGAAGAACGAAGAGCTCGTGGATGCGCAAATCGTCGAAGAGGACAGCCGCATGTATGGGCACGCCGAGGGCGAGCCTGGTGGCGAGGTCGCTGACGAGCCGGCGCTGGTGCTGGGCGACGACGACCCGCACGATGCCGAGCTGCACGAGAAGATTCTTTCGGAGGAGTGCGCCTGGAAGGGCAAGATCCTCGACGTCCACCGTCTTGAGGTTGAACTGCCCAACGGTCGCCGTAGCGCCCGCGATATCGTTCGCCATCCGGGTGCGGCGGCCGTTGTGGCACTGACCGAGAGCGGCAAGATCGTACTGGTGCGTCAGTACCGCACCGCCATCGACCGCGTGACGGTCGAGATTCCCGCCGGCAAGCTCGATCCAGGCGAGGACCCGCTCGATTGCGCCAAGCGCGAGCTGCATGAGGAGACGGGCTTTAGGGCCGGTCGCATTCGCTTTTTGACGTCGATCGTCACGTCCTGCGGCTTCTGTGACGAGATCATTCACATCTACCTGGCCACCAAGCTCGAGTTCGACGCACCCAACCCCGATGATGACGAGTTCGTCAACGTGGATCTGGTGCCGCTGCACGAGCTGATCGACGCCGTGCTCGACGGTAAGATCGAAGATGCCAAGACCGTCGTGGGCGCCTTGGCCTGCGATAGCATCGCGCACCGCTTGGGCGGAGCCGATCTTTAACGAGTGGGGATAGCCCTGGGACAAGTAGTACTGATTGCTTTGTCCCAGGGCCTTACGTTGCTGATATTTCTTTGAGGATCACATGCTGAAGAGGTTTCTTTCTTACTACGAGCCCCAGATGGGGCTTTTTGTTGCCGATACTGTTTGCGCCCTGGTGCTCGCCGCCATTGACTTGGCGTTTCCCATTATTCTGCGCAATCTGACCGGCGGGCTCTTTACCCAGGGTCAGGCTGCTATTATGCAGGCGCTCGGTATGATTGCGGTCGGCTTGGTACTGATGTATGCCATCCGTTGCGCCTGTCGCTACTTTGTGAGTTACTGGGGCCACGTGATGGGCGCGCGTATGGAGTCCAAGATGCGCGAGGACCTGTTCGATCAGTACGAGCGCTTTAGCTTTGCGTACTTCGATCGCAACAGCTCGGGTGACATGATGAGCCGCGTGGTCAACGACCTGTTCGATATCTGCGAGGCGGCACACCACGTGCCCGAGTGGATAATCATCTGCGGTATCGAGATTATCGGCTCGTTTGTGATCCTCTTTACCATCGCTCCGGTGCTGGCGCTTGCCATGGCCGTGGCGACGGCGGTGTTTGCGGTCATCATGTTTTGGCAGAACATGCGCATGCGCGAGGTCTTTAGCGACAACCGCAAAAAGATCAGCGGTATTAATGCTCAGCTGCAGGATTCGCTGGCCGGCATGCGCGTGGTCAAGAGTTTTGCGAACGAGGAGGCTGAACGCTCCAAGTTCCGCGCCTCCAACGACCGCTATCTTTCGTCCAAAGAGAATATGTATCACGCCATGGGCATCTACACTGCGACGTATGGCCTGCTCTCGGGCGTGCTGTACGTGATCGTGGTGCTGCTGGGTGGTTGGCTGGTCGCCCAGGGGCAGCTGCAGGCGGTCGATATGGCAACCTTCGCGCTTTACATTTCGCTGTTCTGCACGCCGCTTGAGACGCTCGTCAATTCGGCCGAAACGTATCAGAAGGCCATCGCCGGCTTTAAGCGTATGGACGAGGTGCTCTCGACTGCCCCCGATATCCAGGACAAGCCGGATGCTGCGGACCTGCAGGTGACGGCTGGCGCGGTTGAATATCGCGACGTGTGCTTTAGCTATGAGGATGTTGAGCTGGGCGGCGGCGAAGAGGCTCGTCCCGTGATCGACCATATGAATCTGTCCATCAAGCCCGGACAGACCATTGCCCTGGTTGGCCCCTCGGGCGGTGGCAAGTCCACAACGTGTTCGCTACTGCCGCGCTTTTACGACGTGGCCGACGGATCCATCAGCATCGACGGCCAGGACGTGCGCGACGTGACGCAACAGAGTCTGCGCCGCGCCATTGGCCTGGTGCAGCAGGATGTCTATCTGTTTGACGGTACGATTGGCGAGAACATCGCCTACGGCAAGCCAGGCGCCACGGCAGAAGAAGTTGCCGAGGCCGCCCGCCGCGCCAATATCGATGCCTTCATTGAGTCGCTGCCGCAGGGCTACGACACGGTCGTGGGCGAGCGTGGCAGCCGTCTTTCGGGCGGCCAGAAGCAGCGCGTAGCCATTGCGCGCGTGTTTCTCAAGAACCCCAAGATCTTGATCTTGGACGAGGCGACAAGCGCCTTGGATAACGAGAGCGAGGAGGCGGTGCAGGAGTCGCTCGAAGAGCTGGCACGCGGCCGCACCACGATTATCATCGCCCACCGTCTCTCGACCATTAAACATGCTGACGAGATTGCGACCGTCGAGCATGGTCGCGTTGTGGAACGTGGTACGCACGAGCAGCTTCTCGCCCGTGGCGGCACCTATGCCCGTTACTATCGAATGCAGTTCGAAGGTGCGCGTGCGCACGAGCTCGACTGATTGATACGACAGGAAGTTTATGGCTGACAAGAACCCTTTGACTCCGGAAGAAGTGACGGAGTTATTCTCCGAAATCGATGCATCCGGCGTCTTGGATCCTACGCTCGCCAAAAAGCGTACCGAGCGCATGCGCGAGAAAGAGGCTGCCGTCAAGCGCGGTGACAAGGCGACGCTGGCGCGGCTGCGCAGTGAGGATCGCGCGAGCCAGGCAAAACATATCGACCCGCTGTCCGAGGACGATCCTTCGGGCTCGCAGGTGAGCCATACCATTACGAAGACTGCCATGGTCGTGGTTATCGGCATCTTGGTGCTGATCGTGGGCATGCAGATTGGCTACGGTGTGATGCGCCGTCTGAATACCGCCAATCTGTCCGAGAGCGTTTCGGTCGATACCGTTTCGACCGCGCTCAAGGGCGGCCTTGAGTGGGGCAACGGCTTTACGCAGTTCCCGCTCGACTTTAGCGTCGACGAGGCGGACGAGCGCACGGGTACGGTAGAGGTGACGGTGTTGGACACGTCGTCTGCCAACGAGCTCGAGCTGCTGTCCAACGGGCAGATTCAGGCTGCGGCGCTTGCGACCAACGCGTTGCTCAACGATAAGATCGACCGCGTGGTGTACAACGTGCACGCCTATATCGACGAGGACAGCAATATCCAGCATGATTCCTTCTTTGGCATGTTCCCCGCGCGGGGTCATCAGAGCGCCATTTTGACGTTTGTGTGGACCAAGAGCTCGTCAAATGCCACGAGTATCGACTGGAAGATGCGTATCGTGAGCATGGATGACACGATTGCCGAGCGCATCCAAAAGCAGGTGAACTCGGTATCGTCACTGATTGAGGACCCGGCGGTAAGCCAGACCAAGATCACGGAAGAAAAGGCCGAGCGCGACTTGGAGCATCGCCTGCACGGTCGCGAGATCTTCCGCGGTGGCAGGCCCGACCGCACACCGTCCGATCTGCTGGAGCAGGATAAATAAGACGCCATCATCCCGCGTGAGCCAAGTGCCCGCGCGGGATGATTTTTCTGGGACGGGGATTAAAAACTCATTTTGTCATGTATGCAGTTGACGACAAAGCCCCGCGTTCAGAATGATATTTCCCGGTCCCAGAAAATCATTATGCATAGAAAGTCATAATTATCATTTCGTAAACATTTCGATGAAATTAACGCCATGGCGCATACTTGCGGTTAAAATACCGCAAGGCCTAACTACCAACCTTTAAGCCGGTCCGGAGAGACCGGGAAGGAGAATTATGGCGAATAACCATACTGCGGGCACTTCTGCCCGCACCTTCGCGCCCAGCGAGCTTTGCCAGCGCATGCTGGCCAAAACCAGCAAGGGCACCTGCGGTCCCTGCATCCTGTACCTTGAGGATGGGACCATTTTTTATGGCCGTGCATGCGGTGCCGAAGGTACCGCGACCGGCGAGGTCTGCTTCAACACCTCGCTTGAGGGCTACTTTGAGGTCATGACCGACCCGAGCTATGCCGGCCAAATCGTAACCATGACCTATCCGCAGATCGGCAACTACGGCATCGATGAGACCGACGTCCAGTCGGCCTTCCCCGGCGATGCCGCTCGTCCCGCGAGTGCTCCCGCCATGCGCGGCATGATCGTCCGCGACATGTGCGCCACGCCTTCCAACTGGCGCTCGGCCGTCAGCGTGCCGGAGTACCTGCGTGCCCACGGCATCGTCGCTATCGAGGGCGTCGATACCCGCGCCCTGGTGCGCCACCTGCGCGACAACGGCTCCAAGATGGGCATTATCTCGACGGAGATCTTCGACGTCGCCGAGCTTGCCGAGCGTCTTGCCGCAGCGCCGACACTGGTGGGCGAGAATCTGGTCAAGACCGTGAGTTGCCCCGAGCCTCATGAGTTTGCAGCTGTCGACCTGCCCGCTACGCATGACTTTGCGCTTGCCCCTGCCGCTCCTGCCTGCCACAACGTGGTCGCCTACGACTGCGGCGTGAAGCGCGGCATTCTGGAGGGCCTCGTCCGCGCCGGCTGTGACCTTACTGTCGTGCCGTGGGATACGCCCGCCCAGCAGGTCCTCGACATGAATCCCGACGGCGTCTTTTTTTCCAACGGCCCCGGCGACCCCGATGCTGTGGTGGAGACCTACGAACAGGTGCAGCAGCTGATCGGCAAGGTGCCGGTCTTTGGCATTTGCCTTGGTCACCAGATGATCAGCTTGGCGTGCGGCGCCCAAATGGAAAAGCTTAAATTCGGTCACCGTGGCGGTAACCAGCCGGTTATGAACCTGGTGAGCCGTCGCGTGGAGATCACCGCGCAAAACCACGGCTTTGGCCTGCTGTTCCCCAGTCTGGGCAAACTGATCCCGGAGCTTTCCGGCGGCGAGACCGAGCATGCGGCCGATGGCGACCTGCGCGCCTGGGTGCGTCGCGGCATCGCGCCAGTCGTGATGAACGAGCGCTTCGGCCGCATTCGCCTGACGCACGTGAACCTCAACGACGGCACCGCCGAGGGCATCCAGCTGCTTGACGCCCCGTGCTTCTCGGTCCAGTACCACCCCGAGGCCTCGCCCGGCCCCACCGATGCCCACTATCTCTTTACCGCCTTTACGCGACTCATGGACGGCGAGGAGAACTACCTGGACATCGACACCGCGAAGGACCGCCTTGCCGGCTGGAACTTTGCTGAGTCCGAGAACGCCGCGACCGAGACCGAGGAGAACTAACATGCCGAAACGTACTGACATCAAGCGCATCCTCGTCATTGGCTCGGGCCCCATCGTTATTGGCCAGGCCTGTGAGTTCGACTACTCCGGCGCCCAGGCCTGCAAGGTGCTCAAGGAGGATGGCTTTGAGGTCATCCTGGTCAACTCCAACCCGGCGACCATCATGACCGACCCGGGTCTTGCCGACCGCACCTATGTCGAGCCCATCACCGCCGAGTTCATTGAGCGCGTAATCAAGAAAGAGCGCCCGGACGCGCTGCTGCCCACGCTGGGCGGCCAGACCGGTCTGAACGCCGCCGTCGAGCTGGCAAAGGACGGCACGCTCGACAAGTATGGCGTCGAGATGATCGGCTGCGACCTGGCCGCTATCGAGCGCGGCGAGGATCGCAAGCTCTTTAACGAGGCCATGGCCGAGATTGGCCTGGAGGTCGCGCGCTCGGGCTATGCCTACAGCGTGGCCGACGCCGAGGCTATCGCCGAGCGCGTGGGCTATCCCTGCGTGCTGCGTCCGAGCTTCACCTTGGGCGGTGCCGGTGGCGGCATCGCGCATACCCACGAGGAGCTCGTCTCCATCGTGAGCCAGGGCCTGGAGCTCTCGCCCGCCCACGAGGTGCTGGTCGAGGAGTCCATCGAGGGCTGGAAAGAGTATGAGATGGAGGTCATGCGCGACCACGCCGGCAACGGCATCATCGTGTGCTCCATCGAGAATCTCGACCCCATGGGCGTACACACCGGCGATTCCATCACCGTGGCGCCGGCGCAGACGCTCTCCGACCTTGAGTATCAGCGCATGCGCGTGGCCTCGCTCGCCATTCTGGAGAAGATCGGCGTCGAGACCGGTGGCTCCAACGTGCAGTTTGCCGTGAACCCCAACACCGGTCGCTTGATCGTCATCGAGATGAACCCGCGCGTGAGCCGTTCGTCTGCGCTGGCCTCCAAGGCCACGGGTTTCCCCATCGCCAAGGCCGCCGCGCGTCTGGCTGTGGGCTATACGCTCGACGAGATCGTCAACGACATCACCAAGGCCACGCCTGCCTGCTTTGAGCCCACGATCGACTACTGCGTCGTTAAGGTGCCGCGCTTTGCCTTCGAGAAGTTCAAGGGTACCGACCCCACGCTCACCACGCGCATGAAGGCCGTGGGCGAGATCATGGCGATTGGCCGCACCTTTGAGGAGGCCTTCGGCAAAGCCATGCGCTCGCTGGAGGACGGTCACCAGGGTATCTGCGCCGGTGGCAAGGAGGGTGCCGATAAGCTGAGCGACGATGAGCTCGCTCAAGCCGTGGCAACCCCGACCGAGCACCGCATCTTCTTTGTGGTTGAGGCCCTGCGCCGTGGCTGGGACATCGCTCGCATCCATGCCACCTGCGGCATCGACCCGTGGTACCTCAACCGCATCAACGACATGGTGCAGGTCCAGGAGAGCATCCGCGGCCTGCGTGTGGAGGATATTGACGCCGACGCGATGCGCCTACTCAAGCAGTACGGCACGAGTGACGCCGAGATTGCCGCGCTGACCGGCTCGGACGAGCGCTTTGTGCGCGCCTATCGCAAGGGTCTGGGCGTGGTTCCCAGCATGAAGACGGTCGATACCTGCGCTGCGGAGTTCTCGAGCGCCACGGAGTACCACTACAAGACGTACGAAAACATCTACCGCACGAGCCCGGATGCCAAGAAGTGCGTGGCTCCTGACGAGACCACGCCGGCGGACAAGCCCAAGGCGATGATCCTGGGCGCCGGCCCCAACCGCATTGGCCAGGGTATCGAGTTCGATTACTGCTGCGTGCACGCGAGCTACGCGCTGGCGGCCCGCGGCTTCGAGACCATCATGGTCAACTGCAACCCCGAGACCGTCTCGACTGACTACGACACGTCCGACCGCTTGTACTTTGAGCCGCTCACCTACGAGGACGTCATGGATGTCATCGATGTTGAGCGACCCGACGGCGTCGTGGTGACGCTCGGCGGCCAGACTCCGCTTAAGCTGGCGCGCATGCTCGAGGAGAGCGGCGTCAACATTATGGGCACTAAGCCCGATGCCATCGACTTTGCCGAGGACCGCGAGCGCTTTGCCGCCCTGCTCGACAAGCTGGGCATCATGTACCCGCCGGCGGGCCAGGCCACCTCGTTTGAGGAGGCCGAGGCCGTGGCCGCGCACATCGGCTACCCGCTGCTGGTGCGTCCGAGCTACGTGCTGGGCGGCCGCGGCATGATGATCGCCTACGATGCCGAGCATCTGCGCGATTACATGGCCGAGGCTGCGCGCATTAGCCCCGACTACCCGGTGTATCTGGACCGCTTCCTGGAGGGTGCGATCGAGTCCGATGTCGACGCCCTGTGCGATGGCGAGGAGGTCTACATCGGCGGTATCCTGGAGCATATCGAGGAGGCCGGTATTCACTCCGGCGACTCTGCGACCTGCATCCCGCCGTTCAGCTTTAGCGAGAGCCTGCAGGCGAAGCTCCGCGAGACTACGCGCCGCATCGCGATGGCGCTGGGCGTACGCGGCCTGGTCAACGTGCAGTACGCCATCAAGGGTGAGACCGTTTACGTGATCGAGGCCAACCCGCGCGCAAGCCGTACCGTGCCGTTTATCTCCAAGGCCACCGGTGTGCCGCTCGCCAAGTGCGCGGCGCGTATCATGGCGGGCGATTCCATCGCCAGCCTGGGCCTGCCGAGCGACGAGCGTCAGCTCGATTGGTTCTGCATGAAGGAAGCCGTTATGCCCTGGGGTCGTTTCCCCGGTGCCGACGTTATCCTGGGGCCCGAGATGAAGTCGACGGGCGAGGTCATGGGTATCGCCAAGAGCTATCCCGAGGCATATGCCAAGACGCAGCTGGCGATCGACTACAAGCTGCCCGACCCCAGCGCCGGCAAGGTATTCATCAGCGTGTGCGACCGCGACAAGCGTCACATCCTTTCGGTCGCGCGTATCCTGCGCTACCTGGGCTTTGACATCTGCTCCACCGAGGGTACGGCGCGCGTGCTGCGCGGCGGCAACGTGACGTGCGAGGTCGTGGAGAAGATCAGCGGCCCGCACGACGGCGAGCGTCCCAACATCGGCGACCTCATCGCCGATGGCAAGATTGCGGTGATCATCAACACGCCGTACGGCCCGGGTTCTCGTGGCGACGGCTACCTGCTGCGCACCGAGGCCGTGCGCCGCGGCGTGACCTGCGTGACGGCGATGTCCGCGGCCAACACGTACGTGAGTGCCATCGAGGCCGTGCGCGAGGACCAGCAGGGTCACGGCAGCGCCAACGACATGGGCATGGACGTCATCGCCCTGCAGGACCTGCCGCAGTACACGGTGTAGTGTGACCTGTCCGGCCGGGGCGGGAGGGGCCGAGATTTCCCCCTTTCGCTCCGGCTGCAAGCAGAGTCGCTCAGGAGGAAACTCGGCCCCTCCCGCCCCGGCCTGCGGTGACTCGGTTGCACCGTGTGCTGCCAAAGGGGCTTTGCGCGATGACTAGGGCTGAATAAAAAGTGAGTGTGGGATCCGCCGTTCGTTCGAACGGCGGATCCCACGTTAATATTTCAGCCAACGTATGTCATGGCAATTCCCGGTAGGTCCCCGGGTGCCCCGCGGCGGGCTGGGTTTATTGTCTGAGCGACTTTGCGAAGCAAGGGGAGCGAAGATAAAAACCCAGCCCGACGCGGGGCACCCGGGGACCGCAGGGACGGGAGCAGCTATACTACTCTCAGTAGTTAAGGGTCGCGGATTCGCTGCGTCACCGCTCTCAACAGGAGGTCTTTGTTTATGGCAGATCAGAAGCCGGTTGTCGGGATCATCATGGGCTCCAAGTCCGATCTGGGCGTTATGGAAGGTTGCACCGTCGAGCTCGAGGCACTGGGCGTGCCCTATGAGCTCGTGATTGCAAGCGCGCACCGCACGCCGGCGAAGGTCCATGAGTGGGCCTCGACTGCTGCCGACCGCGGCATCAAGGTAATTATCGCTGCCGCCGGCAAGGCTGCTCACCTGGGCGGTGTCGTGGCTGCGTTTACGCCGCTGCCGGTCATCGGCGTGCCTATGAAGACGAGCGATCTGGGTGGTATGGACTCGCTGCTGTCGATGGTGCAGATGCCTTCGGGCGTGCCCGTTGCCTGTGTGGCCATCAACGGTGCCAAGAACGCTGCCATTTACGCCACGCAGATTCTGGGCGCATGCGACCCCGAGTACCGCAAGGTTATCGAGAAGATGAAGCAGGAGATGGCTGACGCCTAAGCGCTCTGCCAGTCCATTTGTAGCATAAGGAGAGCCATGTCCGACTATCAGGGAAAGCGTTTTTCGGCTTCTCGGATTCCCGATCCAGCCAAGTCGGGAGCAGCCCGCGTGCCGCAGCAGGGTCGGATATCCTCTCCTCAGCAGCTACGCGCGCCGCGTCCCGTGACGCCGGCGAAGCATCGTCGTCAGGATGCACCTACTGCATATCGCCCTTCGTCATACAGCACGGCCAAGAAGTCACCTCGCTCTTCGGCGCATGCCGCGCCATCGAGCTATACTGAGCCGCCGCGCAAAAAGCGCCGCTCCGTCATTCCCATTCTGCTCATCATCATCGGCATTGGCCTGATCGTTGCTGCGGCCGCCATCTTTATCAACGCACGGATTGGCTACAAGCAGGCGAGCGAGTCATATCAAAAAATCGAAAAGCAATATATGAGCGACAAGGACGACAGCGGCGTGCCGGTTATCGACTTCAATGCGCTTGCCCAGACAAATCCCGAGGTTGTGGGTTGGATTTACGCACCCGGCACCAACATCAACTACCCCGTGGTGCAGACCAACAACAACTCCAAGTACCTCAACACGCTGTTTGACGGTACCGCCAATGCCTCGGGAGCCATCTTCTTGGATAGCGACGACACCGCGCCGGGCATGGTGGATCAGCAGACCACGATTTACGGTCATCACATGAACGACGGCTCGATGTTTAACGTGATTTCGGATACGACCGATCAGGCGACGTTCGCCAGCATGGAATACGTGTACTACATCACGCGCGATGCGACGTATAAGTTGCGCCCGCTGGCGACCAAGGTAGTCGAGGACACGTATGCCAAGGCGCGCACGCCCAACTTTGAAGGCGACGACGGACTGAAGAATTACCTGTCCGAGATGCTCGACGGTGCTTCTGCCGTGGCGAGTGACGCCACCGATCGTGCCGCTTCGGCAACCAAGGTCGTAACGCTTGTGACCTGCCGTTCGCTGTCATTTAGCAATACGCGCGCAGTCATGGTGCTCACGCCAGTCGAGGAATAAAGTATCCGGGAGCCCCGTCCCAAATTAGCTACTCTACGACGGTAAAAAGGAGAAATGATGCTTGAGAACGGCAAATCGATGCCTTCGGTTGATGCTTGGCTGCGCGAAGCCAAGGCCGATGTTTCGGCGGCTGATTGTGGGATGTACCTGACACACAACGGCGTGGTGCGTGCGACGCCCAAGGCCGAGGTGCGTGGGGTCGAGACAGATGGTGTGGCGCCTGGGCATAAGGTGGGCGGCATGGTGTTTGGCTTCGATGCCGAAAAGGTGCAGGCCGCTATCGAGGCAACGCGCGCGATGCCGGGTATCGGCTATGTGCGCGTGTGGCTGGCGAGTGGCGAGCTTACCGTGGGCGACGACATCATGCTCGTGCTCATTGGCGGAGACATTCGCCCGCATGTGGTCGATGCGCTGCAGGCACTCGTCGGTACCATCAAAAATGAGTGTGTGAGCGAGGTCGAGCGCGAGGCATAGGACTTTGCGATCAATTCGAGTCCATCTACAGCAAAAGCCCGCTGGCAGTTCAATCAGTCTGCCAGCGGGCTTTTCTGTGCGTTGGAAAATCTCGGCATTGCGTGGTGCTACACGCGCGTCGCATCCTTGGGGCTCATGGTCATGCTCTGGAAGCGGTTCTCCATATAGTCGTTATCGAAATACTTACCGTAGAACTGCGCGACGGGAATATCCGGCTCCGTGCCGTTGACGCGCTGGTACCAGTAGTCGAGCGACTGCAGCGTCATGACGCCGTCGACCAGCATAATGACGGTTAAGATGACGGTAGCCGAGTAGCGACTCTTCCACGGAATCATGTTGATGAGCTTGAGCAGCCTCGGCAGCAGCAGCTTGATCCAGATAAGGCCACCCAGGCCCCACAGGCAGGCAAAGCCCGTGCAGGTGCGTCCGCCCGTAAGGACGGCGAGTGGGTCGGGCATGCCGAACAGCTTCATGTGCGAGTAGCTCCACGAGACCACGCCAAATGAGGTCTGCATAAACCAGCCCACGAACACCTCAAAGCTCGCGCCGAGCACAGCGCTTACCAGGAAAATGATGATGGGGTTCTTTTTATAGAAGCGGTTGAGCACCATGGTCATGAGTACGGCGCCAAAGCCATAGATGGGGCTGAAGGGACCAAACAGCATGCCGGCGCGGTTCTGGTAGACGCCTGGGTCGTCGACCGTCATGTGCCAGATATCCTCGGCGATCAGGCCGAGCACGCAGCAGACGAAGAATACCCAGAACAGGTTGAAGTAGTTGAGCTTGATGTAGCCCTCGCCGGTTTCATCGCGTCCGAGCATGCCCTCGTCCGCGGCGTCGCGGTCGAGCATCTCCTGCAGGCGGCGCTGGAGTTCGCGCTCCTGGCGCAGCGTGGGGTCGACGGTGGCCGAAAGCGCGATGAGGATGACGAGCTGGACGGCGGGGCGCAGCAGGAAGGGTCCGATGCCTTGGAGCATCACGTCGACCAAAAGCTCGACGACGGTAAATGCGATAAGGATGTAGGACAGGCGGGCGGCGTTGCGGCGCTGGTTTTTGATAAGGTCCAGGCCAAAGATGATCAGGATGACGGCACTTGCCGCAGAGAGCATGATGCCGGCGACGATGAGTCCAACCGCGACGAGCGTGTTGTCGCCGAGCTTTTCGGCGGCGTTGCCGTTGATGAGCGCGGTAATGACCTGCCACATAAAGGCGGCGACCGACGGGAGCGTGCTCACGCCAGACAGGATGCACAGGACGGCGTACACCTTAATGACGAGGGGGATCTTCTTGACCTCCGTGGCGCTGGGGACGCTGGGGTCGAGTTCGTTTCGATCCATACAGAACCTTTCTCGCTTTGTTGTAGGTTATAAGGATACGCCGCCGACCTGCCAAAAGACAGGACGAACGTCCCAATTGCAACAATGCAACCCTCAACGGTGGGCGCGGCGGCCATCTGGGAGCGCGGGCGCTTGCACTGGACAAGCCGATAAAATGTTTGGCCGCAAAACGGATTATTAGCTCGGTGGGCTTTTAAAAAGCGCTGCTCATGCGCTGGGGAGCGCGTCGCGCCGTGCGTATAATAAGGCGGGTAACGCCAAAATACGAGGCTCTGAGGGGATGCCATGTCTCAAGAAACCATCCGCGCGGCCGAGCGTGCCGCGGGACAGGTGAACACCATGTCGACGTATGATCCGGACTCCGACCAGCTGCATGAGGAATGCGGCGTTTTTGGTGTCTGGGCGCCCGATCGCGACGTGGCTCGACTGACGTACTTTGGCCTGCGTGCACTGCAGCACCGCGGCCAAGAATCGGCGGGAATCGCTGTTGGTGACGGCGGTACGGTTATGGTCCGCAAGGATCTGGGCCTGCTCGACCGCGTGTTCTCCAATGCCGACTTGTCGACGCTCTCCGGTCAGCTGGCCGTGGGTCATGTGCGCTACGGCACCGCCGGCGCCAAGAGCTGGGAAGCCTCTCAGCCGCACCTCTCTACCATCAATAGCGTCATTATCGCGCTCGCGCACAACGGCACCCTCGTCAACACCGACGAGCTGCGCCGCCAGCTGATCGAGCTGGGTGTGCCGTTCCTCTCCAACTCGGATTCCGAGGTCGCGACCAAACTCATCGGCTACTTTACTCAGCGTACGGGCCACCTGCGCGAGGGCATTCGCAAGACCATGGAGCTCGTGCGCGGCGGCTACGCCATGACGCTCATCAACGAGCAAGCGCTCTACGCATTCCGCGATCCGCACGGCATTCGCCCGCTCGTGCTGGGCAAGCTGGTGGACGAGGGCCTGGACCAGGCCGATGCCGCATCCGTTTCGCAGCTGCCGTCGCAGGACGGCGCCGCGACGGTCGACGCCACCACCCATGTCACCCGCGCCGGCGGCTGGGTCGTCGCCTCCGAGACTTGTGCGCTCGACATTGTGGGCGCCGAGTACGTCCGCGACGTCCGTCCCGGTGAGATTTTGCGCATTAGCGCCGAGGGCCTTGTGTCCGAGCAGGGCGTGCCTGCCGCCGAAGAGCCTGCTAACTGCATCTTTGAGCAGGTCTACTTCGCTCGCCCCGATTCCATTATGAACGGCAAGAGCGTCTACGCCTGCCGTTATGACATGGGTCGTCAGCTGGCACATGAGGAGCCCGTCGAGGCCGACCTGGTCATCGGCGTGCCCGACTCCGGCCTGCCGCCCGCGGAGGGGTATTCGCACGAGAGCGGTATTCCCTTTGGCGAGGGCCTTATCAAGAACCGCTATGTGGGCCGTACGTTTATCGAGCCTACGCAGGAGTTGCGTGCCATGGGCGTGCGTATGAAACTCAACCCGCTGCGCGACAACATCGAGGGCAAGCGCCTGGTCGTCATCGACGACTCCATCGTCCGCGGCACCACCATGGTGCAGCTCGTCAAGATGCTGCGCAACGCCGGCGCCAAGGAGATTCATATCCGCATCAACTCGCCCGAGGTCATCTGGCCGTGCTTCTACGGTATCGATACCGATGTGCAATCGCAGCTTATCAGCGCCAACAAGACGGTCGATGAGATCTGCGAGTACATTGGCGCCGATTCGCTGGCCTTCCTTTCGGTCGAGGGCCTGCTTAAGGTCATGCCCAAGGGCGGTTACTGCGATGCGTGCTTTACCGGACGCTACCCCGTGGCGATTCCCGAGAGCTTTGGCCGCGACAAGTTCATGGAGGGCTTTAAGCCCCGCAACCTGGACAAGCCGCTGCATTTTGACGACGACGCCGTGGTCGAGAAATACGACGACCGCAGCTGGGAAGAGGAGCACGGCGAGGCCTAAAACCTGCCGTGTGGGGACAGATTTATTTTGGCAGGTTTTATCTGCTGTTTTGTTGATATGACGGCGCGTGCTGTTATGGTGCGCGCCGAAATGAACGCAACTATGAGCACCGTTTGGCGCCCGCGCGGCGCCACGGTAGTGGAGAGGAAGGCTCAGATGAGCGACAGCAAGCATGTGACGTACGAGGACGCCGGCGTCGATACTGCCGAGGGTGGCCGCGCCGTCGACGCTATTAAGCAGATGGTCAAGGACACCAACCGCTCCGAGGTTATCGGCGGCATCGGTGGCTTTGGTGGCCTGTTCTCGGCCGCCGCACTTAAGGATATGGAAGACCCGATCCTGATCAGCGGCACCGACGGCGTGGGCACCAAGCTCGTGCTCGCCCAGATCATGGACCGTCACGAGACGGTGGGCCAGGACCTGGTTGCCATGTGCGTCAATGACATTTTGGCTTCGGGCGCCGAGCCGCTGTTCTTCCTGGATTACGTTGCCATCGGCCACATTGAGGCCGAGCACATGGCAAAGATCATCAAGGGCGTGGCCGACGGCTGCAAGCTCGCGGGTTGCGCGCTCGTGGGCGGCGAGATGGCCGAGCACCCGGGTGTCATGGCCCCCGCCGATTACGACCTTGCCGGCTTTACCGTGGGTGTTGTCGATCGTCCCAAGATGCTCGACCCCGCGAACGTTCGCCCCGGCGATGTGATCCTGGGCCTGCCCTCCACCGGTGTGCACTCCAACGGCTACTCACTCGTGCGCAAGGTCATCGGTGTCGACGGCATCAAGCCGGGTACGCCCGAGGCCGCCGCTAAGGCCGAGGAGCTGAGCCGTCCGCTCGAGGAGCTCGGCGGTGCTTCGCTGGCCGACGCTCTGCTGGCTCCCACGCGCATTTATGTGAAGCCGATTCTGGAGCTGCTGCGCGGTGGCGCCAACGTTCATGCCATTGCCCATATCACCGGCGGCGGTATCACCGAGAACCTCAACCGCGCGCTGGCCGACGACGTCGACGCCGTGGTCACCCGCAACGGCGCCGAGATGGGCTGGGATGTTCCGCCCGTCATCACCTATGTGTCGCGTCAGGCCGAGCTCGCGCCCAACGAGGCATGCAAGACCTTCAACATGGGCGTCGGCCTGTGCCTGATCGTCGCCCCCGAGGACGAGGCTGCCGTGACCGAGGCTCTGGTCGCGCTAGGCGAGAAGCCGTTCCGCGTGGGCGAGTGCGTCGAGGGCTCTGGTAAGGTCGTGTACTCCGATGAGCGCTAACGAGCAGACGGCTGCTGCCGAGGGCCTGGGCTTTGTGCCCTACACCCGTCCGACCGGCACCGATACGGCCGAGCCGCTCAAGATCGGCGTGCTCATCAGCGGTTCGGGTACCAACCTGCAGGCGCTGATCGACCTGATCGCCGTCGGCAAGCTCAACGCCTCGATTGAGCTTGTGGTGTCGAGCCGTCCTTCGGCCAAGGGCCTGCAGCGTGCCGAGCGCGCGGGCATCCAGACACTCACGCTGTCCAAGGATGTCTATGCCGACCCCATCGCGGCTGACGAGATCATCGCGCATGAGCTGCTCGAGCGCGGCTGCGAGTACGTGGTGATGGCCGGTTACATGCGCATGGTGCACACGCCGCTGCTGGCAGCGTTTCCCAATCGCGTGGTCAACCTGCATCCGGCGCTGCTGCCGAGCTTTACCGGCGCCCATGCGATTGACGATGCGTTTGCTCGCGGCGTCAAGGTGACCGGCGTGACCGTGCACTTTGCCAACGAGATCTACGACAACGGCCCCATCATCGCCCAGCGTGCGCTGGCTGTCGAGGAGGGCTGGGACGTCGACACGCTCGAGGAGCACATTCACGCGATCGAGCATGTGCTGTATCCCGAGGTTGTTCAGATGCTCGCCGACGGCCGCGTCCACGTGCTGGAGAGCGGCAAGGTCGCAATTGACGCGCCTCGCGGCTAGCGGCGCACAGTACAATTTAGCCGAGTAGTCAGGGTGGTCATTGGCGCCAAGGCGCAAGTGGCCACCCTTTGTTTTAGGTAGTCATTGGGGACGTTCTTAAACGACTAGTCGTTTAAGAACGTCCCAGGTGACTAGGTGAGAGAGGTGAGCGCATGGCGGATAACGAAGCACTGTTTACGCCTGAGCTGGTGTTTTTTGATTGGGAGTGTGCGACGCCGGATGAAGTGTTTGCGCAACTCGAGGACGAGCTTGCCCCGCGCGGCTACATTGCGCCCGGTTGGTTCGACGCCGTCCGCACGCGCGAGGACGCCTATCCCACGGGTCTCGCTATGCCGGCGGCAAACATCGCCATTCCACATACCGATCCGGGATTTGTGGCCAAGCCCTATATCGCGGTGGTAAAGCCCGCCGCACCCGTGACGTTTAACGCGATGGCGGGCATGGGCGCCCCGGTGCCGGCGCAGATCATCATCAACCTGGGCATTGCCGAGCCGGGCGGTCAGGTCGAGGCCCTGCAAGCGCTTATGAATATCTTTATGGACGCCGACGCTGCAGCCGATGTGCTTGGCCAGACCACGCCCCAAGGCATGGTCGACGCCATCCGTCGCCACTTTTAAGGTCGGCACTGGGGGACTGTCCCTAACCGCCGGCAGAAAAGGAGCGCCCTGGCATTAACCTGCCAGACTTGTCCCCTTTGCACCAAAATGGTGCAGATTAACCTGTCCCCCATGCACCAGGTGTGCCGCGGGGGCTGCGTTGTGACACAATGGCGTTTGTTCGATTCGTGATGCGAAAGGCCAAACATGGCAAACAAGAAAAAGAACCCCGAGGCCGCGCCGACGCCCGAGCAGCGGTCCCGCGCCGCCTCCAGCTCTCGTAAGAAGCAGCGCAAGACCTATGTGTCCAAGACCGTCAAGATTGTCCTGGTGGTCATCGGCGTGCTGGCGATGCTGCTTTCCGTCTCGGCCATGGCGTGCTCCGGCCTGATGTCGCAGACCGAAAGTGCCAGCTCGGGCTATAAGCTTACTGGTGGCGTGGCTGCTACCATCAACGGCACCAACCTCACCGAGGACACCGTGACCAAGCAGATCATGAGCATGCGCACGTCCTACGGCTACACCAAGGACAAGGACTGGGCACAGTACCTGGTCGACAACGACCTCACACCCAAGAAGTACCGCAAGCAGCTCATCGACTCCTACGCGCAGCAGATTCTGCTTCAGCAGGCGCAGAAGGAAAGCGGCGTGACGGTGTCGGACAAGGAGGTCGAGAAGGCTTGGAAGGACGCGTGCAAGAGCGCGGGCGGCGCCAAGACCTTTAAGAAGACGCTTAAGACCTACGGCTACACCGAGGACACCTACAAGGATTCGCTCAAGGAGAGCCTGGCGCAGCAGAAGCTCAAGGATGCCGTGGCACCCACCAGCAAGCCCAAGGACAGCGAGATTGTCGATTACATCAATGAGAACCTGTCCAACTACAACGATGCCCGTCGTTCGTCGAATATCCTGATCAAGGTCGATTCCGACGCATCCGACGAGGACAAGGCTGCCGCCAAGGCCAAGGCGCAGGAGTGCCTGGACAAGATCAACTCCGGCGAGCTGAGCTTTGAGGATGCCGTGGAGCAGTATTCCGACGACACCGGCTCCAAGGAGAAGAAGGGCGATGTAGGCTGGGACAAGCTCACCACCTTCGTCGACAGCTACCAGGCGGCGCTCGAGGGACTCAACAAGGGCGATGTGAGCGGCGTCGTCGAGTCGACCTATGGTTATCACATCATCAAGTGCACCGACTACTTCCATGTCGATAATCAGGTCGATGACATTAAGCAGGTGCCCAAGGACATCAAGAAGTACGTCTCCAACGTGGTGAAGACACAGGCGGCAAGCACCGCGTACAGCGAGTGGCTGGAGCAGTACAAGAAGGACGCCGACATCACCGTTAACTCCATGCCCAAGGACGTGCCGTACAACGTCAGCCTGAAGGGCGTCACCAAGAGTTCGACCGACGATTCGTCGACGACTAAGTAATCATGGGGCGGCGCTCGTGTGAGTGCCGCCCGCACTATTGAGGAGGATTTGCAGATGACCAACGAAGAGCTGCAGAAGGAAATGATCGCGGCCATGAAGGCTAAGGACAAGGTTCGCCTGTCTATCATTCGTCAGGTTAAGGCCGAGGTGAAGAACATCGAGGTCAACGAGCGTCGTGATGTGACCGAGGAAGACGTCAACAGCATGATCAAGCGTCTGATTAAGCAGACGAGCGAGACGCTGGAGATGTCTATCAAGGCCGGTACCGACCAGGAGCGTACCGACAACCTGACCGAGCAGGTCAAGATTCTGGAGAGCCTGCTGCCCACGCAGGTTTCGGGCGAGGAGCTCGAGGCCCTGATCGAGCAGGTTATCGCCGAGCTGGGCGCCACGTCCAAGAAGCAGATGGGCCAGGTTATGGGCGCACTCGGCAAGGCCACCGGCGGCAACTTCGATAAGCCGGCCGCGGCAAAGATCGTCGGAGCCAAACTCGCGTAAGGGGCCGAGCGGTACATAGTTGATGTTGAGGGGGCGTGACCATTGCGGTCGCGCCCCTTTTGCTGGGCTGGGCACTCATCGGGGACAGACTTAAATGAGTACCCAATGAGCAGGTACTCATTTAAGCCTGTCCCCAATGAGTGGGTTAAAGGTTGCGGGTTCTTTACGGGAATGTAGTGTGGGCTGCGAAAATGCGGTTCTTTCCGTACAATAGTTCAACTCGTGTAAACGCAGGAAAGGGACATTCATGGCAGACATGATCGAGATCAAGCATCTCAACAAGTACTTTGGCGACCTGCATGTGCTCAAAGATATCAATCTCACCGTCAAGCGCGGCGAGAAGCTCGTAATGATCGGGCCTTCCGGCTCGGGTAAGTCGACGCTCATCCGTTGTGTCGATTATCTTGAGGAACCCACGTCGGGCGAGGTCGTCATCGACGGTACGCCGCTCACCAAAAAGAATCACCTGGAGATGGCTCGCAAGTATAGCTCCATGGTGTTTCAGCAGTTCAACCTGTATCCCAACATGACGGTGCTGGGTAATCTGACGCTCGCGCCCATCAAGCTGCAAAAGAAGAGCAAGGAGGAGGCGACCGAGATCGCCATCGCCGCGCTCAAGCGCGTCGGCATGGCGCATAAGGCCGGCGAGTATCCGCAGAATCTCTCGGGTGGTCAGCAACAGCGCATCGCCATCGCCCGTGCCTTGTGCACCAAGCAGCCCATCATTCTGTTTGACGAGCCGACCTCGGCGCTCGACCCCGAGATGGTCCAGGAGGTTCTGGACGTTATGATTGAGCTCGCGCAGGAGGACATCACCATGATCTGCGTGACGCACGAGATGGGCTTTGCGCGCCAGGTGGCCGACCGCGTCATCTTTATGGAGGACGGCCGCATTCTGGAGGAGGGCACGCCCGAGCACTTCTTCGACAACCCCGAGAACCCGCGCTGCCGCGAGTTTCTGTCCAAGATTCTGCACTAGGCGCGGTGATGGACATGACGGATATGACGAGGGCGGCCGTGTCGCGCCGTCACTTTTTGCAGCTGGCTGGCGCCGGCATGCTTGCGCTGACGGGGACCGCGCTTACCGGTTGCGGCAACTCCACCAGCGGCGAGGGCTCCGACAAGGGGTCCAAGCTTGCGGCCATCAAGTCGCGTGGCCATCTGAATGCAGGCGTTAAGAAGGACGTTCCCGGCTATGGCTATTACGACACCGCCAAGGGCCGCTTTGAGGGCATGGAAGTCGATTTGTGCTACCAGATCGCCGCTGCCGTCTTTGGCGTGAGCTACAAGGAGGCCCGCGCCCAGGAGCTTGTCGAGTTTACCGACGTAACGCCCAAGACGCGCGGCCCGCTGATCGATAACGGCCAACTCGACGTGGTCGCGGCGACCTACACCATCACCGACGAGCGCAAGAAGAGCTGGGATTTCTCGACGCCGTACCGCACCGACTACGTGGGACTCATGGTCAAGAAGCGTTCGGGCTTTACCTCGATTGAGGACCTGGACGGCAAGGTCATTGGCGTGAGCCAGGGCGCCACCACGCAGGGCCTGATCGAGCAGATGATCAAGGACAACGGCTTTAGCTGCAAGCCCGAGTTTAGGGCCTTTAGCGGCTACCCCATCATCAAGAGTTCGCTCGACGCCGGCAATATCGACGTCTTTGCCATGGACCGCTCCACGCTGGCCGGTTACATGAACGAGACCGTTGAGCTGCTGCAGCCCGAGGTCAAGTTTGGCGAGCAGGGCTACGGCGTGGCGACCAAGAAGGGTTGCGACCTTTCGGCCGTGGTCGATCAGGTGATATGCGATCGCCTGGCCGACGGCTGGCTCGACCAAGAGGTCAAGACCTGGGGTCTTGTATAGGCGCATCGTCCAAGGAAGGAATCAAATGCTCGAAGGATTATTTGACGCCGACCGTTGGTCGACGACATTTCAAAACATGGGGCCCTTCTGGGAGGGCTTTGGCGTGACGCTGCAGGTGGTCGTTGCCGGTCTGCTGCTGTCGCTGGTGCTGGGCACGCTGCTGGGCGTGTTCTCTACCACTCGCTCGCGCGTGCTGCGCGCCATAAGCCGCGTGTACGTGGAGTTTTACCAGAACACCCCGTTGCCCGTGCAGGTGCTCTTTATGTACATGGCCGGTCCGCAGTTTTTGCAGGCCATAACCGGTGCCGACCAGCCGGTGCGCATCGCGCCGTTCGTGCTGGGCTTCTTGGGCGTGGGCCTGTATCACGCGGCCTACATTTCGGAGGTCATCCGCACTGGTATCGAGGCGGTTCCGCGCGGTCAGATGGAGGCGGCCCAGAGCCAGGGCTTCACCCGTGTGCAGGCCTACTGGTACATCGTGCTGCCCCAGACATTCAAGATCATTCTGCCGCCGCTGTGTAACCAGGCGCTCAACCTGGTCAAGAACACGTCGGTACTGGCGCTTGTGGCCGGCGGCGACCTTATGTACCGTTCCGACAACTTTGTGAGTCTGTACGGTTACCTGCAGGGATACATCGTCTGCTGCCTTATGTACTTCATCATCTGCTTTCCGCTCGCCATGCTGGTGCAGTGGCTCGAGCGCCGCTCCAAGGAGCGTCCGCGCGGCGTGAGCCTGGCCGAGCTGGGGCTCGACAACGTAGAGGAGGCCTAGCGCATGGAAATCTTCAACGCGACCAACCTGCTCTACATTTGGGGCGGCTTTGTTAAGACGATCGAGATCTCGGCGCTGTCGATCTTTTTCTCGCTCATCTTTGGCACGGTGCTGGCGCTTGTTAAAAGCTATGCGCCCCGCCCGTTCCGTATTTTGGTGAGCGCCTATATCGAGCTGTTCCGTTGCACGCCGAACCTGCTGTGGATCCTGTTTATCTACTTTACGGTGCAGGGTTTGGACATTGTGATTTCGACCATCGCCTTTACGCTGTTTACCAGCGCTGTTATGGCCGAGATTGTGCGCGGCGGCCTCAACTCGATTCCGCGCGGCCAGTTTGAGGCAGCGCAGAGCCAGGGCTTCGGCTTCTTTGCCACCATGCGCTACATCATTCTCCCGCAGACGTTTAAGACGATCATTCCGGCGCTGTTTAGCCAGTGCACGACCGTCATCAAGGACAGCTCGTATCTTTCGGGCATTAACGTGGCCGAGCTCATGTACACGGCAAACGTCGTGATGGCCCACGCGATCGACCTGTCGCAGGTTCTTATGCTCTACGGCCTGGTGTTTGCGATGTACTTTGTGCTCAACTTTGGTATCTCGCTGCTGGTGAGAGCGTATCAGAGGCGAATGGTGGCAGCGTAGAATGTGGCAAAGGGACAGCCCCTTTGTCACATAGAGAAAGGAATCGCGATGAGCGATCTGGAGAACAAGAAGAGTCCTGTGGTCATTACCATCGCGCGCGACTTTGGCGCCGAGGGCCACGAGATTGGTCGCATGCTTGCCAACGAGTTGGGGATTCCGCTGTACGATAACGAGCTGCTGGTACGTGCTTCGCTGCGCGCAGGTGAGTCGCTCGACAAGATGGCCGCCTACGACGAGCGCCTGGCCGTGGAGAACATGGCGTTTCTGCCCGACCGTTACGACGCGCGTTCGTACTCGGACAAGTTGTTCCAAAAGATGAGCCAGGTGATTTTGGATCTGGGCGAGACCGAGAGCTGCATTATCGAAGGCCGCCTGTCCGATTATCTGCTGCGCAACAACCCCAACCACATTGCCGTGTTGGTGACCGCTCCCTTTGAGGACCGCGTCGAGATCGTGCGCAAGAAGCGTGGTCTTAACAAAAAGAAGGGCGCCAAGCTGGTCAAGCAGCAGCAGAAGGCGCGCGAGGCGTTCTATAAGCGCTACAGTGCCGGAAAGTGGAAGATGACGAGCGGCAAAGACATCGTCGTCAACCGCGCCAAGCTGGGCCGCGAGGGCTGCAAAGACGTTATCGCCGCTGCCTACCGCTACAAGGTGGCGCAGCTCGAAGGCTAACCGACCAAAACCACCACAAAGGGGACAGACACCTTTGCGGTGGTAGGGCGATCGGCATAGAAAAAGTCCCCGCCGGGCGTGTGCTCGACGGGGACTTTGCCGTTTGATGGCTAGCGTTGAGGGTGATTACTCGCCCAGCAGGCTCTTGGTGATGGAAGCGGCGGCCTTCTTGCCGGCGCCCATCGCCAGAATGACCGTAGCGGCACCGGTGACGATGTCGCCGCCAGCCCAGATGCGGGGATCGGTGGTCTGGCCGGTCTCCTCGTCGGCGACGATGTAGCCCCACTTGTTGAGCTCCATCTTGCCGCCGATTTTCTTTGCGAAGGGGTTGGCGTTGGTACCGATAGCCGAGATCGCGACGTCGCAGGGAATCTCCTCGATGGCGCCCTCGATGGGCACCGGGCGACGACGGCCGGACTCGTCGGGCTCGCCAAGCTCCATCTTCTGGACCTTGACGGCGCACACGGAGCCGTCCTCGCCAGCGACAAACTCGAGCGGGGAAACGAGCGGCAGAACCTCGACGCCCTCGGCCTTGGCATGGTGCAGCTCGGCGCGACGGCAGGGCATCTCATCTTCGGTACGACGGTAGGCGATGATGGCATGCTCGGCGCCCAGGCGCTTGGCAGTACGGACGGCGTCCATGGCCACGTTGCCGCCACCAAAGACGACGACGTTCTTGCCGTGCTTGGTGGGGGTGTCGTACTCGGGGAACTTGTTGGCCTTCATCAAGTTTACGCGGGTGAGGTACTCGTTCGCGAAGAAGACGTTGGGCAGGTTCTCGCCGGGGACATTGAGGAACTTGGGCAGGCCAGCGCCGGTCGCCACGTAGATGGCGTCGAAGCCCTGCTCGAACAGCTCCTCGGCCGTAGCCATGTTGCCCACGACGGAGTTGTACTCAAACTTGACGCCCATGTCCTCCAGGCCGTCGATCTCGCGCTTGACGACTGCCTTGGGCAGACGGAACTCGGGGATGCCGTAGACCAGCACGCCGCCGCCGGTGAAGAATGCCTCAAAGACGGTGACGTCAAAACCGTTACGGGCGAGCTCGCCGGCGCAGGTGATGCCGGACGGGCCGGAGCCGACGACGGCGACCTTCTTGCCGTTCTTGGGGGCCATCTTGGGCGTGGAGGCGAGCTCGGGGCGGTCACCCAGGAAGCGCTCGAGCTGGCCGATGGCCACGGGCTCGGACTTCTTGCCGCGGATGCACTTGCCCTCGCACTGGTTCTCCTGCGGGCAGACGCGGCCGCAGATAGCGGGAAGCATGGAGTCCTCGCGGATGGTATCGAGAGCGCCGCCGAAGTCCTTCTCGCGGATCTGCTCGATAAAGCGGGGGATGTTGATGTTGACGGGGCAGCCCTCAACACAGAACGGCTTCTTGCAGTTGAGGCAGCGCTCGGCCTCGGCCAGCGCCATTTCCTCGGTGAAGCCCTTGTCGACGGGGCGGAAGTCGCAGGCACGCTCGGCAGCCGGCTCCTCGTTATCGGGGGTGCGGGGCGACTTCATATCGGCAACGAAACGACCGTTAACTAGTGGCATGCGCAGCTCTTTTCCTCATAGGCCTTGAGGGACTCGCCCTCTTCGGAACGGTAAGCGGCCTGGCGGGCACGAAGGTCATCCCAGTCGACCAGGGTGGCATCGAAGTCGGGGCCGTCGACGCAAGCGAACTTGGTCACGCCGCCCACCTCGACGCGGCAGCAGCCGCACATGCCGGTGCCGTCAACCATGATGGGGTTGAGCGACGCGGTGATGGGGGTGTCGTACTTCTGGGCGGTGAGGGTCGAGAACTTCATCATCGGAACGGGGCCGACGCAGAAGACCTGGCTCACGGCCTTGTCCTGCAGCAGGCGCTCCAGCGGAGCGGTGACAACGCCCTGCTCGCCGTAGGAGCCGTCGTCAGTGGTGATGTGGATGTGATCTTCGTCGAGGAGCTCGCGGAACTGGTCCTCCATGAGCAGGAGGTCCTTGGTGCGGGCGCCCATGATGGCGTGCACCTCGTGACCGGTCTCGACCAGGTGCTTGGCGACCGGGAAGGCAATTGCCAGGCCGACGCCGCCGCCAATGACGGCGCAGGGGCCCTCAGTCATCTCGGTAGGAACGCCCAGCGGGCCCACGACGTCGCGCAGCGACTCGCCGGCCTCGTAGGTGGACAGCATCTCGGTGGTCTTGCCGATCACCATGAAGATGAACTCGACCCAGCCCTCGTCACCGTTCCAGCCGGCCAGGGTAAACGGGACGCGCTCGCCCGTCTCGTTGGCGCGAACCATGAGGAACTGTCCAGCGTGCGCATGTTTGGCGATTGCAGGCGCCTCGATGCGGAACTTGAACACCTTCTCAGAGAACTGCGTCTTCTCCAGGATCTTATACATAGAACCCCTCTCTTGTTAGGGCCGCCGAACCGTGCCTCCACGGAAATGGACGGCAGCCCGAATAAAACCGTACGTGCACAGGCGTTGTGCAGACATACGGTGCAGATTATACCCTCATGGACATGTCACTTACGTGTGTCTTCGGCGGTTGGGAGCAGGGTTTATCCGCTTTGGCTTACCAAATAGGGGCAGGTTTATTTTGGTCAGTTTTATCGGGTAAAACGGCAAGGGGGCCGGCCTCGGGTTGTGATGAGGCCGGCCCCCTTGGGGTGTTATGTGTGTATGGCGGCGAGCGGTTGATTGCGATGCCGCGGCTGGGGCGTTCCCGCAGGTAAAACCTGCCAAAATAAACCTGTCCCTAAATGGTAGGTTTAACCTGTCCCTAAATGGTAGGTTTTAGTGCTTGCCGTTGGCGGAGGCGGCGCCGTTTACGTGATCGCGGGCATAGATCACGCCGTGCACAATCGCCAGGCCGGCGGCGTCGGCCGCGCGGGCGCAGGTGTCCTGGAAATCCTCGGCCTCGCGGGCACGCAGCTGCTTAAGCACGTAGTCGGCGACGGCCATCTTGCCGGGAGGGTTGCCGATGCCGGTGCGGATGCGGCTGAAGTCGCGGCTGCCCATCTTGTCGATGATGGAACGCAGGCCGTTGTGGCCAGCATGGCCGCCGCCCACCTTAACACGCACGTCGCCGGCGGGAATATCGAGCTCGTCGTGGATTACGAGCAGCTCCTCGGCCTTGATCTTGTACTCGCGGCAGAGCTTGGAGATTGGGCCGCCCGAGGTATTCATGTACGACTGCGGCTTGACCAGCACAATCTGGCGCTTGCCGCCTTCTTCCTCGGGGTCGTTGATGTTGATGAGCGCGACCTCGGCGCCGGCCTGGTTTTTCCAGTACGTGACGCCGGCCTGACGGGCCAGCTCGTCGATTGCCTTAAAGCCGGCGTTGTGGCGGGTCTCGGCATACTCCTCGCCCGGGTTGCCAAGTCCGGCAACCATGCGAATCTTGAGCGGCTGTGCAGCTGCCATGTTTGTCCTCCGTTACGTAAATAGTTCAATCAACGACAAAGGCTACCACGCTCGCCGAATGCGAGGAAAGGTTGCAGCAAAGTCATTTCAGAAAACAGCTGCCCCGAGACAGCAGGAAGCCCCGGACACGCCGGGAGGGGTTATCAAAGCGAACATCCCGCAGCCGCAAAGCGGCGAGGACGTTCGCGTGATAACCCCGCAGGCGTGTCCGGGGCTTCCGGAGGGATGCGAGGGTCGAGCGACTACAGCGCGAAGTCGCCGCCGACGAGCGTGGAGACGGGCTCCTCGTGGTAAACGGCGGAGATGGCCTGGGCGAACTCCTCGGCGACCGAGATGGTCTTGATCTTGCCGCCCACCTCGACGGGAATAGCGTCGGTGACGACGCACTCGACGATCGGGGCGTCGTTCAGGCGCTCGATGGCCGGACCGGAGAAGATGCCGTGGGTGGCGCAGACGTAGATGTCGCCAGCACCCATAGCCTTGAGCTCCTTGACGTTGGCGCACAGGGTGCCAGCGGTGTCGATCATGTCGTCGTTGATGACGCAGGTCTTGCCCTTGATGTCACCGATGATGCCCATTACCTCGGCGGCGTTGTGGCGCGGACGGCCCTTGTGGGCGATGGCCAGGTCGCAGCCGAGCATGTCGGACAGCTTCTTGGCGGCCTTGGCGCGACCCACGTCGGGGGAGACGACAACCAGGTTGTCGGTGTCGAAGTGCATGTCGTTGTAGTACTGGCCAAACAGCGGCAGTGCGGACAGGTGGTTAACCGGGATATCAAAGAAGCCCTGGATCTGACCCTGGTGCAGGTCGAGGGTGATGATGCGGTCGACGCCGGCGCGCTCGAGCAGGTTGGCGACGAGGCGGGCGGTGATGGGCTCGCGCGGGCCGGCCTTGCGGTCCTGGCGGGCATAGCCGTAGTGGGTGATAACGGCGGTGATGGAGCGGGCGGATGCGCGCTTGGCAGCGTCGGTGGCGATGAGCAGCTCCATGAGCATGTCGTTGACGTTGCCGCCAGCCACGGACTGAATCAGGAAGACGTCGGCGCCGCGGACGGTCTCGTCGTAGCGGGCGTAAATCTCACCGTTGGCGAACTGCTTTAGCGTAAGGCCCGAAAGCTCGACCCCAAGGTACTCAGCAATCTTCTGAGCGAGGGGACGGTTGGAGGAACCGGAATACACGCGGATGGACTTGCGCATATTCTCCGACTTCTCGGGATCATTAATCGGCATTACCCTTCTCCTTTATACATCGAATGCCATATAGATGCCTTTTTGCATTGTAACCGTGCGGCGGGGTTTATCGAGTCTTGATAACGTCTTTACCGTCAACGGACACGAACCGACCACTCATCCGGTCGCGCAGGTCACGATAGAAAAAGGAGCCGTCCCCATGGAACAGCTCCTTTTGTGTTTGGCGAAACGTTAAACCTCGTCGTCCTCGTGCAGACGGCGGCGATAATCGGCGGCCCAGCCCTCAATATTTACCTGACGGGCGCGGCCCAGACCGAGTGCGTCGGCCGGGACCGGCTCGGTGATGACGGAGCCGGCGGCAACGAGCGCGCCGTCGCCAATTTGGGCGGGCGCGACCATCATGGTGTCGGAACCGATAAAGGCATCCTTGCCGATGACGGTCTTGTGCTTGTGGACGCCGTCGTAGTTGCAGGTGATGGAGCCCGCGCCCACGTTGACGCCGGAGCCCATGGTGGTGTCGCCGATATAGGACAGGTGGGGCACCTTGGAACCTTCGCCGATCGTGGACTTCTTGATCTCCACGTGCGTGCCGGCCTTGGATCCGTCGAGCATGTGAGTGCCCGGGCGCAGGTAGGCACGCGGGCCGCAGTCGACGCCGTTCTCGATGACGGCCTCGATGGCGATGGTCTCATCGATGATGCAGCCGCTGCCGACAGTGGTGTCGGTGAGGCGGCTGTTGGGGCCGAGCTGGCACTCTTCGCCCACGGTGACGTGGCCGATCAGATGCGTCTGCGGCCACACGACGGTGTCGCGGCCGATGACGGCATCGGGGCCGATCCAGGCCTGCGTGGGGTCGATGAAGGTGACGCCCTCGGCCATCCAGTGCTCGTTGATGCGGTCGCGCGCGATGGCGGTGAGCTGCGCGAGCTGGATGCGGCTGTTGACGCCCAGGCCGTCGCGGTAGTCGTCACAGTGGAAGATGGAGACCGCCTGGCCGTGACCCTTGAGGATTTCGAGCATGTCGGGCAGGTAGTACTCGGACTGTGCGTTGTCGTTGCCGATCTCGTTGATGTGGGCGGCAAGCTGCGCGCCGTCGAAGGCGTAGCAGCCGGCGTTGCACTCCAGCAGCGTGGCGGCCTGCTCGGGCGTGCAGTCCTTCTGCTCGATGATGCGCTCGATCTGACCATCGGCGCCCAGCTTGATGCGGCCGTAGCCAAAAGGATCGGGCGGGGTCATGGTCATGACGGTGCAGGCGAGCTCGCCGGTGGCGACGGTCTGCGCGAACTTGGCGACGGTGTCGGCGGTGATGAGCGGCAGGTCGCCGTTGAGCACGACGACGGGGCCTTGCGTGATGCCGCAGGCCTCGAGCGCGACCTTTACGGCGTGGCCGGTACCCAGGCGCTCGGTCTGCTCGACGCACTCGACCTTGGTGGCGCTGTTGGCGTAGGCGCCGTCGATAAGGGCGCGCATCTCGTCGGCGTGGCTGCCGATGACGACCACGACGCGGCTGCAGCCGGCCTTGATGGTGGCGTCGACGATCCACTGAACCATGGGCTTGCCCAGGATCTTGTGCGAAACCTTGCAGTGGTTCGACTTCATGCGGGTGCCCTCGCCGGCGGCGAGGATAATTGCGGTTGCGTCCATGTGATCTCCTGTTACGTTATAGAGACGTGTGTTTGGAAACGATACACGGCGCAATATGATACCGCAGGCATATGATGAGCGCGTAGCGATTGGTTTGCGGCGGTTGAGGCTTGCGCCGCCGGCGTGGCGCTTGCGCCGCTTGCGGGCGGCGTTGGCGGTATTGCGGAGCTGTCGTTTGAGCGAGGGGATGGGGGTGCCCATGGATATCATGCGAGAGGAGTTTGGCGGCGAGCCCGTCGCGGCATTCTCGATGTCGCATCCGGCTGTGCCGGCACTCTATATAGTGCTGACGCTGGGGCTCACCATGTTCTCGATGCAACCGGTGCTGATCGCGCTGTCGCTTGCGGGCGGGCTGGCGTATGGATTTGCGATGCGTGGGGCTGCCCGCACGCTGGGCGCACTTCGCTGGCAGCTGCCGGTGATTTTGATCATCGCGGTGCTCAATCCGCTGTTTAGCGCCTCGGGCTCGACGGAGCTGTTTCGCATTGGCATGCGTGCGGTGTATCTAGAGAGCATGGTTTACGGCCTGTGCATGGGTGGGCTGTTTGTGGCGAGCGTGCTGTGGTTTGAGGCCGCGGCGTCGATGCTCGAATACGACAAGGTGCTCGCGCTGTTGGGCAACGCTGCGCCGGTGATCGCGCTCATGATTTCGATGTGCATGCGGCTTATCCCGCAGTTTTTGCGCCGCGGCCGCACGGTGCTGGCGGTGCAGGACGCGATTGATGTGCCGGGGCGTGCGCCGGCCGACCCCGTGCGTTCGCGCCTACGGGCATCGAGCGTGTTGATGGGCTGGGGCATGGAAGATTCGCTGGAGCGCGCCGACGCCATGCGCTCGCGCGGGTGGGGCGCCGCGACGCGTCGCACGACGTACGCGCGGTATCGGCTGGGGCGCGGCGACGCTGCCGCGCTGGTTGGGCTTGCGGTGTTTGGTGCCGCCGCGGTGGCGGTGGCATGGACCGCGACAACGCAGTATTCGTTTTACCCGCAGCTTTCGGTGCCCGCGCCGTGGCCGGGCTATGTTGTGTACGCTGCCTGGATGGTGCTGCCCTGTGCGTTGCATGCGATCGATGAGAAGAGGTTCGGCTGATGGCTCGGTTGGATAGGGGCCCGGTGTCGGGCGCGGCGTGCGGCCCGGATATGCCGGCGATTGAGGTGCGGAGCCTGAGCTTTGCCTACCCCGGGGCTGATGCTGCGGTGCTCGAGGGGCTCGACTGGTCTGTTCCCCAAGGTGCATTTGCGCTGCTTGTTGGCGGTACCGGATCGGGTAAGTCGACGCTGCTCTCGCTGCTCAAGTCCGAGATTTCGCCGACGGGCGAATGCGCTGGCGAGCTGCGCGTGCTGGGCGAGAACGTTGCCGACATGGACGTGCGCGCGTCTGCGGAGCGCGTGGGCTACGTGTTCCAGGATCCCGAGAACCAGATTGTGTGCGAGACCGTGTGGCACGAGATGGCGTTTGGCCTAGAGAATCTGGGTGTGTCGCGCGACGAGATGCGCCGCCGTGTTGCCGAGACCAGCTATTTCTTTGGTCTGGAGGACTGGCTTCATCGCGATACCGATACGCTTTCGGGTGGCCGCAAGCAGCTGCTGTCGCTCGCCGCCGTTCTGGCGCTGCGTCCGCGCGTCCTGTTACTCGACGAGCCCACGTCTCAGCTCGATCCCGTTGCCGAGAAGAATTTTCTGCACGCGCTGTTTCGCGTGAACCGTGAGCTGGGCTGCACGGTTGTTGTGGCTACGCATCAACCGCGGCCGATGCTCGAGTATGCGACGTGTGCGTACCGGATTGAGGGCGGTCGCGTGCGCGAGGTGGCGGATATGGCTTCTTTGGGACGCCGAGAATCGCTGTTTTCCGATGACATGTTGGGGTGGGGTGCCATCCGATGTGCAAAAAACGGAGTATTCAGCAGGTACGAGGACAATTTGGGCTCTCCGGAACCGCCCGGGGACGTATCGAGCGCGAAAAAAAGTTCGGAATTGGACAAATCGTCCGAATTTGTGGCGCAAATGTCGCTCGAGAACGGCTCGGCAGCCTTCCCGCGCACGGATGGAAGCAGAATACTCCAAAAAATGCACGGTGGGTCGGCTACCACCCTGTCGGAAGGCTGGTTTCGCTACGATCGCGCGGGCGGTTGGGTGCTGCGCGGGCTCGATGTGACGTTTTCGGCCGGCGCGGTGCATGCGGTCGTGGGCGGAAACGGCTGCGGCAAGTCGACGATGCTCTCGGTGCTGGCCAAGACGGCTAAGCTGCAGCGTGGCCGCATGGTGCGTGGGACGGCTTCGGCGGCGCTGCTGCCACAGAACCCCAAGGCATTGCTGGTCGCCGAAACGGTGCGCGACGAGCTGATGGAATGGGCTTCGACCTGCGGATACGACGAGGCCGCAGCACGGGAGCAGACAGCGCGCCTGGGCCTGGCGGGCTTGGAGACGCGTCACCCGTACGATCTTTCGGGCGGTCAGCGCCAGCTGCTTGCGTTGGCAAAGCTGCTGTTGATTGGTCCGGAGCTGCTGATGCTTGATGAGCCCACCAAGGGCCTTGACCTGGCAAGTCGCTGCATTATCGCCCGAGCCCTGCGCGAGCATGCGCAGGCCGGCGGCACCGTCGTCATTGCCACGCACGACTTAGACTTTGCCGAGCAGGTGTCCGACGACGTCGCCATGATGTTCGACGGCGAGATCGCCTGCATGGAGCCCCCGGCAGATTTCTTTGCCGACAACGTGTTCTACAGGGCGTGATGGAATGACGGATCATCGCGCCTCGCGCCTACTCACAAAAATGGAGATTCCGCTGCTCCTGGCGGTGCCGGCAGTGATGACTGCGGCGTTGCTGGCGGGCATTGAGCAGGCTGCGCTTGCCATGCTGGTTGTAGTGGCGCTCGTGCTCGCACTGTTCTTTGCGGGCTATGAGGTATCGCGCCCGGGCTTGCGCCAGATTATGCCAACGCTGGTTCTGGCGGCGTTGGCCGCGGCGGGCCGCATCTTGTTCGGCCCCATTCCCGATTTTAAGCCCGTGAGTGCTATCGCCATTATCGCGGGTGCGACACTTGGCCGTCGCAACGGCTTCATGGTCGGCGCGCTGGCGGCACTGACCAGTAATTTCTTTTTTGGACAGGGCATGTGGACGCCATGGCAGATGTATGCCTGGGGTCTGGTGGGCTATATCGGTGGCGCACTGGCGCATGCGGGCGCTTTTGATCGCGCCGATGGCACCGTGCGCATGCCGGCGCTGATGGCGTACGGCTTTGCGTCGGGCCTGCTGTATGGCGTTGTAATCAACGCATACGACATCATCGGTTTTGTGCAGCCGCTCACCTGGGCAGGCGCCGCAGCGCGTCTTGCCACCGCCGTACCGTTCGATATCACGCACGGACTCGCGACCTGCGTGTTTTTGGCCGCTCTGTACAAGCCTTGGTGTTGCCGCATCAACCGCGTCGTCGTGAAGTACGGGCTGTAGTGGTGGTTGCGCCGGGGCGAGAATCAATACTGCCTTGGTGTCATATCAAAACTATGCCGGTTTACGGGGCTGGATTGACACAGACCGACCATACCGGCATTTTCCGTAATAGGGCAAGCCGTTTACCTGCGGCTTTATTTTGCTCGAATTGCGTGTGGTCAGGGATCTGCGATTCAGCCCCGTAAACTGGCATAGTTTTGCGCACGCCGACTCGTATGACGGTCGCAGCGGGCTCCAGAAGGCTAAATGACCAATTTTCCTCCGTCACTGGGGACCAGCTGGGAGTGCTCGCCACGAAAGCGGTCCATCTACTACGTTTAGGTCGCCGTCCTCAACCACAGTGAGCAATGTGAAAAGAAAACCGCAGGTAGAAAGCCTGTGGTTTTTCGTAGAACATGGTTATGGTTGAGGGTAACGGCTTAAACGTAGTAGATGGGCGCTTTTCGCGGCAGATGTATTACGCAGGTGTCCTCGGAGAGCCAAAATGATCTGTTTTCCTCCGTCCCCAGGGGATCATTTTGGGGGTTAGAGCTCCAGGGCGAGGGTGACGGGGCAGTGATCGCTGCCGAAGATGTCGCCGCGGATGCCGGTGTCGCGCACGTTGCCGGCGATTGCGTTGCTTACCAGGAAGTAGTCGATGCGCCAGCCTGCGTTGTTCTTGCGGGCATTAAAGCGGTAGCTCCACCAGCTGTAGACGCCCTCGACGTCCGGATTGGCCGCGCGCCAGGTGTCGGTAAAACCGGCGTCGAGCAGCTCGGTAAACTTGCCGCGCTCCTCGTCCGAAAAGCCGGCGTTGCCGCGGTTGGACTTGGGGTTCTTAAGGTCGATCTCCTCGTGAGCCACGTTAAAGTCGCCGCAGGTTACGACGGGCTTTCCGGTCTCGCGCTCGAGGCCTGCCAAAAAACCGCGATAGGCATCGTCCCAGGCCATGCGTACATCGATGCGCGCGAGCTCATTTTGGGCGTTGGGCGTATAGACGTCCACGAACCAAAACTTGTCGAACTCGAGCGCACAGACGCGGCCCTCGGTTGCGGCTTGGGCGACGAGCTCGGCGGCCCCACCCTCGCCGGCGTAGGGTAGCAGCGCATCGGCGTGCAGCACGCGCAGCGATTCCTGGCGGCTAAAGACCGCGGTGCCCGAGTAGCCCTTGCGCTCGGCGTAGCTCCAGGTTTGGTGATAGCCGGGCAGGTCGATATCGACTTGGCCTTCTTGCAGCTTGGTCTCCTGCAGCGCCAGGATATCGACGTTGAGTTCTTGCGCGATCTGGATAAAGCTCGGGTCCTTTTTGAGCACGGCGCGCAGGCCGTTGACGTTCCACGAGGCGAAAGTGTAAGTCTGAGGCATGGTGTCCTTTCGACGGGGTTGGCAGGCTTAAGATTAACGCAACAAGAGCGGGGCGGAGTCCGCGAGTGATAGTGCGAACGCCGCCGTCCCTAAGACACGGACGGAGGACATATATGACGCAGGCAATATCGGACCCCAAGCAGGCCTCCGCTGTGCTGGCGGAGCTGTTCGAAACCCATAGCCACGTGGTCTTCTTTGGCGGCGCGGGCGTTTCCACGGCGAGTGGCATCCCCGATTTCCGCAGCGTGGACGGTCTGTATCACCAGCGGTTTTCCTATCCGCCCGAGACTATGCTCTCGCACAGCTTCTACGAGGCGCATCCGGCGGAGTTTTTCGACTTCTACCGGACCAAGATGATCGCCCTTAACGCCAAGCCCAACCACTGCCACGCCAAGCTGGCGGAGCTGGAGCGCGCCGGCAAGCTCGACGCCGTGGTGACGCAAAATATCGACGGCCTGCACCAGATGGCCGGCTCGCAGCGCGTGTTTGAACTGCATGGCTCGGTCCACCGCAATATTTGCCAGACGTGCGGCGCGGTCTACAGCGCCGAATGGATTTGCGCGCGCGAGCACGAGGATACCGCGGGCGTGCCCGTGTGCCCTGCGTGCGGCGGTCGCATCAAACCCGATGTGGTCCTCTACGAAGAACCGCTCGATGAGCGTGTGCTTACCGGCGCCGTTGCTGCCATCGCCGCAGCCGACGCCCTCGTCGTGGGCGGGACCTCGCTCGTGGTGTATCCGGCGGCGGGCCTCACGCGTTACTTTACTGGCGATACGCTGGCCATTTGCAATTTGGCGCCCACCGATCAGGATGCAAATGCCGACCTGCTGATTTCTTGCGACATCGCGGCCGCGTTTGCGTTCTAGCCCGCGCGCGCGGATACAATAGAAAGACTGATTGCAAAGCGACCCCGCCGCCAGCGCCCGAGCGCGGCGGCGTGGGCATTTTAGGAGGATGTTCATGGCGAACGACAGCAAGACATGGCGGTGCGGAAAGTACGAGCTCAGCTTTGACCGTCCGCGCATCATGGGCGTCCTCAACGTGACGCCCGATTCGTTTAGCGACGGCGGTGAGCACTTTGACCAAGATGCCGCTATCGAGTACGGCCTGGCGATGCTCGATGCCGGCGCCGACATCATCGACGTGGGCGGCGAGTCCACGCGCCCCGGCTTTACCCCGGTCAACCCCGACGAGGAAGCGCGTCGCGTGCTGCCCGTCGTGCGCGCGCTCGCCAAAGAGGGCGCCATCGTCTCGATCGATACGCGTCATGTGGCGGTTGCCAAGGCGGCTGTGCGCTGCGGTGCTTCGATTGTCAACGACGTGACGGGCTTCACCGATCCCAAGATGGTTGAGTTCGTTAAGACGAGCACCTGCGGCGTCATCGTAATGCACGCCGGCGAGGTCGCCGCACCCGCCCGCACACACGCGACGGTGCAGCTCGATACCTCGGCTGCGGCGTTTGTTGCCGAGAAGGCACGCGAAGCGGCTGCCGAGGCCGCGCGCGAGGCCGAGAAGCCGGCCCGTCGCCGTCGCGGCAAGTTGCTGGGTGAGCCCAAGGTTGAGGCCAAGCTTCCGGGCGGTGTGGTACAGCCCTCGTTGCCGTTTGGCGAACCGGAGCCCGCGCCCGAGTCCGAGCCAGAGACGCCGGCTGCCGAGCAGACCGCTCCTGCCGCCGAGACTGCAGAGCCCGAGACCGTGCCCGCAGCTACCGAAGCCGCACCAGAGCCCAGCGACCACCTGGCCGCCATGATGCGCCGCAGCGCCCGCCGTGAGGAAGCCTATGTGCCCACCTCGCAGCTCCGTCGCTTTACCCTGCCCGATTCTGCGCCCATCATGCGCCGCGTCATGGGCTTTCTGTCCGACCAAGCCCGCATGCTCATCCATGCCGGCGTGTCGCGCGACCGTATCTGCATCGATCCCGGCCCGGGCTTTGGCAAGACGGCCAACGAAGATATCGTCATCCAGCGCGAGACCGCTAAGATGGCATCGCTGGGCTATCCGCTCATGTGCGCCGTGTCACGCAAGCGCTTTGTGGGCGCCGTCTCGGGCGTGACTGAGGCCGCCGCGCGCGATGCCGCCACGTTTGGTGTGTGCCTGGGCGCCATCCAGGCCGGCGCCAACATCGTGCGCGTGCATGACGTTGCGGGCTTTGCGCAGTTCCTGAACGGTTACTGGGCCGTTGCCAAGCCGCAGCCGCGCCGCGCGTTTGTGGCCGTGGGTTCCAACCTGGGGCATCGCTGCGACAACATCCGCGCTGCGCGCGACATGATTGCCGAGATCCCGCTCACCTGCGTGTCCAACTGCTCGCGCATCTACGAGAGCGAGCCGGCTTACGAAACGCGCCAGGACGCGTTTGCCAACGCCGTCATCGAGATTAAGACCGAGCTGGCGCCGTTGGTGCTGCTCGATGAGCTCATGAAGATCGAGGCCGAGTTGGGCCGCGACCGCTCCAAAAAGGCCAAGGCAAACGGCCCGCGCACCATCGACTTGGACCTGCTGTGGATGGATGGTGAGACCCACGGCGGCAAGAAGCTGCGTCTGCCGCATCCGCTGATCGGCGAGCGCGACTTTGTGCTGGTGCCGCTCGAGGACCTGATGCACGACCCGGCGCGGTTCTTCCGCTACAACGGCGTCGAGGTCAAGGAGCCCGAGGATCGCGTGGGCCATATCGTGGGCGAATTGGGGCGTATGTAGATGATCGAGATGAATGCTGTTGCCGCCGGTACCGAGCTCGACGCGGCGCGTGACGCGGGCCGCGAGGGCATGTCCGCGGGCTGGTGCGCGTGGAGCGCGGGCGATGCATCGCTGACGTTTTCGCTGGTCGTGCGCCCCGATGTGAACATGCATGCCTTCCACGGCCTGCCGTTTGTGGCCGCAATGGGCATGATGGACGCGCTCGCGGGCACGGCCGCAATGCCGGGCCTGGGGCTTGCCGGCAAAGTGGGCATCCAGTGGCCGAGTGACATTGTGTGCGGCGCGCCTGCGTTTGAGACGTCGCTCGCGCGCGTCGCCGTCAACGGTGGTGCCGGTGCCGCGGGCATGTTTGCGGCGGTGACGGTGGATGTTGAGCGCGCGGCGCTGGGCGAGCTCGGCGTAGATGTGGCCGGTGAGGCGCTGGTCGAGGCACTGGCCGCGGCGGTGCTCGCTCGCGTTGGCGCCTGGGCGGTTGTCGCCAACACGCCACAGGGTGCTGCTGGTCCGTTGGCTCCCGTGCTGGGCGAGTACTTCGACATGGTGCCGCTGCTCGGTCGCCAAGTTGCGGCGGTGTCGCCCAACGGCTTGCCGCTTGCGGTCGGTGTGTTTGCGGGCCTGGACATCTGGGGCCGCGCGACCATCAAGACCGATGCCGGCGAGCAGGAGTTTCCGCCCGAGGCCGTACGCATCCGCGGTCTGTAGCGCCTCGGCTTCGCCAGAGCCTACTCCAGCTCCTGCATGCGGCGGTAGATTTCGCAGATGCCCTTAATGGTGAGTTGGCCATCGACCACGTCGAAGGCATCGGTCGAATCGGCGACGATGCTGGCGAGACCGCCCGTGGCGATAACGGTGGCATCCTCGCGGCCCAGCTCGCGCTTCATGCGCGCGACCAGGCCCTCGGCCATGGCAGCGGCGCCCGTTACGGCGCCGACCTTGATGCACTCCTCGGTATCGCGGCCGATGGCGTGCTCGGGCGCCTCGAGCGGCACGCTGGCGAGCTTGGCGGCACGGGCGGCAAGCGCGTCCATGGAGATGCGAATGCCCGGCGCGATCGCTCCGCCAATGTAATAACCGTCCTCATCGATGACGTCGATATTGGTCGCGGTGCCAAAGTCCACCACGATTGCCGGCGCGCCGTAGAAAGTTTCGGCCGCAACGGCGTTAGCGACGCGATCGGCGCCTACGGCTTGGGGACGCGCCGCGCGCAGCTTGGTCACCGCGGCCGTCTGCGGCCCGATGACGATGGCGTCCGCGGCAATGCGGTCGGCCACGGCGTGCCATTCGCGCGAGAGCTGCGGCACCACGCCGGCAAAGGCGATCGCGTCGACCGCGTCGAGCGAAAGGCCGTACATCTTAAAGAAACCCATCAGGCGCACATGGATCTCGTCGGCGGTATAGGAGCGGTCGGTGGGCATGCGCCACGACTGCACCAGCTCGTCTCCGTCAAACAGGCCCATGGCCGTCTGCGTGTTTCCCATATCGATAGCGAGCAGCATGTCTACTCCCAGTGTTGGCATAAAAGGACGCGCACCATTGTATACGCGCCGCCGACGGCACTCGGCTGCGATTCGTTTACGGTGATAGGGGCTGAGGGGTTTAAATATGAAGGAATTATGCTCCACGAGTTTTTCCTTGCCGTTTACCGAACTCCCGCGTAATATTCTTTCTTGCGCACATGAGGCGCCCAGACATTGCGGGGTGGAGCAGTCTGGTAGCTCGCCGGGCTCATAACCCGGAGGTCGTAGGTTCAAATCCTGCCCCCGCGACCAAGAACTTGCAGCTCGTCGGCCTAGCCGGCGAGCTTTTTTGTTATTCCGGGACCGTGTTTTCGGTCCAATTCTCGGCCTCTCAAACAAAATCTCGATCTGTAACAGTAAGACCCGGTTTTGCCGAGTAACTGTTACAGATTGAGACAAACCGACGGGCCGCCACGCCCCATCCACCTGCTGCCACCTGATATTCGCCGATTTCCGTTGTGCCGCCGTGCTCCCATGCCATATCCTCTAGACAACTACGCGGCATCATCGCCGCCGCGCCTATAAGAGAGGAATGTTCATGACCGCACCTGCATCCAAGCTGCTCCAGCCCATTACGGTTGGCCCCCTTGAGCTCAAGAACCGCATTATGTTCCCGCCGCTGACCACCGGCTACGAGGAGCGCGACGGTTCCATTGGCGAGCGCAGCCTGGCTTTTTACGAGCGCCTGGCCCGTGGCGGCGTGAGCTACATCGTCATCGGCGACGTCGCTCCCGTCATGACCGCGAGCCCCACGCCCAAGCTGGCGACCGACGCTCAGATCCCCACGTTTAAGGCGCTGGCCGATGCCGTCCACAAGCACGGCGCCAAGGTTGCGCTGCAGCTGTTCCACCCCGAGTACGACGTGCCCGGTGTCGGCCGCATGGTCATGGGCTCCATGGCCGCTGCCAAGGCCGCGCAGGAGGCCAAGGCCGCCGGCGACGAGGAGACCTTTGCTGCCAAGATGGCCGAGTCCAACGAGATCCGCAATCAGGCATACGCCAAGCTGCACCACGACATGCAGCACTTTGTGAACGAGGCGAGCGTAGAGCAGCTCACCCAGATCAAGGAGGCCATCGCTGCCTCGGCCGCCCGCGCACAGCAGGCCGGGATCGACGCCATCGAGGTCCACGGCGACCGTCTGGTGGGTTCGCTGTGTTCGGCCATCCTCAACCAGCGCACCGACGAGTACGGTGGCTCGTTCGAGAACCGCGTCCGCTACGCGCTGGAGGTCGTCGCTGCCATTAAGGAAGCCGCGCCGCAGCTGATGGTGGAGTACAAGCTCCCCGTGATCATGGAGAACCCCGACGGCACGCCGCGCGGCAAGGGCGGCCTGCAGCCCGACGAGGCCTGCGAGTTTGCCAAGCTGCTCGAGGGCGCGGGCATCGACATGATCCAGGTCGCACAGGCCAACCACACCGGCAACATGGGCGACACCATTCCGCCCATGGGCGCCATGCCCTACAACTGGACGCTGCCCGTGGCCGAGCGCGTCAAGGCCCTGGTCTCCGTGCCGGTGGCAACCGTCGGCCGTGTTGTCTCGGTCGAGGCCGGCGAGAAGATTCTGGAAGACGGCGCCGCCGACATCATCGCCTATGGCCGCTCGCTCATGTGCGACCCCGACATTGCGCTGAAGGCCGCCACGGGTGAGCCCATCCGCGAGTGCCTCAACTGCAACAAGGGCTGCGTCGACGCGATTCAAAACCGCAAGTACATCTCGTGCGTGCTCAACGCCGAGAACGGCGACGAGGCGACCATCGCCATCAAGCCGGGCGAGGGCGACAAGAAGATCGCCGTGGTGGGCGGTGGCATCGCCGGCCTGGAGGCCGCACGCGTGGCGGCCAAGCGCGGCTACGACGTGACCATCTACGAGGCGAGCGATCACTTGGGCGGCCAGATTGTGCTGGCGGCTGCGCCTCCGCGCAAGGACGAGATCATGCGCTCGGTCGAGTACTACGAGAAGATTCTGCCTGGCCTGGGCGTGAAGGTTGAGCTCAGCCATGCCGCTACCGCTGAGGACCTCAACGCCGCCGACGCCGCGATTGTGGCTGTGGGCGCGCACGACGTGGTCATCCCCGTTCCGGGTGCCGACTCGGACAAGGTCGTCTCGAGCTGGGACGTGCTGGCCGGCAAGGTGGAGCTTACGGGCCGCGTCGCCGTCATTGGCGGTGGCCTGGTGGGCACCGAGACTGCCGAGTACCTGCTGCAGCGCGGCTGCGAGGTGGCGATTGTCGAGATGCTCGACAAGATTGCCGCGGGCGAGTCCGAGACCATTCTGCCGCTGATTATGAGCGACTTTGCAGAGCACAACGTGGAGCAGCACGTGAAGACCCGCCTGACCGCCATTACCGACGAGGGCGTGGAGGCCATTCGCACTACCGAGGACGGCGCCGAGGAGCCGGTAAAGATCGCCTGCGATTACGTGGTGATGGCCGTGGGCTCCAAGGCCAACGCGTTTGACCTGGATGGCGTGACGGTGCCCGTGACCTGCGTGGGAGACTGCTCGGGCGAGCGCACCGCCGACATCGCGAGCGCCATTCGCACGGCATATCACGCGGCCAACGAGCTGTAGTTAACTTCGCGGCCAGGCGGGGCGGTAGCACGGATCCGTCTCGCCCGGCTGTGTCCCGTCGGGTGTCAACCGGTGCGGGGCCTGCAAGCGCAGCAGGTCCCGCCCTTTTGTTTTGCTCTGGTGGATGGCAATGCGCGGTAATCATGAGGAGTGAGGACGTCTACTGCCTTGCAGATTACTCAAAATTATTGGGGGAGGGTTAATAACTATATCTTCTATACCAAAGGACATAAAGAGATGCCAATTTTGTTGACAAGCGAATGACGATTAGCTGCGAGTCAGCTACCAGCGTAAATTATCGATAAAGAAATGTCGTAATTTGGTGCCAAATGCCCAGATAACGCCGCGTCTATTTTAATTAACTGCTTTGAGCAAACAGTAAAATGCTACTATCTAACTTGCACGTAAGAAAGCAGATTAACGGTTAAGGCTAAGAAGTGGCAGGTATGTCGGAAGCAACTAGGACTCGCACGCATGCGCCCGAGGTTAGGCAGCGCGCCGTCGAGATCCTCCAAGAGGGGGTCGGTCATCGCGCCCTCGCTGCGGAGCTTGGCATTCCCCAGGCCACGGCTCGTCAGTGGGCCCGCGCGTATGCCGTGGGCGGTGCCGACGCCGTTCTCAATGCCGGTTCGCATCATCACACCTATTCGTACGAAGTTAAGCTCGCCGTGGTTAAGGATCGCTTGGAAAACGGCTTAACGGTTCGCGAGGCCATGATCAAGCACAAGATTCCCAGCGAGTCTTCGGTCAAGGCTTGGTGCCGTCAGTACCGCGAGAGCGGTGAGTCCGCACTGGTCGATAAGCCGCGCGGTCGCAAGCCGCGCGTTAAAAAGGCGGAATAGCGAACGGGATGGTGCGCCCACAGGGGCGCATTTTTCTTGCCGCGCCAACTTTTTGGACCGGCGCGAGCCTATCGGGACATCCTCCAACGTGGTCAATAAACCGCGCGCAGTGGCCCGCGCGTCTGTCGTTGCGGTAAGGGAGCGTCACCCCTCTACTCCAATGCGGACGTACCCTTGCCCCGTACGCCTAAAACTCCCCAGTTGACCGAAAACCTGCCGCCGCTATCCCTCAATTGAGCTATAACGTTAAACAATTGCAGCGTTTTTGCATGGGGGAGTGATGGTATGACGCTACTGTATTTCCTTACCCTGTTTCCGCTGGTACCGGCGCTGGGCATGCTGCTCGCGCGCGGTGACCGCGCCCGCGATGCGGTGGGGCTCATAGGCTCCGGCATTATTATGGCGGTGACAGTTGTAGTCGCCGTCATGTTTTTTGGCACGGGTCCGCAGAGCTTTGAGGTTGCCCCCGGCACCTCGCATGTGCTCTCGATCATCAGCTCCGTCATCGATGTCATCCTGTGCGCCGTCATCCTGTACAACGCGTACAAATATAGGAACGCGCTCACCACGGTGCTCGGCATAGTCCAGCTGGTGGGCTCGCTCGCCTTTGCAGCCATGACGCTGCCCGCGGCCGAAGCCGTCACGGCGACGCCGCTCTACCTGGACTACATGAGTGTGATCATGGTCCTCGCCGTCGGTATCGTCGGCAGCCTAATCTGCGTGTATGCCCTGGGCTACATGAAGGACTTCCAGGCCCATGACGAGCACGAGGCCGCGCTGCACGGGCAGACCGCGCCCGACCGTCGCCCGCAGTTCCTGGCGCTTATGTTCCTGTTCCTCTCGGCCATGTTCGTCATCGTGACGAGCGACAACCTTGAGTGGCTGTTCTGCGGCTGGGAAATCACCACCGTGTGCTCGTTCCTTATGATTGGCTACACGCGCACGCCCGAGGCCATCAAGAACGCTTTCACCCAGATCATCCTTAACATGCTGGGCGGTATCGCGTTTTTGGCGGGCCTTATGTTCTTGCACGTTAACGGCATGCCGCTGACCATCTCGGGCATGATCGAGCTTTCCGGCGCCGGTACCGCGCAATCCGCACTGCTGGTGATGCCGGTCATCCTGTTGTCGCTCGCCGCACTCACCAAGGCCGCACAGATGCCGTTCCACACTTGGCTGTTGGGTGCCATGGTTGCCCCCACTCCCACGAGCGCCCTGCTGCACTCGTCAACCATGGTTAAAGCCGGCGTGTTCCTAATGGTCAAGCTGAGCCCGCTCTATGCTATCTATCCCGTAACCGGCTTTATGGTCACGAGTGTGGGTGCCATCACGTTTTTGCTTGCTGCCCTCATGGCCATCTCGCAGAGCAACGCCAAACGCGTGCTCGCGTACTCCACCATTTCCAACTTGGGCCTCATCAGTGCCTGCCTGGGTGTCGGCGCGCCCGAGGCCGTATGGGCGGCCATCTTTCTGATCCTGTTCCACACGGTGGCAAAGTCGCTGCTGTTCCTGTGCGTGGGCACGGCCGAGCATCATATCGGCAGCCGCGATATCGAGGACATGGACGGTATGTTCAGCCGCATGCCGCACCTGACGCGTCTGATGATGCTGGGCATCATGGGCATGTTTGTGGCGCCGTTTGGCATGCTCGTGTCCAAGTGGGGCGCCCTGGTGGCGTTCGCGCAGACTGGCAACGTGCTCATGATCATGGTGCTGGCCTTTGGCTCGGCCGCGACGTTCTTCTTCTGGGGCAAGTGGCTTGCCAAGCTTTCGGGTGTCGACCCCACGGCTCAAAACGTTGAGGTCAATGTCCATAAGACCGAATGGATGGCGCTCAACACCATCGCCGCGCTGCTGATTCTGTGCTGTGTGGCGTTCCCGCTCATCTCGAGCGGTCTCGTGTCGCCTTACTTGGCCATGGTGTTTGGCCGCGTGCCATACGTTATCGGCAAGGATGCCATGTATCTGATGGTCGTTATCGTGGCGTTTATCGCCGTGGTGCTGCTGACTTCATTCCGCGTGAGCAATAAGCCGCACGTCAACGTGTACCTTTCGGGCGTGGGAACCGACAAATATCGCCATTTCCGCGGCTCGATGGGACGCGAGGTGAAGGCCGAAAAGCGCAATTGGTATTCGGAGGATGCCCTTGGCGAGAAGCGTATTGGCCCCGCGGGTAGCGTCGTGTGCTGCAGCATTATCTTGTTTGCGCTGCTGTGTTGCGCGTGGATTGGGCCCGAGAGACTTGCCATGAGTGCGCCCTCGGTGCTGCGCGGCAAGTATTTTGAAGGTTCGGGTGTCGTGGGCATTTTTATTGGCACCGTGGCGTTTGCCCTGCTGGCGCCGCTTGTGGGCGGCCTGATCGACGGCCTCGACCGCAAACTTTCGGCCCGCATGCAGGGCCGCGTGGGCCCGCGCCTGCTCCAGCCATTCTACGACGTTGCCAAGCTGCTGCGCAAAGCCCCCGCCAGCGTAAACACCATGGACGATACCTACATGGCATGTGCGCTCATCTTTACCGTGGTGGGCGGCGGCATCTTTGTGTCGGGCTCCAACACGCTGCTGTGCGCGTTTATGGTTACGCTCGCCGCGATCTTTGTGGTGCTGGCGTCCGCCTCGACGCAAAGCCCGTTTGCGCAGGTCGGCGCCGATCGTGAGTTGCTGCAGGTTATGAGCTACGAGCCCGCCGTTCTGCTGATGAGCGTGGGCCTGTATCTCGCCACCGATAGCTTTGATTCCATCGCCGTGACGGGGCAGTCGGCCCCCATCATCGTGTACAGCGCACCCATTTTCCTCGCGTTGCTCGCGGTGCTTACCATCAAGCTGCGCAAGTCGCCGTTCGATCTTTCGTACTCGCATCACGCGCATCAGGAGATTGTCCAGGGTGTCGCCACCGAGATGAGCGGCGGCACGCTGGCCAAGATGACCCTTATGCACTGGTGCGAGACCGTGCTGTTTTTGATGTGGGTGGGCATGTTCTTTGTCTGGGACAACCCGGTGAGCTGGGTGGTCGCCCTGGTCGTGATGGCTGTGACGTATTTTGTCGAGGTCCTGATCGACAACACCTTCGCACGCAGCACCTGGCGCAGCTGCTTTAGGCTCGGATGGGGTGTGGCGCTGGTGTTTGGCCTGCTCAACCTTATGCCCATCCTCGTCGACGTGTTTATTTAGGAGGCGGCATCCATGGATCATAAAATGTCGCGCTCGCCGTGGGTTATTCATTACGACGGCTCGAGCTGCAACGGATGCGATATCGAGGTGCTGGCCTCGCTCACGCCGCTGTTCGATGCGGAACGCTTTGGCGTGGTCAACACCGGCAACCCCAAGCATGCGGACATCTTTTTGGTGACGGGGTCGGTCAATGCCCAGAACCTGCCCGTCGTGCGCCAGATCTACAATCAGATGCTCGAGCCCAAGTGCGTGGTGGCGTGCGGCATTTGCGCGTGCTCGGGCGGCGTGTTCCGCGATGCCTATAACGTGATCGGCGGCGTGGACCGCGCGATTCCCGTGGACGTGTACGCGCCCGGGTGCGCCATTCGCCCCGAGACGGTGATCGATGCCATCGTGGAGGCATGCGGCATCCTGGACCAGAAGGAGGCCGTGATGCGCGCCGGCGGCGATCCGCTCACCGTAGGCGGCGCTGCTACCTGGGACGGTGGCGTTGAGCTGGGCGAGGACGGATTTGTGGCTGCTGCGGGGGCCGGCGACACGGCCGCTGGGACGCCCGTCGTGCCCGCCGCTGCAAAGGAGGCCGAGTAATGCAAAAGGCTATCTATACCACCGTCGGGATTGACGAGCTCCTGTCGCATGTCCAAGCGCTCAAGGGCGTCGGCGCGCGCTTTGTGCAGATGCACGCCGAGCGCTGTGTGGACGACGGATCGTATCGCCTGGTCTATACGTTTATCGACGTTCGTGCTACTCAGGAGCATATTGCGCAGGACGGCAGCTATGCGATTGAGAACCTGGTGGTTGAGGGCATCGACCAGTACCAAGAGATTCCGTCCATCAGCTCGTATTACCCCGCGGTGTTCCCGTTTGAAAATGAGGCCCACGACCTGTTTGGTCTTGCCATTACCGACATGCAGCTCGACTTTAAGGGCTTTTTCTACCAGGTCTCGACTGCCGAGCCCATGAGCGTTATCACGCCCGAGGTGGAGGCCGCGCGCGAGAAGGCCATGAAGGTTCGTGCCGCCGCCGAGGCCAAGGCGCGCAAGGCCGCGGCCGAAAAGGCCGCCGTTGCCGCTGCGGGGGAGCCCGCTGCGGGCGCCGGCGATGCCGCGGGCGCTGGCGATGCCGCGGGCGCTGCCGTCGCTCAGCCCGTTGCGGCTGCCGGCTCCGATGCTCAGCACGATGAGGCCGCTGCGAAGGCCGCGCTCAAGGCTGCCGAGATGGAGGCAAAGCTCGCCGCCATGGATCCCGAGAAAGCGGCCAAGGTCCGCGCGGCGCTTGCCGCTAAGGCCGCCCGCGACAAGCAGAAAAAGGAGGCGTAAGGTCCATGGCACATCGCTCCGTTATTCCGTTTGGCCCGCAGCACCCGGTGCTGCCCGAGCCGCTTCATCTGGACCTGGTGATCGAGGACGACCGCGTCATCGAGGCAATTCCGCAGATCGGCTTTGTGCACCGCGGACTCGAGAAACTCACCGAAAAGCGCGATATGCATCAGTTTGGCTACATCGCCGAGCGCATCTGCGGCATTTGCGCCGTGGGCCATAGCTATGGCTATGCCAGCGCCTGCGAGCGCATGCTCGACATTGAGGTGCCCGGCCGCGTGCAGTATATCCGCACCATTCTGCATGAGCTTTCGCGCATCCACTCGCATCTGCTGTGGTTGGGCCTGCTCGCCGATGCCTTTGGCTTTGAGGCGCTGTTCTATCGTTCGTGGACCCTGCGCGAGCAGATTCTCAAGATCTTCGAGAGCACCTGCGGCGGCCGCGTAATCCTTTCGATTAACGAGATCGGCGGCCTTAAGCACGACATCGAGGACTCCGAGCTGGCGGGTATTGTCCAGACGCTCGATGCCATGTGTCCCGACTACGAGGCCCTGGTGCATACGTTTTTGGACGACGACAGCTGCGGCGAGCGCTTGCATGGCGTGGGCGTGATCAGCAAGAAGGATGCGCTGGAGCTTTCGATGGTCGGCCCGTTTGGGCGCGCCTCGGGCGTGGACTACGACGTGCGCATGTTTGGCGACGGTGCCTATGCGGATCTGACCGCGTTTGAGCCTATCGTTGTTACCGACGGCGACTGCTATGCCCGCTGCCAGGTGCGTTGTGCCGAGGTCACGCAGGCCATGGACATCATCAAGGAGCTTGTGGGTAAGATTCCGCACGACGGCATCGGTGGACGCACCAAGCTCACGCCGGCCGACGGCGCGCGCGGCGAGGTTGTGATTGAGCAGCCGCGCGGCGAGGCGTATTACTATGTGCGCGGCAACGGCACCAAGAACCTGGACCGTTTCCGCGTGCGCACTCCGACGTCGCAGAACCTGGCGGGTCTGACGCATGCGCTGCAGGGCGTGCTCCTTGCCAACGTGCCCATGATTATCCTGACCATCGACCCCTGCATTAGCTGCACGGAAAGGTAGGTGCGGCATGAGTTTGCTGACATTTGCCAAGACGGCCTTGGGTTCTATGGTCAAGCAGCCGGTAACGGTGTGCTATCCGCAGGAGAAGCTCGCGGCGCCCGAGCGCCTGCGCGGGCACATCGTTAACGACATGGACGTGTGCATCTGCTGCGGCATGTGCGCGCGCCGCTGCCCGGCGGGCGCGCTTGCGGTCGATCGCAAGGGCGGAACGTGGTCAATCGATCCGTATGCTTGTGTGGTGTGCGGCGAGTGCATCGAGAGCTGCCCCAAACACTGCCTGAGCATGGACACCGACCGTACTCCGGTTGCGGCGGATAAGACTCCCACGGTAGAAACCAAGCCGGAATAGCGCTGGAATAGGGCCGGTGGGGCAAAAATGCCCCCACCGGCCCCGCGCTTGAACGCGCGGTTGGGCCGCCACGAACAAAACTATGCCGGATTACGGGGCTGGATAGCGAACCTCCGACCATACAGAAAATCGCAAAAACAAACCAGCAGGTAGATTGCTTGCCGTTTTTCAAAAATGAAGGTATGGATGAGGGCCTCGACTTTAGCCCCGTAATCCGGCATAGTTTTGAAATGACACCATATCCGTAACAGCCCTTGATCTCCCGTGGACAGAGGGAAACGGATCATTTTGGCCTCGCGAGGGCCGCCGCGTGAGCCGTCTGCCACGAAATGGGTCTATCTACTACGTTTAGGCGGCAGTCCTCGACCACGGCAAGTAATGCGAAATGAAAGCCGCAGGTAGAACGCCTGCGGTTTTTCATGAAACGCGGTTATGGTCGGAGGTACCGGACTAAACATAGTAGATAGGCCAGTTTCGTGGCGAGCACCACCAATAGATCCCCCGGGGACGGAGGAAAACGGGTTCTTTTGCCCCGTCCATCTTGAGTCGCACCCGTTTTCCTGCGAAAACGCTCGTGTCTCAACTTTGGTGAGACATTTGTCTCACGCCTAAAAATGAATCTGGAACGTGTGTCACCTGCCCTAATTGTGTCTCATTTCGTAACTTTAGGCTGATGCAAGGTCTGAGCCTGCGAGAAGGGAGACGCGATGAGTAAGTACACGAGGGGTCTCTTGGCGGTGATGCTGGCCGTAGTGCTGGTGTTGCCGGCTGCAGCATTTGCCATGCTGCCCGAGGCCAACGCCAGGTCCAGTACCGGAATGGACGGACCGGCCATGACCGGAAAAACGGTCGTCGACCTCGATACCAGCAACTACTGGAAGTTCTGGGCCGGCGGCTATGACGGCAAGGAAGTAACAACTCAAAACGTCGGCCGAATCTGGACCGACAAGACGGTCAAGGAAACCGCGGCAAACGAAGAGTCGGATTTCCTGACCACGCTGTCTGCTATCTCTTCGACATCCGATACGACGGTCTCCGGCAAGCCGCTCGACATCGTGCTGGTGCTGGACGCTTCTGGCTCGATGAGTGATCCCATGGTTAAGGGCGACCGTACAAAGCGCATCGATGCGCTGAAGACGGCCGCCAATCGCTTTATTGACACCATCGCCACGCAAAACCAAAGCATCACAGATGAACCCAAACAGCATCAGGTTGCCATCGTTAAGTTTGCAGGCGATAAGACTACTGAGGTTGGCAACAAAAAATATCGCGATAGTTGGGGGGACACCTACAACTACTCGCAGACCATGAAGAATCTGACGCCCTGCAAGGACAAAGGTGCGGAGAGCCTAAAGAGCACGGTCAACTCTATCAGTCCTGACGGTTCCACGCGCGCCGACTATGGCTTGGAGCTGGCTGATGAGCAATTTTCGTTTGGTCGCGCCGACGCCAAGAAGATCGTCGTCTTCTTCACTGATGGTTCACCTACGAGTTCTAGTGGATTCCAAGCAAGTGTTGCCAATAGCGCCATTAATAGTGCCAAGAGTCTCAAGAATAAAGGTGCCGACATTTATACGATCGGCATCTTTGACGGTGCAAATCCCAGTGCCGACCTCACGGCTGATGGCACAAGCAAAGAGAATAAGTTCATGCATGCCGTGTCGAGCAACTATCCTGCCGCCTCATCCAGCATTTCTTTCTGGGGCGAATGGACCATCAACTTTGGTGCGCGCGCAGAAAACGCCAATTACTACAAGTCGGCAACCAGCGCCGCCGAGCTCGAGGAAATCTTCAAAGATATCTCCGGAAGCATTATCCAGGCTGGCTACCCAACCAAAACTCAGAGTGGATATGGCGAGCATAAGTCTGGCTACATTACGTTTACCGATGAGCTGGGCGACTTTATGCAGGTCGACGACTTTACGTCCGTCGTGTATGGCGGCGAGACGTTTGAAAAACCGTCAAAGAAGTCCGAGGGTAACGTCGACACCTACACATTTTCTGGTGCCGCTGCGAACCTGGTCATCACCGTTCAGCATGCCGAAGAGGGCAAGCCTCAGACCGGCGATATCGTAACGGTTAAGATTCCTGCGTCGCTGATTCCGCTGCGCCACTTTATGATCACCGACGGCGTGCTTACGGTCGACAATACTGAGCCCATTCAGGTGAACTACACCTCAAGCGTTAAGAAAGAAGCGCTCGATAACCTGTTTACGCCCAAGAACGTAAAGGGGCTCGAGGACTACATCAAGAGCAATACGACCACCGCGGAGAACGGTTCCAAGACCGTTAACTTCTACGCGAACAAGTGGAACGCTGGCGCGCTGGGCGATACGATCGCGAACTTTGAGCCTGCCGACACCAACCGCTATTACTATTTCCAGAAGCAGACTCCCATTTACACGGATAAGAACTGCACAACGCCTGCGACGGGCTCGCTGGCTGCCGAGGGCATCTATTACTACAAGGATGAGTTCGAGGCGCTGGGCGCAGACAGTAAGGCCGAATCCCGTATTGCCGTTATTGAGTTTACCGGCGGAGACGCCGCGAGCTTTGAGGGCGCCATCGTGCCCGACGCGAGCGGAAACCTGTCGTTTAGCAAGGGAACCGCGCGCCTGGCCTTTATTGACGAGCTCCACACCACCAAGGAGCGCGTGGGCGGTAACCCCACCGGCACTGCGGCCGACGTGCTCAATCCCAAGTGGAACAACACATCTGCCAAGTCGAACGCCACGGAGGTTGACGTTCGCCTGGGCAACAACGGCAAGATCAGCTTTAACGTGACGCCAACAACGGTGGATACCAAGGCCGGCTTTGGCCTGACCAAGGTGCTCGAGGGGCGCGATTGGACGGATGCGGATGAGTTTAAGTTTGAACTCTCAGCGACGTCCGAGAATGACGCCCCGATGCCCGCACCCGCGACCGCGACCGTGACCAATGCCGACCTGGACGACAAGGGCAAGGCGGCTGTCGACTTCGGTGAGATCACCTACAACAAGCCGGGTGAGTACACCTATGAGGTCCGTGAGGTCAAGGGCGGCGCCGGTGGCATCACCTACAGCGAGAACGTTGCCACGTTCAAGGTGACCGTGGCGGTTAAGGCCACAGGTGGGCTTAAGGCTGACGTTGAAAAGATCTCGGGCGAGGCCGAGTTCAAGAACACCTATAGCGCCAAGACGGAAACCCCGCTGACTCTTGAGGCAACCAAGAAGCTCACGGGGCGCTCGATGGCCGATGACGAATTTAAGTTTGCGCTGAGCTATGCGGGGCATGACGAGGTTCTGCTGGATGCAACCAACAAGGGCGGCAAGGTTGAGTTCGGTCCGCTGACGTATACGACCGAGTCGCTTGCCAAGCTGGTCGAGGAAGACAAGGCGTCGTTTGACGCTAGCTCAGACAAACCCACGTGGACCATTCGCTACATTGCTGCCGAGCAGACCGGCAAGCTGCCTGCGGGCGTGAGCGCCACCGTGTCGGCAATTGACGCATGTGTAACCGTTGTCGACAACGGCGATGGTACCCTGACGGCGACGGCTGTCTACGGCGATGCCGGCAACGAGTTTGTGAACGCCTACACTGCCGCACCTGTCGAGGCATCGCTTGTGGGCAAGAAGAATCTGCAGGTTCCTGATGGCTTGACCCCGGCTGACATTGCCGGCAAGTTCACCTTTACCGTGACCGGTGAAGAGGGCGCACCCATGCCCGCGAACGCGAGCGTGACCAATGATACCAAGGGCAAGGTCGACTTTGGCAAGATCACCTTTACGCTCGACGACCTTAACAAGGCTCTGGGCGAGAAGCCCGGGAAGCGCGAGCACACCTTTACCTACACCGTGACCGAGTCCGGCGAGGTTGCTGGCGTGACCAACGACGCCAAGCTGTCGCGCAAGGTTTCCTTCACCGTGGCCGATGACGGCAAGGGCAATCTGCGCGTATCCCGTAAGCCAGACGGCGATGTGGCTTTTACGTTCGCCAATACCTATAACGTGACGCCTATCGAGACGAGCGTCACCGACCAGATCACCGCGACCAAGGTCCTGACCGGGCGCGAGCTTGCTGCCGGCGAGTTCTCCTTCGAGCTGGTCGAGGGCGACGAGGTCGTCGCCAAGGGTACCAACGCTGCTGACGGCACGATTGCCATGGACAAGATTGTCTACGACAAGCCCGGCAAGCACACCTACACGCTGCGCGAAGTCAACGGCGGAACCACCAGCAAGGGCATCACCTACAGCGACGCCAAGTACACCATCGAGACCACCATCACGGACAACGGCGACGGCACCCTCAAGGCCGAGCATGTCCTGAAAGGTACCGAGCCCGCCGAGTTCAAGAACACCTACAGCGTGACCCCGCTCGATGCAGAGCTCGACTTTGACCTGAGCAAGGTCATCAGCGGCCGCGACTGGACGGATGGGGACGAGTTTAGCTTTACCATCACCGCCCCCGAAGGCGCCCCGCTGCCCGATCCCGCAACCGTAACCGTGAGCAAGAAGGACGCGAAGGACGGCATCGCCGCCATCAAGTTCGGCAAGATTCACTACGCTGCCGCCGGAACCTATAAGTACGAGATTCGCGAGAACGCGGGCAGCACGGTCGGTATGACGTATGACGCGCATGTCGCAACCGCCGAAGTGACCGTGACCGAGGACAGCGATGGCAACCTGACCGCAAACGTCACCAAGAAGGAAAACGGACGCTTTACCAACACGTACCGCACTGAGCTTAACTACACCGCGGCCGGCGGTCTATGGCTCAGCAAGTATCTGGACGGCCGCCCCATGACCGAGGGCCAGTTCACCTTTACCGTGACACCTGCTGACGACGCTTCGGCTCGCGCGCTCGGTCTGCTGCCCGTGGCCAACAGCTTCAAGTCCCCCGAAGCGGCAGAGGCAACGGTCGGCCTGATCGACATTCTGGCTGGTCATGAGGTTAAATTTACGCAGGCTGACGCCGGCAAGACCTTCAAGTACACCGTGGCCGAAAAGAACGACGGCCAGCCCGGTTACATCTACGATGACGCCGTACGCACGGTGACGATCGCCATCACCGACGACACCGCCGGTACGCTCACTGCTACGACGGCCGTTTCCGGTGGTCCCGAGGGCACGCATGAGACGGTCCACAAGAGTGGCGAGAACAAGGTCGAGAAGGCCCTGGTGCCGTTCCACAACAGTTACAGCGCTACGACCAACACGCCTGGTGGCACCGCTGCTCAGGTCGTTGCCGCCAAGACTCTGACCGGTCGCCCGATGGCCGACGGCGAGTTCTGGTTCGGCATCGCCTATCAGGGTGAGCTTGTGGCATACGAAAACCTCAAGCCCAATATCGGCGGGCACGTGAGCTTTGATGCGCTGCACTACGACACCAAGATGCTTGCTAATCTTGAGGCTGCTGGGCTTGCTTATCGTACCGATAAGGACGGCAAGCTTGCCTGGACCATTAACTACACGGCCTACGAAGATTTATTCGGGCTGCCGAATGGCGTTTCCGCTACAACGTGGAGCTTTGGCTTTAAGGTTATCGTCGTCGACAACGGTGACGGTACCCTGACGGCAACGGTCGACTACGGCGGCGTCGAGCCCTTGTTCGAGAACGTCTACGGCGCCGAGGCCGTCGATGCCGCGCTCACCGGTACTAAGAAGCTCCAGGTTGCCGAGGGCCTGGCCCCGGCCGACATCACGGGTAAGTTCACCTTTACCGTGACCGCCGACGAGGCTGGTGCCCCGATGCCCGAGCGCACGACCGCAACCAACGACGCGGCCGGCAACGTGGACTTTGGCAAGATCCACTTTACGCTCGAGGACCTCAACCGCGCCCTGGGCGTGGCGGACGATGCGACCGATAAGGCCGAGGCGGACGAAGCTGACGAGGCCGAGGCCGACGAGGCTGACGAGACCGAGGCTGAAGAGGCCGACGCTGACGCCAACGCCGACGAGCCCGAGCCTGCGGCCCCCACCGCTCCGCGCTCGCACACTTTTACCTACACGGTAACCGAGACCGGCAGCGCCCCTGGCGTGACTAACGATGCCAACGCCACGCGCAAGGTTTCCTATACCGTGACTGACGACGGCACCGGACATCTGAGCGTCAAGCGCGAAGGCGACGACGGTGCTGCCTTCACGTTCACCAACACCTACAGCGTGGCGCCTACCGATTCTTCCGTGACCGATCAGGTCAAGACGGTCAAGCGTCTGACCGGACGCGACCTTGCAGCTGGCGAGTTCACGTTTGATCTGCTCGAGGACGACGTGGTTGTCGCAAGCGGCGCCAACGACGCCAACGGCACTGTGACACTGAGCCCGATCCGCTACGAGGCACCCGGCACGCACACGTACACGCTGCGCGAGGCTTGCCCCAACGCGCTCGGCCTGTACAAGGGCGTCACCTATGACGGCACGACCTACACCGTCGTGACCACCGTTTCCGACAACGGCGACGGCACGCTGACCGCGACGCACAAGCTCGAGGGAACCACCGAGTCGGCTGGCTTTACCAACAAGTATCACGCCATGCCCACGCAGGTCTCCATCGGCGCCATCAAGGTGCTCGAGGGACGCGAGCTCAAAAAGGACGAGTTTAGCTTTAAGCTCGTTGGCGAGGGCATCGAGTCCACCGTCACCAACGATGCCGACGGTAAGATCAGCTTCGACAAGTTTGAGTACGACGAGCCCGGTACGCACGTCTACACCATCAGCGAGGTCAAGGGCGACGAGGCCGGTATGACCTACGACAAGTCCGTCTTTACCGCGACCGTCAACGTGGCCGATGACGGCGAGGGCAACCTCAAGGCGAACGTCGCCTTTACCAAGGGCGACAAGAGCGTCGAGGGTATCGTGTTCAACAACACGTACAAGAAGCCCGAGACGCCCGTGCCGACGCCCGATCCCGGCACGCCCAAGACCGTGACGAACATCGTCAAGACGGTCAAGGGTTTCCTGCCCACCACGGGTGACCAACAGGCTGCCGCTCTGCTTATGGCATTTGTCATCGCCATGGCCGGCGTCGGAGCCCTAGTCTGGGGTATCCGTAAGCGCTAGGCACGTCGACAGCGCCCGGGGCCAAAAGGCCCCGGGCGGCCGGCAGGGCTAAATTCCGACCTACTCCTACCCCCAGCCGCCACGGAGGCATCTCCCTCCTCCGTGGCGGCACTTTTGTGTGCCGGGGGCGCCACGAAACCGGCCCATCTACTACGTTTAGCCCCTTACCCCCAACCATGCCAAAAAAACGCGAAGACAAAACCGCAGGTAGAACGCCTGTGGTTTTGTTCAAAACGAAGGTATGGTCATGGGTATCGCGTCAAACGTAGTAGATGGGCCGATTTCGTGGCGAGCGGTTCCGGCTGATCCCTTGGGGACGGAGGAAAACGGATCATTTTGGTCCCGCGAGGCTGGCGGAGGCGCCCGTGCAGGGCTGCCCGAACAAAACTATGCCGGTTTACTACGATGAATCCGAGATTCTTGACCACACCCGCATTTTTGCAAATATCGCAAGCGTTCTACCTGCGGTTTTGCAAGCGCGCAATTTGCTGTGGTCGGAGGCGGGCGATTCATCGTAGTAAACCGGCATAGTTTTGAAATGGCATTAAATCGGTAGCAGACATTTTACTCTGCCGGGGCGGTCGGTCTTCGGGCAACTACCCTCGCAGGTAGGCGATGGCGATTTGTGTGCGGTTGCGCAGGCCCATTTTGGCAAGGATTGAGCTGATGTGGTTGCGCACGGTGCCTTCGCCCATATAGGCGGTGGCAGCGATCTCCTTGTTGTCGAGACCACGGGCGATGAGCTCGGCGACTTCGAACTCGCGGTCGGTCAGGCTGGCAAAGGCTGCGGGCCTACGGGGCGTACCGGCTTCGGCGTCCGCTCCATCAAAGTCGACATCCTCGATCGCCTTGCCCTCGAGCACGCGTTTGCCATCCATGACCTGCGCCAACGCCGGTGGAATGGCGGCGACATCGGTCTTGATCAGGTAGCCGCGGGCGCCCAGCTTGAGCGCCGACACTATGTACTCGTCATCCGAGAATGTCGTCAGAAACACCACGCGCGCCGCAGGGTCGCGCTTAAGGATCTCGCGTGCCGCCGAAAGTCCGTCGCGTCCCGGCATCTGGATGTCGAGCAGCGCGATATCGGGTGCGTGCTCGGCGTAGAGCGCCACCGCGTCGTCGCCATTGGCGCCGGTGCCCACTACCTCGATTTGCGGCTGGGCGCCTAGGATAATCTTGAGCGAATCGACCACCAAGCGGTCGTCGTCGACAACGATGAGCCTCATCGGTCCTCATCTCCTTGCTGTTTGGGAACGGTGGCAAACACGCGCCAGCCGCCGGCGCCGGCACGCGGGCCGGCGGTGAAGGTGCCGCCAAGCGCCTCGATGCGCTCGCGCATGGAGGAGAGCCCCATGCCCTCCGCGGCGCCGCGACTGTTTGCTTGAACCCCGCCCGCACCATCGTCGGTAACAATGAGCTGGTAAAACGACGGATGCTCCATGCACCGTACGGTGACAGCATGGGCGCAAGCGTGGCGCATGGTGTTGGAGAGCGCCTCGCGCAGGACCGCCGCAAAGCAGTTCGCGACATTTGCGGGCGCATGTTCGGTCATAACTTCAAGCTCAATCTGCGGGCCGCCGTCCGAGCGCGCGCCTTCAACAATGCGTTCGAGCTGCACGGAAAGGTCGACGGCGTTGTCGTTGAGTGCGTGGACGCTGGTGCGCACAAGCTGAAGCGCCTCGTCAACCGTGCGTTTGACGTCGGCGAAATCGGCGGCGACGCCGGGCTCGTCGGCGTGGACCACGCGCAGGGCTTCGGTCTGCAGTGAGGCGCGCGTCAGTTGGTGCCCGACGTTATCGTGGATCTCGCGCGCGATGCGGGCGCGTTCGGCGAGTGTCGCGAGCTCGACTTCGTAGTCCTGGCGGTCGGCAAGATCGCGGTTGCGCGCTTCGAGCGCGAGGGCTCGTTCTTGCAGTTCATCGCGCGTACGGCGCATACGCTGCTGCTCGTGTTCCAGCTGTGCGGTACGCAGCGACAGTAGGGTGGCGGCAACCGAAAGGATGGCGGTCATTAGCAGCGCGCGGGCGGGAAGCATGCCGGCGCGGAAATCCGCAGCGAGTACGAAGGCAAAAATGGTGGCCACACCCAGCGCAGGCCAGACACGCTCACGGTGCACGCGTCGCGCGATGTCATAAAAGGCGAGGGGTGCAAACGGCATAAACGACGGCACAAAGACGGCCATGATGACGTAAGCGTAGCTGCCGGCCTCGCTTGCACGACGCGTGCGTTCCCCCTGTGCGACCTCGGCCAGCGAAGTGGCAATAACGCCAAGGCAAAACGCCGCGACCAGGCGAGCGTCCACAGCAAGACCCATGGCGGCCGCAATGCAGCACGCCAGCACGATCGATTTGTCGAAAAGCCTGTTCATACGGGTATTGTACGCGAAGCCGCGCGTGGTGGAGGGGCCACCTGCGCAACCGTGACATTCCTCCCACGCGGCAAAGCGGCGTCGATCGCTCGCGCGAGCGGGGGTTTCGCCTCCGCCTCCTCGCACTCGTGACAAAGCTCACTGGTGCGCACCGGCGGCTCCTGCGATGATGCAATCGTACCGGGCCGCAAGCAACAGAAGGACCGCCTCATGACAGATATCGTTCACGTCGAAAACCTCGTCAAGCGCTACGATGATCTTATCGCGCTCGACCACTTTAACCTGAGCATCGCCCCCGGCGAGATCTTTGGCCTGCTGGGCCCCAACGGCTCGGGCAAAACCACGTCCATCAACTGCATCTTGCAGCTGCTCGCCTACGACAAAGGCACCATCGAGCTGTTCGGCGAACCCATGACGCCCGCCCGCTACGACCTCAAGCGCCGCATCGGCGTGGTGCCGCAGCAGGTGGCGGTGTTCGACGAGCTCACGGTGCGCGAGAACATCGATTATTTCTGCAGCCTCTACGTCACCGACCGCAAGCGCCGCCGCGCGCTGGTGGACGAGGCAATCGACTTTGTCGGGCTGGGCGACTTTGCCAAGTTTCGCCCCGGCAAGCTCTCGGGCGGCCTGGCGCGTCGCCTCAACATCGCCTGCGGTATCGCGCACAAGCCCGAGCTCATCTTTTTTGACGAGCCCACGGTGGCGGTCGACCCGCAGAGCCGCAACGCCATCCTGGAGGGCATCTGCCGCCTGCGCGACGAGGGCGCCACGGTGGTGTATACCAGCCATTACATGGAGGAAGTCGAGCAAATCTGCAGTCGCATCATGATCATGGACGGCGGCCGCGTGCTGGCGCAGGGCACCAACGACGAGCTCAAGCGCATGATTCAGATGGGCGAGCGCGTGACCGTCGAGGTGGGCGCCGTCGAGCCAGCCACAATCGAGCGGCTGCGCGCCCTCGAGCACGTGCTTTCGGTTGAGCTTTCCGGCGGCGAGCTCATATGCACCTGCGAAGCGAGCCCGCACAACCTGGTGGACATCCTCGACACGCTGCGCGCCGCCGACGTGGCACTCGGCCGCGTGTGGAGCGAGCCGCCGACCCTCAACGACGTGTTCCTCGAGATCACCGGCCGCGAGCTGCGCGACTAGGGGGCAGCCATGTTCAACACCATCATCACCGCGCTCAAGACGCTACTGCGTCGACCGAGTACATGGGTCTGGGGCGCGATCTTTCCCATTGCGCTTTCAACGATGTTCATGTTTATGTTCGCGAACCTGAGCTCTGACGGCACGGTCGACCCGGTGCCGGTGACCGTCGTAGCGGATGAGGCCTGGGACGCCTCGACCTTTAAGGGCGTGGCGACGTCGCTTGCCAAGGAGGGCGACGACCGGCTGCTCGAGATCCACGAGTACGAAGACTTGGCTGCCGCGCGCAAAGCACTCAAGGCCGGCGAGGTCGCGGGCATCTATACGGTCGACGCTGCGGGCACGCCCAAGCTCACGCTGCTATCGAGTTACGACGGCTCGCGTGCGTCGACGGTGCTCACCGACCGCAGCATCCTTGAGACGGTGGCAAGCTCGTATACGCAAAATGCCGAGCTCATGTCCCAGATTGCCCAGGACAACCCGGCGGCGCTTGCCGACCCGGAGGCGGTTGCGCGCGCCCTGTCGCTCGAGGGCGGCACCCGCCGCGTAAGCCTTACGCGCACCACGCCCGATGGCACAGTCATCTACTATTACGCGCTCTTTGGCCTGGTGGCGATGATGTCTGCCGAGTTTGCCGCCTTGAGCGTCGTCGATCTGCAGCCCAATCTGTCGGGCCTCGGCGCACGTCGCTGCGTGGGCGGTCTTTCCAAGACGGCGTCGCTGGCTGGCATCTTTGTGGGCTCGTGGCTGGTCTCCTTTGCCTCGATGGCGATTGCGATTGGCTACGTGCGCCTGGTCGTGGGCATCGACTTTGGCGGGCGTGAGGGACTGTGTTTGGTGGGTGCCGCCGCTTCCGCGCTTGCTGCCACGGGCTTGGGGCTCTTTGTGGGCACGCTTCCCGTTAAGGGCGGCAAGGCGTCCAAGTCGGGCATCCTCACGGGCTTTGCCATCACGTGCGCCCTGTTCGCCGGCCTCTACGGCGAGCCGGCGATGGCGTTTGCCGACGATGCTGCCCGCGCCTGCCCGGCCGAGTGCTGGTTCAACCCCGTCAAGCTCATCTGCGACATGTTCAACCGCCTGTATTTCTTTGAGGACCTGGGCCCCTTTGCCGTTCGCGCCGGCGCGCTGGTCCTTATGGCGCTGCTGTTCGTTGCCGCCGCCACGCTGATCTTTGGAAGGAGCCGCTATGAGCACCTTTAAGACTGCGCTTCGCATGGCGCTCGCGCACCCGCTCTATCTGCTCATCTACACGGTGTTCATTTCTCTGCTGGGTGTGTTTATCGCGGCATCGGTGAGCTGGAACTCGTCGCAGCTCACCGAGTATAAGCCCTACGATGCCAACGTGATCGTGGTCGACCGCGATGACAGCGACCTTTCGCGTGCGCTTACCAAGCATCTGGGTTCGCGCTTTGAGCTGGTCACGGGCGTCGGCGACGATACGTACAATCTTGCGGACGCGCTTTCTAAGAGCAATAGCGCCAAGGGCAGCGCTGACTGCGTGTTCTTTATCCCGGAGGGGTTTGAGGGCGACCTCGTTGCAGCCGCCCGCGCGGGGGAGTCCCTGCCCAAGCTCGATGTGACCTACGGTGCTGGCACCATGGCGGCGGCGCTCTCGTCTGCCGAGGCCTCGCGCTGGATCTCGCTCGCGGGCGCTGCGGCCGCACTTGAGCCCGCCGCCTCTAACGGCGACGTTGCCAAGACCGCCGAGCATGCGGCCACCGAGCGTGCCGAGGTCGAGATCGAACAGGTCAAGGTCGACTCGACTGCCGCCGCCACGCTCGAGTCGTATTTCAACTTCGGTGCGTACGCGATTATCTCGTCGGTCATCGTGTCGGTGGGGTTGGTGTTCTCGGGCATGAACGAGCCTGAGCGCGTGCGTCGTATGGATGCCGGTCCAATCTCCGAGCGCCGGCGCTCGCTTGCCGTGTTTGCAGCCGCCGCCGTGATCACCGTCTGCATCTGGTTTGTGTCGAGCATGATGGGCGTCGTGGGCTTTGCCGGTGCGGTCGCCGAGGTCGGCGCGGGCCGTGTGTGCTTGGCGCTGGCAGCGACGTTTGCCCTGGCGTGCACGCCGCTGGCCGTTGGCTTTGCGCTGTCGAGCCTGGGTGCGCGCGAGGAGCTGCTCAACGGTGTGGGCAACCTGCTCGGCATGCTCATGACGTTTTTGGGCGGCGCCTGGATGCCGCTGTCGCTGATGGGCCCGGCCGTGCAGACGGTGGCGCACTTTGTGCCGACATATTGGGTGAACGACGCGATCGGCAAGGCGCTCGCCTCGGATTTGACGTCCGCCGTGCTGGGCGACATTGTCTGCGACCTGGGCGTCACGGTGCTCTTTGCCGTGGCCATCGCCGCCGTAGGCCTCGCACTCGCACGCGCCAAATCCCGCGCCTAGCCACCTAGTCATTGGGGACGTTCTTAAACGACCAGCCATCGGGGGCAGTCTTTGCCGATTTGCCGGCTCGCCGGCCGGGCTGGCAAGGACTGTCCCCAAGTGCTGGGCGGCGAAAGGGTGTCCCCAGCGACTGGTCATTTAAGAACGTCCCCAATGACTACCCAATGACTAGTCTGAAATAAATCCCAGGCCTCGCCCAAAAATAGTTCGCCAAGGTTTACTATTACGTTCATAAAGTAGTACGAGGCTAACAATGGGGGATACCATGGCAACGTGGGAAGCCTATGTCCAGGTTAAGGATCTCAAGAAGCACTACGGCGATGGAGATGCACGCCTGACGGTGCTCGACGGCATCGACACGTCCATCAACCGTGGAGAGATCTGCGTCATGCTGGGGCCCTCCGGCTCGGGCAAATCAACATTCCTTAACCTGATCGGTGGCCTGGAGGATGCCGACGGCGGCTCCATCATGGTGGACGGCTGCGACCTCACGGTGCTCAAGCCCGCCGACCTGGGTGAGTACCGCCGCCGCGAGCTGGGCTTTGTCTTCCAGTTCTACAACCTGGTGCCCGATCTCACCATCAAGGAGAACATCGAGGTCACGGCGCACCTGTCCAAAAACCCGCTCAACATTGACGACCTGCTACGCTCGCTGGGCCTCTACGAGCACCGCAACAAGTTCCCGCGCCAGGTCTCGGGCGGCCAGCAGCAGCGCTGTGCCATCGGCCGCGCACTCGTCAAAAACCCGGGTCTGCTGCTGTGCGACGAGCCCACGGGCGCGCTCGACTACAAGACGTCCAAGGAAATCTTGCAGCTCATGGAGGATGTCAACCGCACCTACGGCTGCACCATCATTATCGTCACCCACAATGCCGCCATCGCGCGCATGGCCAATCGCGTGCTGCGCCTGCGCGACGGGCGCATCGTCGAGGATGAGCTCAACGAGTCGCCCGTCGCGGCCGCCGAGCTCGATTGGTAGGCGGCGCCATGACACCTCTCGCAAAACGTCTCCCGCGCGAGCTGCGCCGCAATATCGGCAAGTACCTGGGCATCTTTTTGCTTATGTGCGGAAGCATCGCCCTTACCTCGGGCTTTTTGCTCGCGGCGCATTCCATCGGTTGCCTTATCGACGGCATGCGCGATGCGTACACGATCGAAGACGGTCGCGTGACCACCTCCTTCGAGGCTACCAAAGACCAGCTCAAGGCTGCCGAGGGTGCCGCCAGTGACGTCGGCGGCGTCACGCTCTACAAGAATTTCTCCATCGACGCCATCATCAAAAAGGCGTCCGGCGACGACGGCACCAAGCGCACGCTGCGCACCTATGCGCACCGCACCAAGGTCGATATCGCGTCCTACTGCGAAGGTAGGCAGCCTAAGGCGGACGACGAGGTGGCCATCGACCGTGTCTTCGCCACCAACAACGACCTCGCCGTGGGCGATAAGGTCGAGCTTGAGGGCCGCACCTACACCATCTGCGGCATCATGACCCAGCCCGATAGCCAGGCGCTGTTCCTCAACAATTCGGACTTTACGGTGAACACCATCACGTACGGCGTGGCCGAGGTCACCGATGGCGGCTTTGCCGCGCTCGAAGATGCCGGCGGCGCACCCGCCTACACCTACTCCTTCACCTTTACCGATCGCGACCTCCCCACCGCGGATCGCATCGATGCGGAGCAGGATATGGTCGAGGCGCTGACCGATGCCGATGCGCGCGTTGACGATCTTATCGATGCCGATTCCAACCAGGGCATTGGCTATGCGCGCGATGACGTGGACGGCGACTCCATGATGTGGATGACGCTGCTCGACATCATCATCGTGATCATGGCGTTTGTCTTTGTGGTGCTCACTGACGCCACCATCGAGGAGGAGAGCGCCATCATCGGCACGCTGCTCGCCAGCGGCTATCGTCGACGCGAGATCGTGCTGCACTACCTTGCGCTTCCCGCCATCGTGGGCGTGGTCGCGGCGCTTTTGGGCACTGCGCTCGGCGTTGTGTTCTTTACTGAGCCCATGCGCAGCCTCTATTACGGTTCGTACAGCCTGCCGCCCTTCCAGGTGCACTGGAGCTGGGAGATCTTTGTGAAGTGCGCCGTGGTTCCCGCCGTCGCGCTCATCCTCATCACGCTGGTGGGTCTGCTTCGCAAGATGGGCAAGACGCCGTTGCAGTTCCTTCGTCACGAGGCGAGCGGCAAATCGGGCACCAAGCGCGGCCTGCAGCTGCCGGAGCGTATGGGTTTTGTTTCCCGCTTCCGCCTGCGTATCTTCCTGCGCAATCTGGGCAACTTCGCCACGCTCTTCGTGGGCATTGCGTTTGCCTCGCTGCTGCTGCTCTTTGGCTTGGCGATTCTGCCCACGATGACGCACTACGCCGACAACCTCGAGACAAGCCTGGTCGCTGAGCACCAGTACACGCTCAAGGCGCCGCTGGAGCTCGAGGGCACTGCCGAGGAGAGCGAGCAGTGGTCGGCACTCGAGCGCTTGCAATCGGTTGACGGCGCGCTGCTTTCCGCCGCCCAAGATGCCGATGACGAACTCGACGACGCGGCCGATGCGGCGCAGGCGGCAGCCGATGCCGCGACCACATCTCCGTCTGCCGAGAGCCTGGCCGCAGTGCAGGACGCGCTCGCCAAAGTCCAGGACAAGAAGGATGCGCTTTATGCGCGCCTCGATGACCTTGCCGATGCCCTCGGCTGCGACCGCGATGAGGCCATCGGCCTGATCGACAAGGCCTCTAAGATCGACACTGACAACGACGATATCCACCCGGTCAATACGACCGGCAACGGCGCGAGCACAATCGCACAGGCCGAGAAATATGCCGTTTACCAGCTGCAATACGACCGCGGCGATGGAAATGGCGAGGAGACGATTTCCGTCTATGGCATTTCACCAGATTCGCGCTATTGGAAAGACCTCAACGTCGGCGACGGACGCGTCGTCTTTGGCGGCGGTCTGCTCGATAAGTTTGGCTGGAGCGAGGGCCAGAAGGTCACGCTCAGCGACAAGTACGAGGGCGAGCATTATTCCCTTGAGTATGCGGGCAAGGACTGTGCCTGGGGCTCCAAGTCGGACATGAATATCTATATGAGTATCGAAGACTTTAACGAGCTGTTCGACAACGACGCTGCCTACTTTAACGGCTATGTGAGCGACGAGAAGCTCGACCTCGATGCTCGTTACTTTGCCGGCGACACCACGCCCGACGACATGCGCGCCGTGGGCGACCAGTTCATCGGCATGATGAGCAAAATGATCGGCATGATGGTTGGGCTCGCGGTGTTCATCTTCCTGCTGTTTATGTACCTGCTGACCAAGGCTGTAATCGACCACAGCGCCCGGTCGATCAGCTACATGAAAGTCTTTGGCTATCGCGATAGCGAGATCTCGCATCTGTACATCCGCTCGATCACGCTGTGCGTGGCGGCGTCGCTCGTGCTGAGCCTGCCGGTCATTATCGGCTCGCTCACGGCCATCTTCCGCTCGATGCTGCTCGCCTACAACGGCAATATCGAGATCTACGTGCCCGCTTGGTCCATGGCCGCATGTGTCGGCATTGGCTTTGCGACCTACCTGGTCGTGGCGCTGCTACACACGCGCTCCATCAAGCGCGTCAGCCTGGCCGAAGCCCTCAAGGTGCAGGAGTAGTCATTTAAGAACGTCCCCAATGACTAGGTGCCGTACTTGACTTTACCTCTGCTTTAACTGGTACCATCCTCTATGTCTGTAACGCCATATAGACCGAGGGGATAGATCTATGACCGCAACTGCACCCGCAGCACCCGCTAAGGTGTACTTCACCAACCTGCGCACGCATGCTCGCGAGAGCCAGCTTGACAAGCTCAAGCGCCTCATCCGTCACGCCGGAATTGAGCAGATCGACTTTGAGAACAAGTTCGTCGCCATCAAGATTCACTTTGGCGAGCTGGGCAACCTGAGCTTTTTGCGCCCCAACTACGCCCGCGCCGTCGCGGATGTCGTGAAGGAACTGGGCGGCAAGCCCTTCCTCACCGACTGCAACACGCTCTACGTCGGTAGCCGCAAAAACGCGCTCGAGCACATCGATACCGCCTATCAGAACGGCTTTACCCCGTATGCCACGGGCTGCCAGATCATCATCGCCGACGGCCTCAAGGGTACCGACGAGGCGCTCGTCCCGGTCGAGGGTGGCGAGTATGTGCGCGAGGCCAAGATCGGTCAGGCACTCATGGACGCCGACATCGTGATCAGCCTCACCCACTTTAAGGGCCATGAGCAGGCTGGCTTTGGCGGTGCCATGAAGAACCTGGGCATGGGAGGCGGCAGCCGCGCCGGCAAGATGGAGCAGCATGCCGCCGGCAAGCCGAACGTCGCGACCGAGCACTGCATTGGCTGCCGTGCCTGCGAAAAGATCTGCGCGCACAACGCTATCTCGTTCGACGACACCCGCGAGCGCGAGCTTGCCAACGGCAACACCCGCACGGTGCGCGTGGCCGCCATCGACCACGATCGCTGCGTGGGCTGCGGCCGCTGCATCGGCGTGTGCAACCAGGACGCCATCAAGCCCGGTTATGAAGCCGCGGCCGACGTGCTCAACTGCAAGATCGCCGAGTATACGAAGGCTGTCGTCGACGGCCGCCCGAGCTTCCATATCTCGCTTGCCATGGATATCAGCCCCAACTGCGATTGCCATCCCGAAAACGACACGCCTATCGTCAACGACATCGGCATGTTCGCGAGCTTCGACCCGGTCGCCATCGACCAGGCCTGCGCCGATGCCGTCATGGCATCCGAGCCGCTGCCCAACACCGAGCTCACCGATAGCGCGGCCAAGATGGAGCACAACCACGAGCATCTGGAGGGCGAGCAGGCCAAGGACCCCTTCTGCATCACGCATCCCGACACCGACTGGCGCGTGTGCATCGCGCACGCCGAGAAGATCGGCCTGGGCACGAGCGAGTACGAGCTCATCGAGGTCAAGTAGCACCTGTCTATTGGACATATCAAGCGCTTTTGTAGCGCAACGTTAGCAAAAGCCGCCCGTGAGCACAGTGTCCACGGGCGGCTTTTCGGAAGTATGCGGCAAATTTCGAGATCGCCGAGCACACGACATTTTTTGGCAACAAAACCCCTGATAAATTGTTGGTAAAACTGCGGTCTGGTCGGCAGTTCCAGATTTTGCCGCATACTTCCGAAAATAGGGGGTCAGATAAAGCTCCAGACGTTGCTTTTTGCCTAAAAATACTCGTCGAGGAAGTTGTTGACCGTGTTCCAGTAGAGCTCGGGGTCAACTTGCGCACTCTTGGCGTGGGTGGCGCCATGGATGGTGAGCTTTTGCTTGACCTTGCTGGCGCACGCGTCGTAGTTTTGGTCGAGCATGTCGTACGGCACAAAGGTGTCCTGGTCGCCGTGGATAAACAACATGGGAACCGTCGCGTGTTTGAGTTGCTCCACACTGCTCGCCCTATGAAAGTCGTAGCCCGCGCGCACGTTGCACGCCAAGTTTGCTACATCGAGCAAGGGAAAGCTGGGCAGACCGAACACGTCTTTGAGCTGCAGAGAAAACTCGTCCCAAACACTCGTATAACCGCAGTCCTCGATAATGCATTTCACGTTTGCGGGCAGAGATTCCCCCGCGACGTTCATGGCGGTTGCCGCACCCATCGACTCGCCAAAGACCAGGATGCGCGCCTCGGGGTCAGCCTGAACGATTCGCTCGATCCATGCGACGATGTCGAGGCGCTCGGGCCAGCCCATGCCGATATAGTCGCCGCCGGAGCGCTCGTGGGCGCGGGCGGCGGGTGCGAGTACGTTCATGCCGCGGTCATGGAATCGTTTGGCGTATCGGGCCATACCGATGGGCTCGTTGGTATATCCATGCAGGCAGACGGCGTAGTCGTGCGTGCTCTCCGACGCGGCAAAATACCAAGCGGCAAGCTCGGTTCCGTCATCTGCGGTGAGGCTGCTGCTCTCGCGATTCGCTTTAAACCACGCCCGCGCCTCGGTGTCCTCGGCATCCGGCTGCTCACCTTCTTTGTCGTTCTTGCTATCCTGCATCATCTTCATGGTGTACGGCGCTTGGGGGTTCAGGGCAAAGTCAAACAAAAAATTGCCGGCAAATCCGAGCAGCGCAACGACAACCGCCAGTGCAACGATGCCGGCTATCTTGAGCTTTCGATGGGAACGTGCGTTTTGAGCCATGCAGTATTCTCCTATAAGATGTTAATACATCAACATTTAATGCAAGCGCATTATGGACGTTCGCCGTTGATGCGTCAACAAGCAAAGAATGGGTAAACAAAGGGTCACATATGGTGCAAATTTCGCACGTATCCAGACGTTTTGATATAGTGTTGAGAACTCTTTACGTTGGAGGATGTAACCGGCATGTCCGATTCGAGCGACAGTTCTAAGCCGCGACCCAAGACCGCGGCCGTTCCACACTACACGGTGGGCGAGGAGATCATGAACTCCGTCACCCATGGTGTCGGCTGCCTGCTGGGTATCGCCGGCCTGGTGCTCCTGATCGTATTCGCTGCCCTGCGCGGCGGAGGCCCGGCCCACATGGCCGCGGCGATTGTCTATGGTGTCAGCATTATTCTTGAATACCTAGCTTCCACGCTCTACCACGCGATTCAGCCCGCGGGCGCCAAGCGCGTGTTTCGCATCATCGACCACAGCTGCATCTACCTGCTCATAGCCGGCAGCTATACGCCGTTTTGCCTCATCACGCTTGCAAACGACGGCGGTCCTATGCTGTTCTTTGCCGTGTGGGCCATCGCCATTATCGGCATCGCCCTCGAGTGCTTTATGCGCGAGCGTCAGCCGCACTGGGTAAGCGGCTTGGTCTACCTGCTGATGGGCTGGCTCGTTGTCTTTAAGCTGCCCGAACTTGTGGCGCTGCTCAACCCCGTGGCACTTGCCCTGCTTGCCGTCGGCGGCGTGTGCTATACCGTGGGCGTGCCGTTCTACATCGCCAAAAACGTGCGCTACCTGCACAGTGTGTTTCACCTGTGGGTGCTCGCCGGCAGTATCCTCCAGTTCATGGCGGTGATCCTCTTCGTAATCTAGCGACCACGCCCACGGCCCCGCTCGCACGGGCGACCGGCGCAATTGCCGTATCCGCCATCAACGTTTTACCCTAACGTCCCGAATCTTGGAGGTTCGAGAAACTCCCGATGGACATAACCATCTCCCTTATCACTACCCTCGTCCTGACGCTTATCAACGGCTACTTCTCCATGTCCGAGATGGCTCTCACCACGGCTAAGCGCGCCGTGTTGGAGCACGATGCCGAGGAGGGCGATAAGCGCGCCGAGCGCGCCGTCCAGCTTGCCGCCGACTCCGATCAGCTGTTGGCCACCATCCAGGTCGCCATCACGCTCGTGGGCTTCGCCTCGTCCGCCGTCGCCTCGACGAGCCTGTCCGACCCGCTTGCCACGTGGCTCATGAGCTTTGGCATCGCGCCGCTCTCTGCCATCGCGCGCGGCCTGGCGCCGGTCATCATCACCGTCGCCGTCGCCTTCGTGTCCATCGTGATCGGCGAGCTCGTGCCCAAGCGCATTGGTCTGGCCAATGCCGAGGGCGTGTCCAAGCAAGTCGTGGGGCCGCTTTCGGTGTTCCAAAAGATCGCCCGCCCGCTCGTGTGGCTGACCGGTGCCTGCTCCGATGGCCTGGCCCGCATCCTGCGCATCAAGAGCGCCGACGACCGCCAGAACGTCTCGGAGGAAGAGATTAAGTACATGGTCTCGGAGCAGGACGACCTGCTCGACGAGGAAAAGCGCATGATCCACGAGATCTTCGACCTGGGCGACACCGTGGCTCGCGAGGTCATGGTCCCGCGCGTGGACACCACCATGTGCGAGGACGACGAGACGGTCGCCGACGTGCTGTCCACCATGCGCCAGACCGGCTTCAGCCGCATCCCCGTCTATCACGAGGACCCCGACAATGTCGCGGGCATTGCGCACATCAAGGACCTGATCCAGCCTGCGCTCGACGGCAAGGGCGACCAGCCCATCGCCGGCTTTTTGCGCGACGCCACCTTTGTGCCCGATACCAAGGACATCCTGCCGCTGCTGTCCGAGATGCAGACCTCACACGACCAGATCGTGGTCGTCGTGGACGAGTACGGCGGCACGGCCGGCATCATCACCATCGAGGACATCGTCGAGGAGATCGTCGGCGAAATCGAGGACGAGTTCGACCCCGACAACAAGTACCTCACGCGCCTTTCGCGCCGCGAGTGGCTCGTCGATGGGCGTTTTTCGTGCGATGACGCGATTGAGCTTGGTTGGCCGCTCGAGGAAAGCGATGATTATGAGACCATCGCCGGCTGGATTTTGGAGCTTTGCGACTCGGTGCCCGACATCGGAGAGGTGTTTGAGGTCGCAGGGTACAAGTTCAAGGTACAGTCGATGCGTGGCCAGCGCATCTCGCTCATTCGCGTGATCGCTCCGGCCGAAACCGATAAGAAGGATTCCGAGTCCTCGGCAGAGAAGCCGGCGGCGTCGGGCGCGGGTTCTGCGGACCCGCACGACGGCGACGAGTAGGGCAAGGAAGAGTAGGGGAGAGTTATGGCAGGCCTGTTCAGCATCCTTAAGGTCACCGTCAGCGAGGACAAGATTTGCGCGCACGTGCTGGTGAACCCCGGCATGCCGCTCATGACCTCGGAGGATATCGAGGCTACGGCGCGCGTGTACTACCTGGTGCCCGCGATTGCCAAGCACCTGTGCCTGGGCGATTCGGGTCGCGAGTTCCAGGACTGCATGGGCCAGACCGAGCTTTGCCACCTGCTGGAGCACGTGACGGTCGAGCTCATGAACGAGACCGGTCTTGCCGGCAGCATCTCGTGCGGTCGCACGCGCGTGAGCGAGCATGACGAGCGTGTCTTTGAGGTTGAGCTTTCGTGTCCCGATGACGCATTGGCCATTGGCGCGCTGTCGTCGGCGACCTTTATGATGGACTGGGCGTACCTGCACGCCGACCAGCCGGCCCCCGACGTGGAAGGCACGGTCGCTGGCCTGCGCAACCTGGTGCTGGGCATGCGCGCCGAGGCCGAGGGCAAGGACCCGCACGAGGCCGTTGCCGCTGCGAACGGCGAGGACGTGGCCGAGGATGCGCCCGAGGGCGATGCTCCTGCCGACGCCGACACTGAGCCCGTTGCCGAGGCGCCTGCTGAGCCCGAGTCTGCGGAGCCCCAAGGCGTCCCGAGCTTTGACGACGAGCCGCAGATGCCAATCGATACCGAGGGTGCGGTCGCCGAGAACCACGAGGCCCCCGCGGCCGTCTTTGGCGGTGCGGCAACGGCCCCGTCCGGCTCGGCGCATGAGGGCAACCTGCCGCTCGTCGATGGCGCCGGCGAGAACCCGGCCGCCACGGTCGCCATGCCGGCTATGCCGCAGGAGTAGGCTCACTCGCTTATCACCATCATGTACCTGCGCTTTTACCGTACGCAGATGAGCACGACGGCAAGTGTTGCGCTGCGGGTATAATGGACAGCATTCAAACGGTGGGCATCGAGGTGCCCGCAGGAGAGGAATGATCATGGGAAAGACTTTCAGCTTTGTCTCCGGTGCGCTCTTTGGTGCTGCCGCCGGCGCTATCATCGGCGTTGCTCTGGCCCCGCGCTCGGGTGCCGAGACCCGCGCCATGGCCGCCGATATCGCCAACGACGCCTGGGACAACATGCGTGACACCTACGAGCACAGTGCCGAGGAGGCTCGTGCCGCGCTCAACGACTTTGGTCCGATGGTCGACGCCAAGACCGATGACCTGCGCGCCAAGGTCGACCTGGCCCGCGAGCGCATGGACCAGCTTCGCGAGCAGCTCAACGACGCCATCTCGGGCGGCAACGTGACGCCCGCTGCCGACGTCGTGGTCGAGAACGTCACCGAGGCCGGCACCGAGGCCACGGAGCCCTCGACCGAGGCATAATGCGCGCAGGGGATTTTGTCGGCGTCAAGGTTTACCGTAAGCCTGCCGAAGACAAGCGCACCAAAAAGGACGGCACGCCGCGCAGCCCTAAAAAGCTCGGCAAGATTCACTTTCCCGTCTTTACCCCGGGCGGCACGCGCGTGGTGGGCTTTATGGTCCGCCAGTCCGATATCGCGGGCATGATCGAGCGCCCCGACCGCTTTGTGGCGCTCGATGCCATCGGCGTCTATGAGGGCGCTGTCGCGGTCGACGACGTCAAGGGCACCTACGATGCCGCCGCGGCCAAGCGCCTCGATATCAACCTGGACGATTGCATCATCTGGGTTGGCATGGACGTGCGCACGGAATCGGGCGACGTCGTGGGCTATTGCTCGGACGTTGAGTTCAAGCCGCGTTCGGGCATTGTGCAGACGTTCTATGTGACCGCCAGCGCCGCATCGAGCATGTTGGTGGGCGACACGCAGGTGCCGCCGACGATGCTGCGCGGCTACGAGAACGGCGCGATGATTGTCTCGGACGAGGTCAAGGGGCTCGGGTATTCGGGCGGCGCGGCCGCCAAGGCTGCCGAGGCCAGTGTCGTGGTGGGCGATAAGGTCAAGAAGGGCGCCAAGGTGCTCGATGACAAGGGATCGGTCGCCGTGGACAAGGGCAGCCGCGCACTGGGCAAGCAGCTCGGCAAGACGCGCGGTATGTTCAAGGCCTTTAAGGACGAATATCAAAAGGCGAGCGGGGGCTCGTCAAAAGCTAGCAAATAGCGACGTACCAAATGATGGGAGGCGAGCCGGAGACATGTTGCTCCGGCTCGCTGTGTTTATGGGGGAGGGCACATGCGCCAAAACGGATCTAACTTAAACGGGCCCTCGGGTGCGCGTCCGACGGCGCGCCGCGACCTGGGGCAGCTGCCCAGCGGTCAGCGTCGACGTCGCCGTAAGCCCGGCGCGATGTACCTCAACCATAGCCGTGGGTTTAGCGATCGCAGCGCGCGCATCGGCAACGGGCGCTCGCCGCGCCGACCGTCCCGCCTGCCCTATGCGCTCATCGCCGTGGGTTGCGCGCTCGTGCTGTTTATCGCTGCCGTCGTGGGCTACGTCAACCGCAGCGTGGACGTGGAGCTCAACGGGCAAAAGACCGCGGTGCGCGTGGGCTCTACGTTGCAGAATCTTATCGACGATCAAAGCCTGACCGAAACGTACGATGCCGGCGACCTGCTGGCCGTCGACGACAGCGTGCTCAAGCGCCATGGCGGCGAAAAGCTGTCGGTGAAGGTCGACGGCAAGCGCGTGAAGCAAGGCAAATGGGATAGTCGCGAGCTTACGGGTGACGAGAAGGTGACGGTCAAGGATGGCCGCAACGTGTATGAAAAGCACGAGGTCCAGGCCACGACCATCGAGCCAAAGCTTAAGGTCGAGGGCACGGGTGCCATTGAGTATGTCAAAACCTGGGGTGTTCAGGGCCGCTCCGAGGTATGGGTCGGCGAGCAGTCGGGCAAGACGCAGGACCGCGGCGAGGTCGTGCCCGCCACCGACTGCGTAGTCGAGTGCGCAAGCGTAGCGCCCAGGGGCAACGAAAAGTACGTGGCCCTGACATTTGACGAGGGTCCGAGCGGCGCGACCAAGCAGATCTTGCAGGTGCTCAAGGAAAAGGGCGTCACGGCGACGTTCTTCCTTTCGGGCGATGCCGCGGAAGCCTCGCCCGCTACTGCCAAAGCGATTGCCGATGCCGGGTGCGAGATCGGCTCCAACAGCTACAGCGATGATTCGCTCAAGGGCGAGGATCGCGAGACGGTACGCAAGCAGATCACGAAGGGCACCGAGGCGATTAAGTCGGCGACCGGCGTCGAGACGATGTTGCTGCGTGCCCCCTACGCCGCGTTTGACGAGCAAAACTGGATCGACTCGATGGACCTGGTGTCCGCCGTGGTTTCGTGGAATATCGATTCGGGCGACTGGCTGCTCAACGGCGCCGACGAGCAAGTGTCGACCGTGCTCGACTCGATGACGCCGGGCAATATTGTGCTGCTCACCGATAGCGATGAGTGCGCCGAGCAGACGCTCGAGGCGCTGCCGCAGATTATCGATGGCCTAGTCGCCGATGGCTACAAGATCGTGACGCTCAGCGACCTGGTCAAGACGGACACGGCATTGAGCAAAAAGCTCACCTCGCTCACCAAGGTTTCCATGCCCAAAAACGCCGTGTTCCCCCAACTCCCCGCGGACGACGACACCACAGAGTAGTCATTGGGGACGTGCTTAAACGACTGGTCGTTTAGGGCGGTCTTAATCGCTTTGTCCCACCACACCCATCCGGCTCTATGTCACGGATACGTCAGTGTTTGGTATGCCTGCAATGTGCAGCGCATAAATTCGGTGCCGCAGCGCGATGCTGATGCTATAGTTACTGCGGTTAATGAGGGTCAAGAGAAAGGTTACAGGTGAAATCCAAACCTCGACCATACAGTCGATGACCCCATGCAGGTGCTTTCTGCGCGTGCACGGGGTGTGAGCGCCGAGCGGCGTGCCGCCCGCGCATGCGTATACATATCTAAAAGTCCACGGATTGCGTGCCGGCATGGTCGCGCGGTCCGCAGGAATAATGATGGGGAGCACCATTGAATTATCTGAGTGAGATGCTCAAATTGCCGGTCTTGGACGTCGACGGCGAAAAGCTCGGCGTGGTTAACGATTTTGGCATTGCAACCGGCGAAGTTTTTCCGCACGTGACGTCGCTCGCGTTCCGTGGTCCCGGCAAGACGCCGTTTATGATCAGTTGGCGCAAATGGGTCGACCGTATCGACGAGACGGGTGTACACCTTAAGACGTCGGCCACCGAAATCCGTTTTTCGTACCTGCAGCCGACCGAGCTGTTGCTGGCGCGCGACGTTCTCAATAAGCAAATTGTCGACACGCAGGGCATGAAGGTCGTGCGCGTAAACGACATCAAGTTTTCCATGTCGGGCGAAAATCAGCTGCGCCTGCTGGGTGCCGAAGTTGGCGCCCGCGGTCTGCTGCGCGCGATCAGCCCCACACTCGAGCATGTCGTCGAGGGCTTTATGAAGCACCTGGGCAAGCCGCTCAGCGAGGACATTATCGCCTGGTCTTACATGGACCTGCTCGATCGCTCGACTAAGAACATCCAGCTCTCGGTGTCGCACAAGACGCTTGGCGAGCTGCATCCTGCTGACATCGCTGACATCATCGAGCAGCTCGACCCGCGCCTGCGCGCGCAGGTGTTCGCGCAGCTCGATACGGCACAGGCCGCCGAGGCCATCTCGGAGTTCGATGATGACGAGCTCATGACCGAGATGCTCGAGGGCCTGTCCGATACCGACGCATCGTCGATGCTTGCCATGATGGACCCGGACGACGCTGCCGACCTGATCGACGAGCTCGATTATGAGAAGGCCGAGAAGCTCCTGCGCCTGATGGGCGTCAAGGAGGAGAAGGCGATTCGTAACCTGCTGGGCTATGAGGACAACACCGCCGGCCGCATCATGACCTCGGAGTTTGTCTCGCTGCCCGCCACGGCGACGGTCGGCGATGCCATCGAGGCGATTCGCAAACTCGATGAGGACTTCGAGAGCGTCTATTACGTCTATACCGAGGATCCGAGCGGCATGCTGACGGGCGTGCTCTCGCTGCGCACGCTGATCGTGGCCGACCGCGACGCCACGCTGGGCCAGCTCGCCTATCGCGATCTGGTCTATGTGTCGCCCGACGAGGACCAGGAAGACGTGACGGACGAGATGACCAAGTACGACCTGGTTGCCATCCCTGTCTGCGACGAGAACCGTCATATCCTGGGTATCGTGACCTTCGACGACGCCATGGACGTTATCGCCGAGGAGCATCAGGAGGACCTGCAGATCGCCGGTGTCGGTTCGGGCGATAGCGCGTCGGACGACTCGACGAACGTGCTCAGCTGGTTCGTGCATCGTCAGTACTGGGTCGTCGTGTGGGGCATCGCCTCGTGCATTATGGCGACGGTGCTGGGGACGGCGCTGGGCTCCGCGCATCTGGTGGTGTTCCCCATGTGCGCCATGCCGCTCGTGCTGCTTGCTGCCTCGCGCATGGTGTCGTTCGTCAAGAACTACTTCTTGGAGTACGACGGCCACGACGACGAGCCCAAACCGTACCTGGGATTCTTCTTCCAGAGCACGGGTATGGGCCTGATCCTTTCGCTCGTGACCTACCTGTGTGCGCAGCTGGTGCGCACCGCCGCGTTCCTCGATGCCCCTATGCTTGAGGAACAGCTCTTTACCGGCTGCTTTAACATCGCGGCCATCATCTGCCTGGTGGGCAACATGAGCGCCGTGATTTACCTGATGGTGCTGTTCTGGCGCGATGAGCACGACCTCAATACGTCGGGTACCGCCATGAACGTCATCGCCGTCATGATCTCGTGTGTGGCGTACTGCGCTGCTGCGGTGCTGCTCACCATGTCGGTCATGGGGTAGGTGGTCGCGTGCAAAATACGAAGCAAAAGCCGAGCACCAAGCAAAAGCTGACCATCGCGGCCATCTTTGGCGCCATGGGCCCCGGTCTTCTGGCGGCGCTTTCGGGCAATGACGCCGGCGGCATCGCCACGTATTCCAGCGCGGGCGCCAGCTATGGCTATAAGATGCTCTGGATGCTTCCCGTCATGACCGTGCTGCTCATCGTGACGCAGGAGACCGCGGCGCGCTGCGGATGCGTCACGGGTAAGGGCCTGGCGTCGCTCATTCGCGAGCGCTTTGGCGTGCGCAAGAGCGTGCTGGCCATGGCGGCGCTGTTGATCGCCAACACGGCGGTGACCATCTCGGAGTTCGCGGGTATCGCGAGTGGCCTTGCGCTGTTTGGCGTTCCGGCGAGCATCTCGGTGCCGCTCGTGGCGCTGCTGGTGTGGATGCTTACCATGTCGGGTAGTTTCCAGCGCATCGAGAAGATTTTGCTGCTGGTAAGCTGCGTGTTCGTGACCTACATCGTCGCCGCGTTTATGGCCGGCCCCAACTGGGGTGAGGTCGCGGTCGACTTGGTCGTCCCCAATATTCAAAACGACCCCAGCTACGTGTCGCTCGTGGTCGCAACGATCGGTACCACCATCGCACCGTGGATGATCTTCTTGGCTCAGAACAACGTGGTCGATAAGAATGCGGGCGAGGACGACATTGTGCTCCAGCGTATCGACACCGTGAGCGGCTCGATCGCCGCTGATATCATTGCGGGCTTCATTATCATCACGACCGGTACGGTGCTGTTCCCGGCGGGTATTCAGATTAGCGATGCCGCCGATGCCGCTCGCGCGCTGGAGCCCATCGCGGGCCAGTGGTCCACGGTGCTGTTTGCCTCGGGCCTGGTCGCAGCGAGTTTTTTGGCTGCCTGCGTGCTGCCGGGCGTTACGTCGAGTGCCATCTGCGAGGCTTTTGGTTGGGAGCGAGGCGCCGATCGCAGCTGGGACGAGGCCCCGGTTTATCGCGGCATCATTACGGCCATCATCGGCATTTCTGCCGTGTTGGTGCTTATGCCCGGCGTCGATTTGTTCCAGATTATGATGACCTCGCAGGTCATCAACGGCGTGCTGCTGCCCGTAGTCTTGGTATTCCAGGTGGTTATCGCGGCGGATCGCCACATTATGGGCGCCAACCGCAACGGCCGCGTATGGAACGTGCTCACGTGGGCGACTATCGGCGTGATTACGGTGCTGACGGTCGTCATGTTTGTGCTGCAAGCGATGGGCTACGGCGCTTAGCGCCCACTTTTGCCTCCGAACAGGCCGCAGCGATGGGCTGCGGCCTGTTTTTTGTCTGCTATAGGGTGTTAGTTATATGGCAGTGGGCAAAAAATGCCAAATATGAGTACTGTTGCTAAGTGAATAGCATTTACATCGAAGAAGATAATGAACATAATCTATAGTATGTCCATTAAAATTGGCTCCAATACGCCTTAAACCAGTCAGGTTGGCTGCTTTAAGGGGCTGTAGGGCTCGCCCGGACGTCATTTTGGGGGATTTTGTCTGCTACTAAAATGGTAACAGTACTCATATTTGCCCTTTTTTGCCCACGGACCTTTGAGGTTGCGGCGAAAAGGGCTTGTTTTGATTGTTTGGGGCAGGCGCGAGGCGCGGAAACGATGTCTGGAGCGGCTTGGAATTCATCCGTAGGGGTCTTCATTGGCTGCGCCAGGAGTATCCCTAGGTGCCGGTGCAAAAGGAGTGTCCCTAACTGCCGCAGGGGGTGTCGGCCGTGGCCGACGCCCCCTGCGGATGTAAGCAGATTTGGCTGTGCGTTACTTGTCGGTGCCCAGCTTGTGTGGCTTGTAGGCGAGGGCACTGACGAGCGCATCGGCGGCGGACTTGACGGCTGCCGGCTGCGGATCGTTGACGTGGTCCTCGGGGTGCACGGGCAGGTCCTTCTTGACCGCATCGTGGATGAGATTGAGGTACTCGGCCACGCCGGTGGCCGACAGGTGCGTGCCGTCGCCGTCAAACAGGTCGTTGCGGTTGGCGCTGTACCCGTACCAGTCGATAACGCGTACATTCTTGTAGCGCGTTGCGGCGTTGGCGATGGCCTGGTTCGTGGACCCGACCCACGGCTGCGGGCTACGCGTGTTTACAAACACGACAATACGCTGCTCGCCGGCGTCGGCCATGATTGCGTCGACCTGGGCGTCCGTTACCAAACCGTTGGTGCCCAGGGCAAAGACCACGATCTTGCCGGCAAGGTTCTGCTGGATATAGCCCTCAAATGTCGCGCGGCCCGCATCAAACTGGCGGCCCTTTTCGGCATCGATATGGCTGTGCGGGAACACGCCGTCAAAGGAATCAACGGCGCGCAGCGACACGGAGTCACCGATCATCAACAGGTCGTAGGAGCCATCGGGGAAGCCGTCGTTGTCCCTGTCGGTGTCGTCGGCCGCCTGCTGGTCGGTGGGCGCGGTGTTTTTGGCTTCCTTGTTCAGAACTTCGGCGCCCTCGCCGCTCAGCGCAGACGTCTCGGGCACAAAGATCAGGCCGCCCAGCGCAACGACTAACACGACGGCGCAGGCTGCGCAGACAGGGACGTGCGCGCGCACCCAGTTGGCGGGCGTGGTGGTGCCATCGCGGAATTCGGCGACGGTGCGGCCGAAGGCGCCCTTCCTAAACGGCGTTTCGATAAAGCGATAGGAGCACTCGGCTACGGCGACCACCAGCAGCACCTGCAAAATGTACTGCCACCAGGGCGTATCGTTGATGTTGGCGACCGGGTTCATGAGCAGCAGCAGCGGATAGTGCCACAGGTAGATGCTGTACGAGCGCTTGCCAACCCACACGAGCGGCTCGGCGGACAGCGCGCGGGCAACCATTCCCTGGGGCTGCACACAGGCCGCGATGACCATGAGCGTGAGGATGGAGCATAACAGCGTGCCGCCGCGATACTGGAACGCGGTGTAGCCGTTGGTGAGCGCGACCATGGCGGCAAGGCCAACCAGGCCCACGACGCCCAACACATCGATGGATGCGGGCGAGGACCAAAAGCGCACGAGGGCGCTCGGCTGTGCCGGGGCAGTCTCGGCTGATTCGTCGGCCTTCTCGCCAGGTTTGCCCACGGCGTTCTTGCCGTGCTTGGCGGCGCCAGCCAGGCGATTGAGCCCCAAACGATGAGCGAGACGCACCGGCGCCAGGTCGCGATCGGGGATAAAGGCCATCCAGGCACCCAGTAGCAGCGAGAACACGCGGGTGTCGGTGCCGTAGTACACGCGGCTGGGGTCGGCGGCAGGGTTGTAAAGCACCATCATGGCGAGGGCAGATACCGCGGCAAGGCCCAGAACCACGCGGCGCGTGTTGGGCTTGCTCACATGCATGGATACCATGGCAAACAGCAGTGGCGGCCAAATCAGGTAGAACTGTTCCTCGATGGCAAGTGACCAAAAGTGCGTGAGCGGCGAGGGGTCGCCCAGAGCATTGAAGTACGAGACGTTTTGGGCAATCTGCCACCAGTTGTTGAAGAACAGCAGCGACGGCAGGATGTCGGGGCGCATCTTGGTGAGCATCACGTGGTTAAAGATGGTGCACAGCGCGCAGGTCACGAACACTACCGTTACCACGGCGGGGACCAGGCGACGGATGCGGCGAATCCAGAAGCTCTTAAGATCGATGCGGCCGGTCTTAGCGACTTCGTTGAGCAGCAGGCGCGTGATCAGATAGCCCGAAAGCACAAAGAAGATCGTGACGCCGAGCAGGCCGCCCTGAGCCCACGTGAGGTTGAGGTGATAGAGCACCACCGCGACGACGGCGAGCGTACGCAGACCGTCGAGCGCAGGAATGTAGCGGGACTTGGGGCGAGCGGGTGCCTGTTCTTTTGCGGCGCTGTTGGTGCGGGCGTCCTTGTTGGTGGGCGTTCGATGCGGGATCGGGCCGCGTCGTGGCTCGCCGGTGCGGCGGTCGGCGCGCGGGCGTTCGTGCGGCGCCTGGTTATCGGGCGCGCGGCGCGGGCCGCGTAGGCTCGATTGTGGGAATTGTTCCATAAAACATCATCCAATGACGAGAATAATCAGCACATATTCATTGTAGCTGCCTGCTCCTGTGAATGCTTGCTGCTGGCGCAAGCTCAAGCGTGCGTTCACATCAAAGTGAACTAAAGTTATAGAGGTGCGAGAGGGCACGATTGACGGCCGACGGTGGGCATAAGGCCCGCAGATGAGGAGGTTTCCATGGCAGATCGCGGCATCGTTGCGGTGTTCGGCAGCATGAACATGGACCTTTCGGTGGCGTGCGAGCGCATGCCGCGCGCGGGCGAGACCGTCGGTGGCAGTGGTTTTATCACCAACGCCGGTGGCAAGGGCGCTAACCAGGCCGTCGCCGCCGCGCGCATGGGTGCGCGCACGTGCATGATTGGCGCGGTCGGGTGCGATGCGTTTGGCGATGCGCTCGTGGCGGGGCTTCAGGATGCCGGCGTGGGCGTTGAGTTTGTGGCGCGTCGCGATGACGTGGAGACCGGTACCGCGACTATCATTCGCTGCGAGAGCGACAACCGCATCGTGCTGTCGCCGGGCGCCAACCACGCGCTTGCGGGCGAGGATGTGGCCTGCGCCCTGCGTTGTCTGGTGGCCGATGAGCTCGACGGCGACGCCAGCGATATTGCCCCGGCTGCCGGAAGCGTCTTTATCGCCCAGGGCGAATGTGACCTTGCAGCGACGGCCGAGGCACTTGTTTGCGCTCACGAGCTGGGGTTCTATGCGGTTTTTAATCCAGCGCCTGCCTGTGAGTTGCCTGCGGAGGCCTGGCCTGCGGTCGACCTGGTCTGTCCCAACGAGACCGAATGCCAGGTGCTGACGGGCATCTTGCCCGCGGATGATGCGAGCTGCATCGCGGCGCTCAATGCCCTGCTCGCCAAGGGTGCCGGAGCTGCGGTCATCACGTTGGGCGGCGCCGGCTCGGTTACGCTCGGCGATGGTGGTGAGCTGCTGCGCATGCCGGCGCTTTCGAGCACGGTAGTCGATACCACGGCCGCGGGCGATACGTTTATCGGTGCGTTGGCAGCAGCTCGCCTAGAGGGCTTGCCGCTCTTTGAGTGCATGGCCACGGGTGCTCGCGCCTCGGCAGTGACGGTGTCGCGCCTGGGCGCTCAGCAGTCGATTCCCACGCGAGCCGAAGTTGAGCGCGTGTTTGATTTAGACGATTTAGTACAAGACGGAGAAGCGGAGTAGAACAATGGCAACCAAGAAGCTGATCCTTGATCTGGATATGGGTGTGGACGATGCGATGGCGCTTGCCTATGCCATCGCGAGCCCCGAGGTGGAGCTGGTGGGCATCACCACGTGCTTTGGCAACGTGCGCGTCGAGCAATCGGCGCACAACTGCCTGGCGGTGCTCGATCTGCTGGGTCGCCCCGAGGTTCCGGTGTACCTGGGCGCCGATCGTCCCATTAAGGCGACTGAGCCCTATACACCGCCGGCGTCCACCACGCTCATCCACGGCAAGAACGGCATTGGCGGGGCGAGCGTGCCCGCGTCGCCGTACGAGCCGGTGGGGGCGACGTCGGCCGACGGTAACGCGGCGGTCGATTATCTGATTGATGCCGCGCGCACCTATGGTCCCGATTTGATCTACGTGGCGACCGGTCCGCTCTCCAACCTGGCACTTGCCTTGGAGCGCGATGCGGCGGCGATGATGTCTATCGGCCGCGTGGTCGTGATGGGCGGTGCGCTTACCGTGCCCGGAAACGTGAGCGCGGGCGCCGAGGCCAACATGGCAAGCGATCCCGAGGCGGCCGATGCTGTGCTGCGCTCGGGCCGCAAGCTCACCATGGTGGGTCTGGACGTGACGCATCGCGTGGTGCTCACGCGCCGCGACATTGCCGGCTGGACGGGCTCGGGCACCATGGCCGGTTGCGCGTTCGCGAGCATGGTCGAGCACTACATCGGTTCGTACGAGATGAACGCACCTTACCTGGGTGGCTGTGCGCTGCACGATCCTCTGGCCGTTGCCGTGGCGATCGACCCCACGCTCGTGGGCGCGCTCGGCTGTAACCTGCGCGTCGACCTGCTCGGCGAGTATCGCGGCCGCACCATCTGCGATGAGCGCCGCCTATTCGATCCGGACAAGAGCGCGCTTGTGGCACTGACCGTGGATGCCCCGCGCTTCCTGTCCGAGTTCAAGACGCGCATGGCTCATGTCCTTGGCTAAGTTGTCTTTTTGGGACGGGGCTTTTTTGACTGGTATGATTGGTGCGACCATTCGAACCAGCTAAAAGAGCCCCGTCCCAATTTGACTATCGAGAGGATCTGCCATGGAGCGCATCGCGAGTTTTTCCGTTGACCATCTGCTACTTGAGCCCGGCGTGTATGTGAGCCGCATCGACCGCGATCCGGCGACCGGCGCCGCCGTCACCACGTTTGACCTGCGCCTGACCACGCCCAACAAGGAGCCGGTCATGAACACCGCCGAGTGTCACACCATTGAGCACCTGGGCGCGACGTTCCTTCGCAATCATGCCGAGTGGTCGAGCCGCATTGTCTACTTTGGCCCCATGGGCTGCCGCACGGGCTTTTACCTCGTCGTATTTGGCGAGGTGACGAGCGAGGAGATCCTGCCACTCGTACGTGAGCTGTTCGAGTTTGTCGCCGACTTTGAGGGCGATGTCCCCGGTGCCGCTCCCGCGGAGTGCGGCAACTACCTGGACCAGAACCTTCCCATGGCTAACTGGCTCGCGCGCCGTTACCTCGACCGCGACCTGGCCGATATCGACGAGAAGCACCTGCACTATCAGCAGGCGTAAAGGCCCCTCGTAGGAATAGCGTTTGTACTAGAAGCGCTCCCACCCGTTTCGGAGCGCTTTTTTATACCGAGTGCTCAAAACAGAACAAGATTGTTCTAGAATGTTCATACTGCACACAAACGAACAGGAGCGAACATGCATATCTACTCTGTCTCTGATCCCGAGTTCAAGTCCTATGGCAACGTTTGGGATAACGTTCCGTCCGAGCTCACGTCGCCCGTGCTCGAGGCGCTCTCTGCCACGCCCATCCCCGAGGGCAGCAAATACGTGGCGAGCGCGCCGGAGCTCGAGGGCGTCAAGGATGCCGATAAATTGGGCTTTCTCATGTTTGGCGGTCGTCCCTTCCAGCTGGGCTGGTGCAACGGCCACAACACGCGTCTCAACTGCCTGGAGTACCACCGCGCGAGCGAGTTCAACCTGGGCGCCCGCGACTTTATCCTGCTTGTGGCGCATCGCTGGGAGATCGAGGACGGCAAGCTCGACACCGCGTGCGTCAAGGCGTTCCGCGTGCCGGCCGGCACGCTTGTTGAGGTTTTCAACACCACGCTCCACTACACGCCCTGCATGGTCGACGAAGGCGGCTTCCAGGTGATGGTGGCGCTGCCGGCGGGCGCCAACGGCCCGCGCCCCGAGGCCGCGGCCGACATGCCTGCCACCGGTGACAGCTACTGCTACTGGAAGGCCGACAAGTGGGTCCTCTGCCATGCTGACAGCCCCAAGGCTGCCGAGGGCGGCTACGTAGGCCTCATCGGCAAGAACCTCGACATCGCCTGCGACTAGAATCTTCCATCTCGATCTGTATCATCTAGCGGGCTAAATCGTCTCTACCTGTTACAGATCGAGACAAACTGCAGGGGCTGCCCGAAAGATCTCGATCTGTAACACCAGGCCCGGTTTTGGCGGCCTACCTGTTACAGATCGAGACAAACCGCCCCCAACCACCACAAAGGTGCCTGTCCCCTTTGTGGTGGATTGGGCGGGCGGGTATCAAAAAGTGTCAGACGGGGCGGTTGCCGGGCGCCTGCACGCGAAAAGAAGTATCGGCCTGCGCCGTTGCCGTTGAGCGACGCGTTGTTTGCAGGGATACTGAGCCCATGACAACAGCGTGCGAAAGGATTGATGCATGGCTTTCCGTAATGACTTCCTGTGGGGCGGCGCAACGGCTGCCAACCAGTGCGAGGGCGCCTACGACGTGGACGGCCGCGGCCTGGCCAACGTGGACGTGGCTCCGCACGGCTCCGAGCGCTATGCGGTGGTCTCTGGCCAGCGCAAGATGCTCGACTTCGAGGACGGCTATTACTATCCCGCGCAGACTGGCATCGATTTCTATCACCACTACAAGGAAGATATTGCTCTCTTTGCCGAGATGGGCTTTAAGACCTTCCGTATGAGCCTGGCGTGGACCCGCATCTTCCCCAACGGTGACGAGACCGAGCCCAACGAGGCTGGCCTGGCCTTCTACGAGGACGTGTTCCGTGAGTGTCAGGCGCACGGCATCGAGCCGCTCGTGACCATCACGCACTTCGACTGCCCGATTCACCTCATCAAGGAGTACGGCGGCTGGCGCAATCGCAAGCTCATCGACTTCTACAAGAACCTCGCGACTACGATCTTCACCCGCTACAAGGGTCTGGTGAAGTACTGGCTTACCTTTAACGAGATCAATATGATCCTGCACCTGCCGTTTATGGGTGCCGGTCTGGTCTTTGAGGAGGGCGAGAACCAGGAGGCCGTCGAGTACCTTGCCGCTCACAACGAGCTTGTCGCCAGCGCTTGGGCAACCAAGATCGCCCACGAGATCGACCCCGAGATCAAGATCGGCTGCATGCTCGCTGCAGGTAGCTACTATCCCTACAGCTGCCGTCCGGGCGATGTACGCCAGGCTCAGCTTGACAACCAGAGCAACTATTTCTTCGTTGACGTCCAGAGCCGTGGCTACTACCCGGCCTATGCCGTCAAGAAGCTCGAGCGTCTGGGCATCGATGTGGGCATGACGGACGAGGACCGCGAGATCCTGGCCGCTAACACCGTCGACTTCATCAGCTTTAGCTATTACAGCACCCGTTGCTCCGCCGGTGCCGATAACCCCGATGTCGAGCGCACCCAGGGCAACGCCTTCGCCGGCGCCAAGAACCCCTACCTGCAGGAGAGCCAGTGGGGCTGGGCCATCGATCCGCTGGGCTTCCGTATTACGCTCAACGATCTGTACGACCGTTATCAGAAGCCGCTGTTTGTGGTCGAGAACGGCCTGGGCGCCAAGGATGTTGTCGAGGAGGATGGCTCCATCAACGACGACTACCGTATCGACTACCTGCGCCAGCATATCGCCGCGATGCGCGATGCGGTGACCGAGGACGGCGTTGACCTGCTGGGCTACACCACCTGGGGCCCGATCGACCTGGTGTCTGCCGGCACGGGCGAGATGTCCAAGCGCTATGGCTTTATCTATGTGGACCGCGATGATGCGGGCAACGGCACCCTCAAGCGTTCCAAGAAGAAGAGCTTCGACTGGTACAAGCATGTCATCGAAACGAACGGTGAGGACCTGTCCTAAGGAAGTTGAGACACTCAACTTCAGGGTCTCCTAACCAAGGCGCCTGGCGAGCAGTTAATGCTTGCCGGGCGCGTTCGCATCGGGATGCCCATCAAGGAAGTGGCGTTGCGCGCGTTCCTTCTGGTCCATGCGGCTCAAAATCGCGGTGTGATGTGGACGGCTGGGGTCGAATTTGCAACATTTCGAGCTTGGCCTTGCTATTGAGATTGATTCTTTATTAAAATAGATTTCCAGACAATTGAGCGGCTGGGGGTTAACCATGAGGGGCATGGGAGACACAACCGCATATTTGCGTCGGGGCATTCGGGAGATTATATGCCTGGCGCTGTTCTTCTTCACGTTTTTGGCGTGCGAGTATCTCTTTGATGTGCGCATAGCCGAGTTCGTGCCATCGAGTGAGGTCGTCATCTACGAGAGCATCGTTGTCGGCGCGAGCGTGATTGGCTTTTTCGTGCGCCCATTTCTGTACTATCGCCTTCCCCAGACGATCGATGCGACGAGCGATATTACAGGCGTGCTGTTGGTATCGGCGTTGCTGCTGATGATTACGGCAGTGCGGTTTGAGGTAGTAATTGCCGGCGGCCTGGTGGCGTGCTGCGCCCTGGGTTATTGCGGATCGACCGCCCATGCCAATCTTGCGCGGCGTTTTGCGCAGACGCCCTGCCTGGCGCGCGCCGCCGCACTTTCCTATGCCATGGGCGTTCTGGTACAGGTGATCAACCACATGGTGATGCCTGTCGGTATTCCTCAGCAGGCTGTTCTGGTCGTCTGTGCGATCGCGCAGGTGGCGTTGCTCCACGGTGCCCGACGCGCCAAGCTGCGCGACGAGTCCGACCCCAACTTTGAACCCAGTGCTGCCGGGCTTTCGGTAGATGCTCTGGAATATGGCGCCAAGTGGCATGACGATCCCGAGGCAAAGGCGGCATTCCGTCGCGCCGTAGTTCGCCTGACCGTGGCGACGGCGTGTCTTTCCAGCGTATTCGCCGCTCTCAACGCGGGCTTCACGACCTTGCATGCTGTCGGAGCCGTCGATTTGGGCGATTGGCCGCGCCTGCTGCTTGTCGTGAGCTCGTTGGTCGCTGGCGCACTATTTGACCTGCACGGCCGCTCGTATATGAATATCGGCATGACATGTGCCGCCATACTGTCCACGCTTTCGTTCTTTGTGCTCATCGTCGATGGTAATGGCGGCAACGAGCTTGCTGCCATTACCATCTTTTATCTGGGCTCGGGCTTTTTCGTGGTGTTCTTTACCACAAAATATGCCGCCGTCTCGCTCTATGCGCGCTGGTCATATTTTTGGCCGTGCATGGGTCGCGTCGTCAACAACGTGTGCTCGATGCTCGTGACGGCGCCGGCGGTGGCGATCATCTCGAGTCAAAACGTGCTGGCTGCGGTCGGTGCGGCGCTCGTGATGTTTGTGGGCATTGCGATTACGCTGCTGGGGCAGTTGGGGCAACGAGCCGATGATGCCGTGATGCAGGATGGCCTGCCGCTTGCCACCGACGATCTTGGTGGGGATCTTGCGCCCACATGCTCCGACCCCGAGCCCGTGGAGGCAGCGGAGCTCACGTCCGATGAACGCCTCGATGCTTTCGTCGCCACCTTTGGGCCTACAGAGCGCGAGCGCGATATTCTTGAGGTATTGGTCGCTTCGGACCAGAGCGTTCAGGACATCGCCGCAACGCTCTTCCTTTCGCGCTCCACGCTCTATCGTCACATTTCCTCGATTAACAAAAAGACCGGCACCGCCTCGCGTGTGGCCCTTATCAACTTCTTCTGGTCCTGGACGCCCAAGGACTAGCGTATGAGCCGCCGCCCAGTTCCTTACTCTAACGGGGGATGTGGCCTCAAAGCACGCCCACATCGACGCCTCGCCTGCGCTAAACTGAAGAGCACGTACGCAATTACGAGAGGAGCCCGCATGGAGGCTTACAAGCAAGAGTTCATCAAGTTTATGGTCGAGTCCGACGTCCTTAAGTTCGGCAGCTTTACGCTCAAGAGCGGCCGTCAGTCCCCGTTCTTTATGAACGCCGGCGCTTACGTGACGGGCTATCAGCTCAAGAAGCTGGGCGAGTATTACGCCCAGGCCATCCACGATAACTTTGGCGACGACTTTGACGTCCTGTTTGGGCCGGCCTACAAGGGTATTCCGCTGGCTGTTGTTACCGCCATTGCCTACCACGAGCTGTACGGCAAGGAGGTCAAGTACTGCTGTGACCGCAAGGAGGCCAAGGACCACGGTGCCGATAAGGGCAACCTGCTGGGTTATGAGCCCAAGGACGGCGACCGTGTGGTCATGGTCGAGGACGTCACCACCAGCGGCAAGTCCATCGACGAGACCTATCCCAAGGTTAAGGCTGCTGCCGATGTCGAGATCAAGGGCCTGATCGTGTCCCTCAACCGCATGGAGGTCGGCAAGGGTGGCGTGACTACCGCGCAGAAGGAGATCGAGGCCAAGTACGGTTTCCCCGTCGCGAGCATCGTCTCCATGGCCGAGGTCGTCGAGACCCTCTACAACCACGAGATCGACGGCAAGGTCGTCATTGACGACGAGCTTAAGACCGCCATCGACGCCTACTACGAGCAGTACGGAGCTCGGGAGTAGTTAGTTACGCGGGTTTACCAACCCGCGTAACGGCTCGACGCTGCGCGGGCCGCATTTGGACAATCTGACGTTCAACTTCAAGGGCGCGACCAGAAGGTCAGCGCCCTTTCGTTTCACGTCACCTTGTCACAAATGCGACCCGCTCGCTGTCCGTCCTCTACCTGCGGCGTCGTCTTGCTCCGAATGCGGCCCGTTCGCTGTCGTTGCCAAGGCATCGGCGTTGCCGGACTAGTCATTGGGGACGTTCTTGTTTGACCAGTCGTTTAAGAACGTCCCCAATGACTAGTCAGAAATGAGCGTGGTTAATCTCCCGTTTTTGGCCTGTGTGCGGGCTCAAAGTGGGAGATTATCCACGCTCGTTAGATAGGCGTCCGAAAATCCACGCTCATTCGGTTGGCGCAGGGACAAGCTGCTTTCCGCCATGGTGCCACATGTGAGCCCGGCCTTCTGCGTCAGATTCTAATAACGAGTTTACGGAATAAATAGTTATTAGAGCTGAAAAGGCCGACCTAATGACGAGAAGTCGTTATTAGGTCGGCCGTTAGTCATTGGGGACGTTCTTAAATGACTACTTGAGCCCGGGGAGGCGGGTGTAGGGGAATGAGCGCTCTAGGAATTCGGCACAGCGGGCGTAGTCTTTGGCGAAGTAGCTGCTGTAGAGCGAATCGAGCACGTATTGCACGGCGATGTGGCTGGCGAACTGCGTGATGCGATGTGTCATGCTCCCGTGGTCACTCACCGTAAGGTAGGCGGTAAAACCGGGATGCAGGCGCGCGCAATAAGGCGTGCCGATGACGATGACCGGGACATGCCGACTGCTGAGGATCGGCAAGATGTCCTTGAGGTTTGGGGCAAGGCCGCTGTAGGAGATAACGATTGCCGCATGGTCGGTGCCCGAGGCGAGCGCCGCTCGCACCTGGGCCTCGGCACCGTCGTGGCACGTCGCGCTTTTACCGGCGGAGAGCAGGCGATCGCGAAACATTCCCGCTGGATAGAGGTTGTGCGAGCCCGTGTAGATGTCGACCTGTCGGGCGTTCGCGATAAGCTTGGCGGCGTGGTCGAGCTGCGTGGGGTCGAGCAGCTCCTGCGTTTCGGCCAGCGTGGTCTGGTAGAGCCCCTCCATGCGCTCCATAATCTGCGCAGGCGATACTCGGCTTATCGACCCGCGATGCAAAGGAGATGCTCATCTCACGAGCACTACCGGGAAGGGCTTGCGATTCGAGCCCTCGCCTTAGTATTTTGGCCATTTGGCACTATAATTACCGTAGGCATGCGCACAACGTTGCGCTTAATCAAGAGGAGAAAACGTATGGGTCTGTTTGACATGTTCAAGAAGAAGGCTGAGCCCGCGGCTGCCGCTGCTCCGGCCTCCATCTCTGCTTCTGCTGGCGCCGACGTGCTGTGCTCGCCCGTCAAGGGCAAGGTCATCAAGATGGCCGACGTGCCCGATCCCGTCTTTGGTGGCGAGGTTCTGGGCAAGGGCTGTGCCGTGTGGCCCGAGGACGATCTGGTCTACGCTCCCTGCGACGGTAAGGTGACCGTCACCATGGGTCACGCCGTGGGTCTGCAGTCCGATAGCGGCATCGAGGTTCTGGTGCACGTTGGTGTCGATACCGTCAACATGAACGGTGACGGCTTCGAGGGCTTCGTCAAGGCTGACGACGTCGTGAAGGCCGGCCAGCCCATACTCAAGATCGACCGCGCCAAGATCGCTGCCGCCGGTTACAAGGACTGCGTCGTCGTGGCCGTGTCCAACACCGCCGAGTTTGCCGATGTCGAACTCGCCGTTGAGGCCGGCTCCGCTGTCGCCGCCGGTGACGCCATCGTTAAGGTCGTCCGCAAGTAAACTGCGGCATCCAAAGGATGTGCAAGGGTGGTCGGGTTTTTCGGCCACCTTTTTTATTGCATCGCGGGGAAGCGTTTTATTGCACGTTGGGCGGGCTTGCAAACCGTTCGGACGCTAAAACGAACCGACCGCGCCTTCGCGTTGCCGAGGGTGTTCATAAGTGGATAGTATGGGCTTACTTATTACAACGTGCGCCGCGTCTGGGAAGCGCAGTGCCGCTCATTGGGAGGAACAACATGAAAAAGAAGCTGCTGCTTGCGCCCCTCATGGCCGTCTTGGTTGCATGCGTGGTCGTGCTTTCCGGCTGTGGAGGTCCTTCGGTTGAGGAGCTCATCACCGAGGATCTTACGACGCAGTTTGACGAGGTCAAGAACGGTGGCGACGACTTCCTCTCTGGTCTGGAGGAGGCTTCGGGCGACGAGTTCGAGCAGCTGGGTATCGATCCCAAGGAGTATGCCAAGACCTATCTCAAGGGCTTTGACTACAAGATCGGCGACGTGACGGTCGACGAGGACAAGGGCGTCGCGACCGCCGAGGTCTCTATCACCTGCAAGTCCATGAACAAGATCGTCGAGGACTTTTCCACCCAGTATCAGGAGAAGGTCGCTGCGCTTGACACGGTTCCTTCCGATGACGAGCTGTACAAGATGGCCGGTCAGGTTATGGTCGATGTGACCAAGGCCACCGAGCCCAGGAAGACCACGGTTATCTTCAAGTACACCTGCAACGACGACGGTGAGTGGTCTGCCGACGACTCCGTCAACTCCGAGATGATGGATGCAATGCTGAGCTAGTTCGTTGCGCGGTAGTTCGTTACGGCGTTTTACCAAACGCCGTAACTGCTCGACGCTGCAAACGCCCCTAAGCGGCAATCTGACGTTCAATTTCAAGGGCGCGACCAGAAGGTCAGCGCCCTTTCATTCAAGACTTTAGTCCGCTGGCCGCGCAGCGGCCAGCTTTAAACCACCCGCTACG